>DNTA01000002.1 GCA_003500135.1 Cytophagales bacterium | reverse complement strand
ATCTGAGGATGGTCTATTTAGCTGTAATAGCGATAATGTAGAACCGGCTTCTTTTACCGAACAGGAATTGGAGGCAGCTGAAAGTGAAGCAGTAATGGATGAAACTTTCGGCGATGTGGATGACATCGGGTTTTATGCTGCCCTTGAAGCAGATAATTCGGGAAGATTGATGGAAGATGAGTCTAATCCTCTCAGGTGTGCAGATGTATCACATGATAAAGAGAATAACGTAATTACTGTCGATTTCGGCGAAGGATGCTATGATTGGAAAGATCGACTTTTACAAGGTAAGGTAATCATCACATACACTGACAGAATATTTGTGCCTGGAGCAGTCCATACCATGACCTTCGACGATTTTTATGTCGATAGTATTCAGGTAGAAGGTGTAAGAACACGAACGAACCTGGCTGATGATACTTCCGATACTTTAAAATTCCAAATCACACTTGAAAACGGTAAACTCACATGGCCCGACGTTACATTTGCCACAAGAGATGCTGATCACACCGTTAAAAGGATCAGGGCGCTTAATCCAATAGAAGATGAGCGTCATCTCGATGGAAGCGCCGAAGGAACCACCAGAGGGGGATTAGCTTACAGCAGTGAAATCCTTGAAACCATTGTATTCAAACGATCGTGCTACCCAAGAAGAAATTTTATTCCGGTATCCGGTGTAAAGGTAATTCGACTGGAAGGATTTTCCGATACTACCATCGACTATGGTGATGGAACTTGTGACAATGTATTTATAATGGAACGCAACCAAAGAAGATTTGAAGTGCGCGTTTTGAGAAGAGTGCGGAATGGTTAATAAATAGTAAAATTAGGTTTATGAAAAAAGGGCACAGTTGGGCCCTTTTTTTATTGTTCGTATCCGATAGGTAGTTTAGTGGTATAAATCTAAGACAATTTTCACATTGAAAAACTTTATTCAGGCAATAAATATTGCATAGTCCTATTAAATTTATTTAAAAGCTTCTTTAGGGAATTATTAGGGCCCCGTTTACCAAGCTATTTTGTAAAAAGCCTCACTCCCAGTTCGTCCGTACATTCTTTCAACAGCATCCGATTGGTTTTTGACATTTTTGGATTAACAAAATCCGGACTTAATTCACAGAGCGGAACAAGTGTAAAACGTCTGTTAGGGATTTCAGGGTGTGGTATTTTTAAACGGGGAGTTTGTACTATTTTTTGTCCATAATACAAGACGTCAATGTCTATTAATCGCTGGCCCCATTTTACCTCACGCACGCGCCCCATTTCCTTTTCGATGTTTAAAAGTTCATAAATTAAGAATTCAGGTGACAGGTTAGATTCTATTTCCAATACCTGGTTGATAAAATCAGGCTGATCTTCAATGCCCCAGGCTGCCGTCTCATAAAGTTGGCTTTCCTGTAATACATTGCCTGCAGACTTGGAAATATAGTTTTTTGCCTCTTCCAAAGTTATTTGCCTGTCGCCCATATTACTACCTAAAAGCAGATATATTCCTTTCATCCTTTAAATCATGCAGATATCCAAATATTCTTTACTAAGATCAAAAAATATAATATAATTGAAGTTAATAGAATAGTGATGATCAAACCCGTTTAACCAAAAATTTCTAAAAAGTATTGTAAAATAATTGAATATGAAAAATTTCCTTACAAGTACATTGGCCACAATAGTCGGGCTAGTTTTATTTAGCATCTTGTCCTTCTTTCTAATCATAGGCATTTTCAGCATGATTGCTGCAAGTGAAGACAAAGTAGAGGTCAAAGAAAATTCAGTGCTAAGTATCGATTTTTCCAGGCCTATTTTTGAACGAGAGAATGAAGATCCTCTTGCGGAAATCACTGCACTGGCAGGAGAAAAAGGTATTGGATTAATAGAGATCAGAAAGGCGCTCAATCATGCTAAAAACAATGAAAAAATAAAAGGGGTTTACCTAAAGCTTCCGGTGGTTTTGGCAGGCTATGCCTCATCAGAAGAGATAAGAAATGCCATTATGGATTTTAAAACATCCGGAAAATTTGTAATTGCTTACAGCGAATATTACTCGGAAGGAGCCTATTATCTTGCAACTGCAGCAGACAAAATTTTTCTTAATCCATCTTATGGGATGGTCGAGCTGAATGGGTTGAGCTATAATAGTGTATATCTGAAAAAGACATTCGAGAAACTCGAGGTGGAACCCATAGTATTTAGGGTGGGTACCTACAAAAGTGCAGTAGAACCTTTTTTAAGAGAGGATATGAGTGAAGCAGCACGAGAGCAGGCAGAAGCCTACATGAATAACATTAATAACTTTATGATCAAAAACATGGCAGAAGCAAGAGGATTAAGTGTGGAAAGAGTGGCTGAAATATCCGACAAAATGCTGGCCAGAAATGCTGAAGATGCAAAAAGGCTTCAATTGGTCGACGAGTTGTATTACAAAGATGAAGTGAATGATTACTTGCGCTCTGAATTGGGTATTGAAGACGATGATGACATTGAATTCATCAGCCACAGCAAATACATTAAATCCATAGAGAAATCTGATATTTCCAGGAATAAAATTGCGGTGATTGTGGCCACCGGGGAAATCGTAAATGGCGATGGGGAAACCAACCAGATAGGAGGTCATAAGTTTGCCAAAGAGATTCGTAAAGCAAGGCAGAGCGACCGTGTGAAGGCCATAGTGCTTAGAATAAACAGCCCAGGTGGAAGTGCTCTTGCAAGTGATCTAATGTGGAGGGAAGTAATACAGGCGGCAGAAGAAAAACCTATCATCGCTTCCATGTCTGACGTAAGTGCATCGGGTGGTTACTACATGGCCATGGGCTGTGATACAATAGTTGCCCAGCCTACTACTATTACGGGCTCCATAGGTATTTTTGGCCTTATGTTCAATATTGAAAAGATGATGGAAAACAAGCTCGGGGTGACTTTCGACAATGTAAAAACAGGAGAATTCTCAGATTTAGGAAACGTAACGCGACCCATGACGGATGCAGAGAAGCAGATTATTCAAAATATGATTGAGGAAGGTTATGAAACCTTTACTTCAAAAGCTGCTGAAGGCCGTAATATGCCTTTGGATGAGCTCAAGGAAGTAGCTTCCGGAAGAGTTTGGTCAGGTATTGAAGCAAAAGAAATTGGTTTGATCGATGTTTTCGGAGGATTGCAAGACGCTATCCAACTGGCAGCTGATGCAGCGGGTGTCGGCGATGATTACCGGGTTGCTTATTGCCCTTATCAAAAAACATTTATCGAAGAGTTGATGAGCTCGATGGGCGATGAAATTGAAGCTAAAATGATGAAAGCCCAATTGGGAGAGTTCTATCCCCTTTACCAAAAATATCAGGAGATACAAAACTATTCCGGTATACAAGCCAGAAGCTGGGTTGAGGTCAATCAGCATTGATCCGTTTCAAAAAATAAAAAAGGAGGCCAAAGCCTCCTTTTTAATTTTTCTAAAATTCCAGATTTAATTGAAGGCCCGCTCGAAACCATCTGCCAGGCATTGGGGTCATCACTTCCGTATAACTGGTATTTAGTAAATTGGTCGCCTCTACAAATATCTGAAATTGGTCCTTCTGGTAATAAATCCTGTCGTCGACCAACCAATAAGGCGCCTGTCCTACTCTGTCGATATACCTTATCCTCAGATCATTCTTAATACCTGCAAATAACTTATGGTGCACATTTAGTATCAACTGATGACGGATGTGCTCCAGCGAATACCTACTGGTCACTTCCTGATCTGCCAGGCTTTGGTTCAGGAAGTTACCGGAAAATTGTATGCGTTGAATCCAACTTGCAGGATCAAATATTCTTTGGGCACTGAACTCAAGTCCATAAGTTTTCACTCCTTCAAAATTTTGAGCATACCAAATAGAATCATCAGGATTTAATACCCAATCGATTAAATTACTGTTATTTCTTTTAAACAAGTTTGCTTCAAGACTCAAACTATTTTTCATATACCTACTTCCAATTTCAAAAGTCCATGCCTCACCAGGATTTAAATTCTCATTACCAATTTCTGAAGGACTTGAATAGAATAAGTCAGTAGCTGAAGGAAGGCGAAATGAATTACCTATATTTCCATAAACTCTTAAGGCGTCATTTATTTGATAACCCAAATCAATGCCAGGAAAAGCCTGCGTGCCAAATTCATTATAATCACCAATATATATCCCTGGGGTCACATCTAGATGGTTAATTTTGAGCCTGTGTTCTAGAAATATCCCAATATTAGTTCTTGAGAATCCATCAAAACTGCTTTTAGTTCTTTCTCCACCTCGTACCCAGTCACCTTCAATATTTTCGTCCCGGTACTCAATACCAACACCCGTGCGGCCAAGTTTATTTTCATTGTAGGCATTTAGTTCCAGTGAAAGGGTATTGGTCAGGTGAAGATTTTCATAGGCTTCCGGATTATCTCTGATGAATAAGTAAAAATCACGGTTTCTTCTCCAGGAAACCCTGGGGGTAAACTGCCAATTGTTGGATTGGTATTGATAACTTATACTTGAAACAGTAGTCGTAACCTCTTCATATTGATCGGTATAGACCGGTGAGGCATAAAAGCCATTTGCACCAAAATTACGATCCGTATGCCCGAATAGCACCTGCAACTGACCTGGTCCTGCGGCCAGCTCTGCCTGATAGAATAGATTTTGAATATCATAATCGGTGTTGTAACGATACCCGTCAGATTTGTCGAACCCTACAGAAGCGTACTGCTTTAAAGAACCTACTGGCAATGATATTCCGGCCGTAGCGCCATAAGAATTGAAAGCGCCATAGTAGGAATTTAGAAAAACCTTTCTTTCAGAAGGTGGCCGGGTAATGAAATTCACCGCTCCGGCATAGGCATTCTGGCCATATATTCTGGCGCCAGGCCCTTTTATGACTTCCACTCTATCCAATACGGTATTGTTGATGGGTACATTCATCATATGATGCCCTGTTTGGGGGTCGGTCATCTTAATGCCATTCCACATAACCAGTGTTTGCTCAAAAGATCCCCCTCTGATGCTTATATCTGACTGTACACCTATCGGGCCACGCTGACGTATGTCGACACCTGGCACATAACTCAGGATTTCAGGTAGACTCTGGGCCGGCATGGCTTTTATTTCCTCGCGATCAATAATATTTACATTTCTGGAAGATTCAGAAAAACGGATGTTCATCCTGTTGCCGGTCACCTCCACATTATTTAAGTAAACCGTTGTGTCACTTTGTGCATGACCACTCAAGTAAAGGCATAGCATGCCCGCTATGAGTAATAACTTTCTCATATTCTGATAATAACTTTAAAGTGTTGTATGATGTATGATCAAAATAAAATGCTAAGGAAAGAAGGAGAGATGGAATAGAAGAAAATAGCAGATAAGAACGAGTATACGCAGGCTTCGGTTGACCTGACTTTTCTTCCACACGGCTATTCTTTAATATTTCATTCAGAAAGCCAATCCATGTCATCCAGCTCAATAATAAACTCCAATAAAGAAGTTTTTCTACTTCAGGGTACTTTTTTAATCCAACTTCAATATCACTATGCAGAACCAATCGATCATTGGATTGATCAACAGGATCGTTGATGCCTTTACTGGCTAAACGCTGGCTGATATCAGTCTTGAGGCGTGAGATGTGAACTATTATATTCAGCGAAGCCAGCGCTGCATAGCCTTTGCGGCTCCAGTGTTTGAAATAGTGGGCAGGTCGATATGTATTTCTGCTTTTATACATCAAAGCAATATTGAGCTGCGAAATTAATATGCCTTACGGTTCCAAACAATGAAAATTGTCATGCTTTTTTGCTGGAAAATGATGGTGAATAAAAAAAGGAGGCCATGCCTCCTTTAATATACTTGTTTAAGAATAGATATTAATACCTGTAATATTCGGGTTTGAACGGGCCGTTGATATCAACGCCAATATACTTGGCTTGATCTTCGGTAAGCCTGTCTAGTTCAACACCAATTTTCGCCAAATGCAACTCAGCTACTTTTTCATCCAAATGCTTTGGAAGTGTATAAACAGCATTGTCGTATTTGTCTGAATATTGCCATAGCTCTATCTGCGCTAAAGTTTGATTAGAAAAGGAATTGGACATTACGAATGAAGGGTGACCGGTGGCGCATCCGAGGTTAACCAGTCTTCCTTCGGCCAAAAGAAGAATTTCATTTCCATCGATATTGTACATGTCCACCTGTGGCTTTATGGTATCCTTAGTCTGGCCATAATTTTTCTTTAACCAGGCAACATCAATTTCGTTATCAAAATGGCCAATGTTGCATACAATGGTCTTATCCTTCATCAATTTGAAGTGTTCTTCTGAAATGATGTCTTTATTGCCGGTTGCTGTTACAATAATGTTGGCACGAGGTATGGCATTAACCATTTTCTTCACTTCAAAGCCATCCATGGCCGCCTGCAAAGCACAAATCGGGTCAATTTCAGTGACGATTACACGCACACCGGCACCGCGAAGTGATTGAGCCGATCCTTTTCCAACATCTCCATATCCGGCTACAACCGCTACTTTTCCAGCTAACATTACGTCTGTTGCTCTTCTGATCGCATCTACCAACGATTCTTTACAGCCGTATTTGTTGTCAAATTTAGATTTCGTAACTGAATCATTAACATTTATGGCGGGTACTGGGAGCGTACCGTTTTTCATGCGTTCATACAACCTCAATACGCCTGTAGTGGTTTCCTCTGATATACCCTTGATCGAATCAATTAATTCAGGATGTTTATCCAACACCGTATTGGTCAGGTCACCCCCATCATCGAGGATCATGTTTAACGGCTGCTCGTCGTCAAAAGCATAAAGTGTCTGTTCAATACACCACTCATATTCTTCTTCGGTCATGCCTTTCCAGGCAAATACCGGAATTCCGGCTGCGGCTATTGCTGCGGCGGCATGATCCTGTGTGGAAAAAATATTGCAGGATGACCAGGTTACATTAGCGCCCAATTCAACCAGAGTTTCAATTAACACAGCCGTTTGAATGGTCATATGCAGACATCCGGATATTCTGGCGCCCTTCAATGGCTTAGAAGGCCCATATTCTTTTCTTATGGTCATCAGTCCGGGCATTTCAGCTTCTGCAAGCTTGATCTCTTTTCTACCCCATTCCGCCAGGGCGATGTCTTTTACTTTGTACTTTAATTTCGTTTCCGGCATTTTGCTCGATTTTAAATTAGATTGCAAAAATAGAATGTATAATATTAAAATTAAAATAAGTCCTGTTTTTTGATGTACTATTTATGGTATTGTATTTCCTTGAAGTTGTAGCAAACGGTTTTGCTTTCATGCTCTACCACCAATCTGCCGTGATCATCTATTGTTTTTATCATCCCGTTAATTAATTCATTATGGACTTTAAAAACATGAATTTCGTTTTTCCAGTAAAGCTGATCGAGATATGCCTCCCTGAGCAGGGCAAATTGTTGGTTTTTGAGCATGAAATAGTATTGTTCGAAATTCACCATGAGTTTTTGCATGATAACGAAGCGATCGAACAAATCACCTGAAAGCTGATACATGGAAATAGCATTCGAAACTTTAAAATGCTTTTGATTTACATTGAGGCCTATACCAATAATTGACAATCCAATTTTGTTGGTTTGCAATGAGTTTTCAATCAATATGCCACTTATTTTTTTTTCATTTACATACACATCGTTGGGCCATTTGATTTTAATTTTATTACCCGGCAGGTATTGTTCCAATGTTTTACAAATGGCCAGTGAGGTGATAATGTTCAGGTAAAATGTATGGTTTGGGCCTAAGAACTGTGGCCTGAGCATCAAACTGCAGGTAATGTTTTGAGCAGGTTCCGAATCCCAAGTATTACCAATTTGTCCACGGCCTTTAGTTTGGTCATCAGTACTAATTAACGTACCTTCCCGAAAGTCATTATTTGCTGCCATGCTCGCGGCTAAGTCATTTGTAGAATGACAACTTGGCAGGTTTATGTGTTTTTTTCCTACAAATATGGTATTGGTAAAAATTTTGTTCAATGAAATGTATATTATTGGTATTTAATTTAAACGAAACGAATGACAGAAGGCAAAGATACGCTAACTTCCGAAGATTTAAGTAAAGTAATTGTAAAAGGCATTCAGGAAAAAAAAGGAAAAGAAATTGCAGTTCTTGACCTTCGTAATATAAACAACGCAATAGCAGATTATTTCATCATTTGTTCCGGCACATCCGATACACAGGTCGAATCGATAGCCCGCTCGGTGGAAGAACAAGTCTTTAAAATTGGTGGAGAGGACCCCTGGCATAAGGAAGGCCTAAACATTAAGGAGTGGGTTTTGTTGGACTATGTCAATGTGGTTACCCATATTTTCAAAGAAGATACCCGTAATTTTTATGGTCTTGAGGATTTGTGGGGAGATGCCGACATCACCAGATACGAGGAGGAATAAGCAACTTTTATAGTTTTAATCAGTTAGGATAGAGTGTATTAGAGATATAGAAAAAGCGATTTTTTAAAAAACATAATAATGAGTACAAACCAAAAGAAAAAAGGATACATACCAAAGCCAAACCCAAGGCCGAATTATCAGCTTTGGATCATTTTGTCTTTGGTGATTTTGGTATTATCGGTATTCTTTTTCAACAACAACACCACCAACGATATCACCTTCAGGGAATTTAAGGATATGTACCTTAATGGTGATGTTAAGAAGGTGCAGATCATCGAAAACCAAAACATAGTAGAGGTTACATTAAAAGATGAAGCGATTACCAATAATAAATATCCCTCCGTAAAGGTACCCGATTCGTTTATGTTTCAATCGGGCCCTCATGCTATAGTCAAAATAGTTTCTGCCGACAGTTTTATTGAGAACTTCAATGAGCTTGAAAACCAATTGGCGGAAGACAAAAGGATTGGCTACCATGTCGACAAAAGATCGGACATTACCACTTACATATTTAACTGGGGTTTCTTTCTGGTCATTCTTTTTGTATTCTGGTTCCTTATGCGCAGGATGACGGGCACGGGTGGTCCAGGAGGACAGATATTCAATATTGGAAAGTCTAAAGCAGCGCTTTTCGATGCTGAAAATAAGGTAAAAATCACTTTTACAGATGTTGCCGGGCTCGATGAGGCCAAAGAGGAAGTAAAGGAAATTGTTGAGTTTTTAAAGGAACCTTCAAAATTCACTAAGCTGGGTGGTAAAATACCTAAAGGGGCGCTATTAGTGGGTGCCCCGGGAACAGGTAAAACCTTATTGGCCAAAGCGGTGGCAGGAGAAGCTGAAGTGCCATTCTTTTCTTTATCGGGGTCAGACTTCGTAGAAATGTTCGTGGGTGTTGGCGCTGCAAGGGTGCGGGATCTCTTCAAACAAGCCAAAGAAAAAGCCCCATGTATCGTTTTTATCGATGAGATCGATGCCATAGGCCGACATCGTGGTAGAGGGCAGATGCCGGGATCGAATGATGAGCGTGAAAATACGCTCAACTCACTGCTTGTGGAAATGGATGGATTTTCAACCGACTCAGGTGTGATCATTCTTGCTGCAAGTAACCGTCCCGATGTGCTTGACCCGGCCTTACTTCGACCTGGTCGATTTGACAGACAAATCAGCATTGATAAACCAGACCTGATTGGCAGAGAAGCTATTTTTAAGGTGCATTTGAAACCCATAAAGTTGTCTAAAGTTGTAGATCCTAAAAAACTCGCCGCTCAGACGCCCGGTTTTGCGGGGGCTGAAATTGCCAATGTCTGCAATGAAGCTGCTTTAATTGCAGCTCGTCGTAATAAGGCTGAAGTAGATATGCAGGACTTCCATGACGCGATAGACCGGGTAATTGGTGGACTGGAAAAGAAAAACAAAATTATTTCGCCAGAGGAAAAAAACATCGTAGCCCATCATGAAGCAGGACACGCCGTGGCCGGATGGTTTCTGGAACATGCCGACCCGTTGGTCAAGGTGAGTATTGTGCCCCGGGGCGTTGCCGCTTTGGGTTATGCGCAATATCTACCCAAAGAACAGTTCTTGTATCAAACAGAACAGCTTTTGGATGAAATGTGTATGACGCTTGGAGGACGTGCAGCGGAAGAAATAATTTTCGGTAAAATTTCTACCGGGGCTCTGTCTGACCTCGAAAGAGTTACCAAGATGGCCTACAGCATGGTAACTATGTATGGAATGAATGACAGAATAGGTAATATTTCATTTTACGATAGTAAACAATCAGAATATAACTTTACAAAGCCTTATTCCGAAGAAACGGCCAAACTGATTGATGAGGAGGTGAAAAAACTAATAAGCATGGCTTATGAAAGAACTAAAAAGCTTCTTCTCGACAAGAAAAATGAACTTGAAATACTGGCAAAAGAGCTTTTGGAAAAAGAGATCATTTTCCAGAGTGACCTCGAAAGGTTGATAGGAAAAAGGCCTTTTGGCAAACCTACCACTTACGAAGCTTTTACTTCAAAAGTAGATGATACAAAAGTCGATGAGGCTGAAGTTACCGATAAAAAAGAGGAAAACAACTCGGAAAATGGCTATGACAGGTCAACGTCATCGAAGGGGAAAGATGAGAAAATAGAAGAGAAAAAAGAGGAATAAAAGTATAACACACTTATATTTGAAGGCAGTCTTTCCAAAAAAAAAGGCTGCCTTATTTTTTTGAAATGAACACGCTACACTTTAACCTTCAACAATCCCACAAACTATACTTCGCCTCTGATTTTCACCTGGGCGCTCCAGATCATAAGCAAAGTTTTGCGAGGGAATTGAAAATTATTCGTTGGTTAGATCAGGTTAAGAACGACGCGGAGGCCGTATTTCTGGTGGGCGATATTTTTGATTT
>DNTA01000259.1 GCA_003500135.1 Cytophagales bacterium | reverse complement strand
AATGGTGTAAATATGCGGCTCTGATTCTACCGTTAAGTTACCACCATGCATCTGCATGATTTGTCTTGAAAGGGCCAGTCCGATACCGGAACCATTTTTCTTTGTAGTATAAAAAGGTATGAATATTTTGTCTATGGCTTCCGGAATAATACCCGGTCCGTTATCCTTTACATCTATCGAAGCCTTCCCGCCTTCATTCAGATAGGCCTGTACACTTATTTTGGGATTGTCGATTTCCCTGATTGCTTCCCGGGCGTTTTTTAAAAGGTTGATCAAAACCATTTCCACCAATTCGGCGTCTGCCAAAATGATAAATTCATCAGGTGGGTTTTCACAGGCAAAATCGATGCCCTCTTCCATAAACTCCCCTTTAAGCAATTGACTCATATGGTCAAACAACCTGAAAATTGGTACTTGGGCAAATTTGGGCTGAGGAATTGTAGTATAATCCCGATAGGCATCCACAAATTGCACCAGGCCGTGGCTCCTGCTTTCAATAGTATCCAGGCCTTCTTCAATATCTTCTATTGTTTCGGCATCTATTTGATAGCTTTGATCATTTATTTTCGTAATGTCTTCGCGTAAAATATCGTTAAGCGTGCTTGTCAGCGAGGCTATTGGCGTAATTGAATTCATAATCTCATGACGTAGAACACGTGTAAGCTTTTGCCAGGACTCCACTTCTTTTATCTGCAATTCAGATTGAATATCCTGAAAGGCTATCAATAATAAATCGTTGCCCTGTAACCTTATTGAAGTAGCATGAAGCGATAAAAACTTGTTTTGATATCGCTGTGTAATTTTGTCGCCAGGCTTCATGTTGGAAAGCAACTCATACAATTTGGCATCTTTCGCCTGTATTTCCTTCAAATTGTGCATTTGAGGGGCATCCAACAACTTTCTTGCGGTAGTATTGATCAAACTGATATGACCATCTCCTTCAACGGCCATTAGCCCTGTTTTTACATGCTGCACCACAGTATTCAAATAAAGCAGATTTTCCTCTTTCTCCGCACGTGTACGCCGGAATGCTTCTAATACCGAATTAAATTCACTATTGAGTTGCTGAAAACTTCGTCCTAACTTACTATCGATAGAATAAGCCGAAGCAAAATCAGAATATCTAACTGAATCAAGAAACCGGGCCAGCTTACGGTTTGTGTTTTCAAGATAGTAAATGAGCTCAATAATTTGGTAGGTCAGCAGAAGTGCGATGAATGCAGCTACGATATATTTATGAAACGTCAATACACTAAGAACTAACAGGGCAAGTATTACAGCAATGAGCAATACACGCACCCAAACGCCTATCCTGAAATAATTGACCCTATAACCCATATTTTTCCAATCTACGATAAAGTGAAGATCTCGTCAGCCCCAGTTCATTGGCGGCCTGGGTAATGTTGCCATCATATTTCTGTAATACTTTTCGAATCAAGATCTTTTCCACCTCTTCCAAATGGAAATCTTCTAATTTCACGTGGGGATTTTCCTGCTTTGCAGAAGTTGAGGCGCCAAAATAAAAATCTTCGGGCTTTAAAATATGGCCTTCACTCATAATTACCGCACGCTCTACTGCATGTTGTAACTCTCTCACATTACCCGGCCATTCATATTTTGTCATGCGTGTCAAAGCGGCTTCATTAATTGTGGTTACCTGCTTATTATACTTTCGGGCATAAACCTGCAGAAAATGATTGGCCAAAAGCGGTATATCTTCCTGGCGTTCCCTTAATGGAGGCAAATGTATTTCAATCGTATTGATGCGGTACATAAGATCCTGTCTGAACTGGCCACTACTTACCATTTCATTAAGGTTTTGATTGGTAGCGCTTATCAGCCTTATGTCGATGGGTTTGCTTTTATTGGATCCGACACGCGTTACCGTTCGGTTTTGCAGTACTGATAATAATTTGGCCTGAATAGGCAATGAAATATTCGTGATCTCATCAAGAAACAGAGTGCCCTTTTCAGCCATTTCAAATCGTCCAGGCTTGTCTTCTTTGGCATCGGTAAATGCCCCTTTTTTATGACCAAAAAGTTCACTTTCAAATAAATTTTCAGACAGAGCGCCGACATCTACTCCAATAAATGCTTTTTCGGAACGATGAGAAGCACGATGAATAGCCCTGGCAATCACTTCTTTACCCGTGCCATTTTCCCCCAAAATCAATACATTGGCATCTGTGGCTGCCACTTTGTCGAGGGTATTGAAAATTTTGGTCATTGACGCACTTTTGCCTATTACCTCCTGATACCGGCTGTCGGCATCGCGCTGCATAAACTTTTGTTGTTCCCGCAGGTTGATCACTTCCTCACGGCTTTCATGCAACCGCATAGCAGAATAAAGCGTCGCAAGCAATTTGTCATTATCCCAGGGTTTTAAAACAAAATCAGTGGCCCCTTCTTTGATGGCCCGCACAGCCATACGAACATCTCCATAGGCCGTAATTAACACCACAGAGGCCGCCGGGTCAATCTCAAGTATTTTCCCCAACCATAAAAATCCTTCGTGACCACTGCTCACATCTTTGGTAAAGTTCATGTCGAGCATGATCACGTCATACTGCTCATTTTTAATGAGGGTTGGAATAGCTTCCGGATTTTTTTCTATATCAACCTGCTCAAAATGTCTTTTCAAAAACATTCTGGCTGCCCTTAGTAAATCTTCATTATCGTCGACAATCAAAATCTTGCCGCTTTTTTCACTCTTATCACCCATGTATGCAATAATAAATGTCAGGTACCAAATATGCATAAAAATCTGGCTCCGGCAAAAGGTATATGGCCAATAGCCCATCATTATTGCTTAATTATAGTGGTGGAACTTACTTTGTCCAATTGCAAAACACACATATGGTTAACCGTTTATCAATAAATCCAACCGCTCAACCGTCCGCTGGCGGACGCCCACGTTCATTGTTGAACGGAAACGTACAATATGTAATACATATAAATAGTTGATTACCAATTATTAACAAAAGTGGCGCCACTATTGGCATATACTTAACGACTAAGATTGCCAAATATTTTTTTATGGACCGGATAATACAAAAGAAAAAATGGACCCCACAACGTATAACCCTAATCAGTTTAGGCGTTTTGGCATTCTTATTTATCAGCTACCAGTTCCTTTTTGCTGATCGCCAGACCTCACAGAAGGTTGATCGTGAAAAGGTAACGATTGGCAATGTGGTAGTTGGATCATTTCAGGAAACCATTGTGGAAGATGGTACCGTTGTACCCTATCACACGCGTTATCTGGATGCTATAGAAGGTGGTGTGATCCAGGATATTCACTTAAAATCCGGTGCAATTGTGGAAAAAGGTGATGTTATCATGACGCTCAATAACACCGCCGTGCAGCTCGACGTGTTAAACCGCGAAGCACAGCTTTATGAACAAATTAACCTGCTTCGCAATACCAGGTTATCAATGGAGCAAAATAGCCTAAGCCTACAAACACAACTTGCTGAGATCGATTATCGCATTAACTTATTAAAACCAAGATATGAACGTAATAAGGCCCTTTTTGAAGACGACCTTATTTCGAAAGAAGACTTTGAGGCTGTGGAAGAAGAATATCTATATAACCTTCGACGAAGGGAATATACGTATGAATCATTCCTGAAGGATTCCATGTCAGTTGCTGATCAATTGCGTCAGCTCAACGAATCGGAAAAAAGAATGGTTCAAAGCCTTGCCACAGTTGGCCGCATGTTGGAAAACCTTACAATTAAAGCCCCAATTAATGGCATTTTGTCCACCCCACAGTTAGAGCTCGGGCAGTCTGTTTCCCCCGGTCAGCGACTCGGGCAGGTAGACGAATTAGGCAGCTTTAAAGTACGTGCTGAAATCGACGAAATTTATCTTTCACAAATAGATACCGGACTTGATGCCTCTTTTACCTATGATAATAAAAAACATCCACTGAGGATCACTAAAATTTATCCGAATGTATCCAACGGGGTATTTGAAGCAGACCTCGCCTTTTTGGAAGAAATTCCAAAGGACATCAAGCGTGGCCTTAGTGTTCGCCTGACGATAGCTCTGAGCAAATCTAAAGAAGCCTTACTGGTACCGAGAGGTTCTTATTTTCAGTCTACTGCCGGCCAATGGGCGTATGTAATTGGTGAAAACAGCGATAAAGCGGTCAGGAAGGAGATCAAACTCGGAAGAAAGAACCTTCAATATTATGAGGTGGTCGATGGCCTTGAACCCGGGGACCAGATCATCACTTCAACCTATGATCCTTTTAATGATAAAGATGTAATAATTCTCGAATAGAAAACAATACCATTATGATACAATTAACCGATATTTCAAAGATCTACACCACTGATGAAGTGGAGACCACTGCGCTGGACAATATCAGCCTGCATATTAAAAAAGGAGAATTCATAGCTATCATGGGCCCGTCAGGTTGTGGTAAATCTACCCTGCTCAATATAATCGGTATGCTCGACAGCCCGAATAACGGAAGCTATAAGTTTGGCGAAAAGGAAGTAGCCGGATATAGCGAACGGCAAAGAGCTGACCTTCGAAAAGGACACATTGGCTTCGTTTTCCAAAGCTTCAACCTGATCGACGAATTATCGGTATTTGAAAATGTTGAACTACCGCTCCTCTATTTAAAAACCCCTGCAAAAGAACGGAAAGAACGTGTTGAGGAAGCGCTGGAACTCATGAATATCATGCACCGCAAAAACCACTACCCCCAGCAGTTATCGGGAGGTCAGCAGCAACGTGTAGCCATTTCCAGGGCTATTATAGCCAACCCTGCGTTGATTTTAGCCGATGAGCCGACCGGTAACCTCGACTCTACCAATGGTGAAGAGGTGATGAACCTGCTTTCAGAACTCAATCAATCGGGCACTACTATCGCCATGGTGACGCACTCACCGTATGATGCCAACTATGCCTATAGGACAGTAAACCTGTTTGATGGCAAGATTGTCACTGAAAATATAAAAGAGGCCTTTCACGTATAATTCACCTCAAACAGAGCAATTATGTTTTTTAATTTTATAAAAATAGGACTAAGAAACCTTGTAAAACAACGGTTCTACAGCGTTATCAATATACTTGGGCTGGCTACGGGGATCACCTGCTTTCTGTTGATCATGTTCTTTATTATTGATGAAGTGAGTTATGACAGCCACTTTGAGAATAAAGACCGTATCTATCGAATGATATCCAATGTACAGTTTGGAGATAATAGCTTTGTCGGCCCGCTCAGTCCTGCGCCTTTTGCAGATGTATTGATGCGTGAATACCCCGAAGTAGAATCCGCCCTTCGTTTAAGCTACAGCGGTGACTTTTTTGTGAAAAGAGAAGACCAGAACCTGAAGGAAAAACATGTGATATATGCCGACAGCACCTTTTTTGACATTTTCTCCTATGAAATTATAAAAGGTGAAGCCAAAACAGCCCTGAACCGCCCGAATACCATTGCAATATGCGAGTCAGTGGCCAAAAGGCATTTTGGAGATGAAGACCCGATCGGGCAGACACTTATTATGGACAATACACGTAAATGTGAAGTGACGGCAGTATTTAAGGATCCGAAAAAAAATGCACACGTCTTTTATAACATCCTGATCTCGATGTCGTCACGTGAAGAGGCTCAAAACGGTGTATGGCTGAGCAATAACTTCCCTACTTATGTGTTGTTAAAAGAAGGTACCGACCCTGAGGCCTTTTTAGAGAAAACCCAGCAGATAAGCGAAAAATATGTTTATCCACAGGCCAAACAATTTATGGGTGTGGAAGAAACCGTGGATGAAGCCGGCAAAAAAGGCTCAATGATGACCTTCGATATGCAGCCGATTACAGACATACACTTGGGCCGCAATTTCGAATTCGACTATACCTCTACCGGAAACACTACTTATATCTATTTATTCGGCGCAGTAGCTTGCTTTATTCTGATCATTGCCTGTATCAATTTTATGAACCTGGCCACAGCGCGTTCAGCCACAAGGGCGAAAGAAGTGGGTATCAGAAAAGTACTGGGCTCATTTAAAAAGCAATTGATCGGTCAGTTTTTAACAGAATCTATGCTGATCACAGCCTTTGCCATGGTGCTTTCACTAGGTTTATTGGAACTCAGCCTTCCCTTTTTCAATGAAATATCCGGAAAGAGCTTATCAATAGACTACCTTACCAACATCAATACAATTTTGGTACTTATCGGCGTTTGGATCATAGTAGGCCTTTTGGCGGGTAGTTATCCGGCATTCTATATTTCTAAATTCGACCCCGCGGTGGTGCTCAAAGGCAGCCTTTATTCCGGTAAACGAGGGGCATTCCTGCGAAAAGGGCTTGTGGTATTCCAGTTTACCATTTCGATATTTTTGCTTATTGGCACAGCCATTATTTACAAGCAATTACAGTTTGTTCAAAATACGGAGCTGGGTTTCCATAAGGATCAAATCCTGTTGATCAACGATGCCTGGTCGCTTGATGATAAAACAAAGACATTTAAAAAGGAAATAGAAAAAGAACCCTATGTTAAAAGTGCATCTGTAACCGGTTATCTGCCCGTACAATCGTGGCGATCCAATACTGCCTTTTGGGGTGAGGGGCCATTGTTGGACGACAACGCCATATTGATGCAAAGCTGGAACGTAGATTATGATTACCTGAACACCATGGGGATCAAGCTGATCAAGGGAAGGAACTTTGATCGTGATCATGCCACGGATACTGCTGCTGTCATCATAAACGAGACTGCGGCAAAAAGACTTGGGTACAAAAACCCAATAGGAAAAACTGTTAGGACATATATTGATATGCCCACTCCGGAAAATCCTATGCATGGACTTGCAAAAATGGAAGTCATCGGAGTGGTAAAAGACTTTCATTATCAATCTTTGAAAGAACAAATCGGCCCGTTGGCCATGCGAATAGATGATGCCAATGGCTACATTGCCATTAAATATCAAACGGGCCATACCCAGGACCTGATCAAAGCATCGGAAAAAGTGTGGCAGAAAGTCGGAGCCGGAAACCCATTCAGCTACACTTTTATGGATGATCAGTTCATGGAGTTTTACAACAGGGAAATACGCGTAGGAAAAATATTCCTTGGCTTTTCTATCGTTGCCATTGTAATTGGTTGTTTGGGGTTATTTGCCTTGTCGGCTTTTACTGCACAGCAGAAGACCAAAGAAATGGGGATCCGCAAGGTGATGGGCGCATCCACAAAAGACATTATCATATTACTAACCAAAGAATTCAGTAAGTTGGTGGCTATTGCCTTTGTAATAGCAGTTCCATGTTCATTTTTCATAAAAAACTGGTGGATGAGCGACTTTAAATACCAGATTGATATAGGTGTGGAGATTTATATCTACGCCGGATTGATCACTTTTGTGATTGCCTGGTTGACCACCAGTTTTCAATCGCTCAAAGCGGCCATGGTCAACCCTGCCCGGTCGCTCAAATACGAATAGTGTAATTAACCGGAATTATTCATA
>DNTA01000300.1 GCA_003500135.1 Cytophagales bacterium | reverse complement strand
TTGACAAAGTAGGATTAGCCTGGAAACTAAACTTGGAATAATCGGACTGGGCACGCAACCTGATAAAAACGTAAATGACAAAGGTTTTTTCGTTTCAGCAGGGCCAAAATTCAAACTCAAGCCTACATTTGCCCGAGAAGGCACCTATGGAACGAACCGGCTCAGCGGTGGCTATTTTCGTCCTGAGCTGACCATTAGTGCATTTGAAGTTGGGGAATCAAATTTCGAAGATGATTTGGATCTTGATGGAAGACGTTCCGGTGATCAGATATTTTCAATTGGCCTGATGATCAACTATGGTAAGCAATGGATTATTGGAGAAAGGTTTAGCATCGACTGGCACATCGGTCTGGGTTATGCTTATGTTTCAGATGGGGACGGCGGTTATTATTACCGGTATTTCGCATCTGATAGTTCATTTCCCATTGCGATAAACTCTGGTTTTAGTATAGGACTCTGCACAAAATAATTATAATAGGTTGCTTCGAATCTTCCCGATTTCAATTGAAAAAATAATTGTGCGTTAAACATTTTTGCCCTGCGGGATTTGTATCTCTAATACTTTGCTAATTTTGCAAACCAAAATGGGAATCATGGACGCAACAACACTGCTTTATATCATCATTGGTATAATCACTTTCGACTTTATCGTAGAACGTACACTGGACATATTGAACCTTCGTGCCCTTCGATATAAACTACCTGAGTCTCTAAGTGGTGTTTACAAAGAGGAAAAGTACCAAAAGTCGATGGCGTACACCCGCGAAAATGCCAGGTTTAGTTTTGTGATGTCCGCATTTTATTATGTTGTGGCGATTGTTTTGCTATTGACAGGATTCTTTGGCTGGCTCGATGCCACACTCAGATTTGCACTGGGTGAAGGCATTTTTCTTTCCATTGCTTTCTTCGGTTTATTATTCATCGTGAGCGATATCGTGAATATTCCATTTCAATGGTATGAAACCTTTGTGATTGAAAAGAAATATGAATTTAATAAAACCACCCCAAAAATATTCTTTACCGATAAACTGAAAGGTTACCTTCTCGCTGCTATTTTAGGAGGCGGCATTCTTTACGTATTGCTTCTTCTTATTCAGTATTTCGGACAAAATTTCTGGTTTTATTTCTGGCTTATTATTTCGGCGTTCACCCTTTTCATGAACATGTTTTACACAACGCTGATATTACCACTTTTCAATAAGCTGACGCCTCTTGAGAACGGCTCATTAAAAGCCGCAATAGAAAACTACAGCCAGAAAGTTAATTTCCCGCTCGATAACATTTATGTAATGGATGGATCAAAGCGATCCAACAAATCCAACGCCTTTTTCTCGGGAATTGGTAAAAAGAAAAAGATCGTACTGTTCGATACGCTTATTGAAAACCATTCTGAGGAAGAGTTAGTGGCGGTATTGGCCCATGAGGTTGGGCATTACAAAAGAAAACACATCATTACCAGTTATATGACCTCTATTGTCCAAACCGGTATTATTTTGTTTTTACTGTCATTGGTAATCTTCAACCCTACCTTTTCAAAAGCGCTTGGTGGTGCACAAAATGCCATACATTTGAATCTAATCGCATTTACGTTATTGTTTTCTCCCATTTCCAATGCTATTGGCATTTTTATGAATCTGTGGAGCCGTAAGAATGAATTTGAGGCAGATGCTTATGCACGGGATACCTACAGTGGTAAAGCGCTTGAGTCGGCTTTAAAAAAGCTTTCAATGCACAACCTAAGCAACTTGACGCCTCATCCGGCCTATGTATTTGTGCATTATTCGCATCCTCCGCTTTTGCAACGGTTGAAAGCTCTGCACAAAGGGTAAAATGACTGACCTACTTAAAAAGCACGGCCGAAAGACATTAAAGCTAGCGCTTCCGGTTATGATGAGCCAGTTGGGCCATATCATGGTCGGGGTGGCCGATAGCCTGATGGTAGGGCAACTGGGCAAGGCGCCTCTCGCTGCAGCCTCACTGGCGAACAGTCTTTTTGCTGTAATTATGGTATTTGGTATTGGCACCAGTTTTATTATGACCCCATTGATTGCGCAAGCTGATGGCGAAAAGAACATCGAACGCATCAGGATTGCCTTAGTAAATGGCACCTGGATATTATTGATACTTGGAATTGCTTTAGCCATTTTATTACAGGCAGGCCTCCCCCTGATGCATTACATCGGACAACCTGAAGAAGTGGTGGCGCTGGCAAAACCATATCTGTCCATTATTGGCTTTAGTCTCATTCCATTGATGTTCTACCAGGCACAGCGGCAGTTTGTCGAAGGGTTGTCGTATACAAAGGAGGCCATGTACATTTCAGTAGGGGCAAATATTTTAAACGTCATTTTCAACTACATATTGATCTTCGGAAAACTTGGCTTTCCGGCTATGGGCCTGAATGGCGCTGGTGTTTCTACTTTGATTTCACGAATAATAATGGCAGTGGCGATATTCATGTTTATAAAAAACAACCATCGCTTTCACTCCTACACACATCAACTAAACCCTTTTCAATGGGGCGCTAAAGTGATCGGTCGAATTTTGCGGTTGGGCTTCCCGATGGGTATGCAGTTTACATTTGAAGTGACCACCTTTAGCATGGCAGCTATTATGATGGGCTGGCTGGGCACTGTAGCCCTTGCGGCGCATCAAATAGCAATTAACCTGGCTTCTGTAAGCTATATGGCAGCGACGGGGATATCTTCGGCTGCTACCATTCGGGTGGGCAATCAGTTGGGTCAAAAAGATTACCATACCATGCGCGAAGTGTCTTTCACAAGCTATCAGATGGCATTGATTTTTATGGGCTTTTGCGCGTTGGCCTTTGTTGTATTCCGCACCCAACTTGCCGGACTGTACATCGATAATCCTGAAGTCATACATCTGGCAGCCCAGCTGTTGATTATGGCCGGCCTCTTTCAACTATCCGACGGCGCCCAGGTTATCGGACTGGGTTCTTTACGCGGTATCACTGACGTGAAAGCGCCTACAATAATCACGTTAATTGCCTATTGGGGCCTCGGGCTTCCGATCGGCTATATTCTAGGATTCAGGCTCGAGATGGGGGCTTTGGGTATCTGGACGGGTTTATTGCTGGGATTGACTATCGCAGCCATTTGGCTTTTCTACAGGTTTAATAAACTGAGCGGACGGATGCTTATCAATAGCCAAAAGCAGGTATCGCCAATGCTTAAAAATTCAGTGGATCAAAATTTTTGAAGTGACCATTCATCATAACGCGGGCTTTCGTTTCGTGAAGGCCCTCTAGAATGGGAAGCAGCTTTTCAAAGTGATGTATTAAATACTCCTGCCGGTCTTTTTCATTATCAATAGTTAACAATTCATATTTCTTCGCCTGTGATAAACCGGCAAGGTGGGCCACATTAAAAGATTTTACTTCACTACGGATTTGCACATCTTTTTTGAGGTCAAGCCTCACCAAAACATCCTTGATGTATCGTTTCAGAGCCGCCACATTTTCGTAAGTTCCGTTTTCTACATCATCTACATATTCTATATCTCCTGCTGAATACAACTTACCTTCGGCGGGGTTTTCCAATTTTTTTACCCTGAATACCTTCATTCCCACAGTTTTGATATCCATCCTTCCATCACCATAGATTTTTTCCACCTTAGTGATCATGAGCGTGGTACCGTAGTCCAGTTTAACCCCCATAAAAACTGGCATACCAAAAATCCCATCTGAGGCCAGGACATCATTGATCAGTTCTATGTAACGTGGTTCGAAAATATGCAGATTAAGCGGTTCACCCGGATAAACCACATTGTTTAGTGGGAATAGTGGGAGTCGTTCTTGCATAAATACCTTTTTCTAATAACAAAAGCCCCGTTGAGGGCTTTTGTTCGTAAATTAAAACGGTATTTTTTGCAAATTCGTTACATATTTTTCACAATCTCTTCACCAAATTCAGAGCATTTGAGCAATGTAGCTCCTTCCATCTGGCGTTCGAAATCATAAGTCACTCTTTTAGAAGAAATTGCGCCTTCAATTCCCTTGTGGATGAGGTCCGCTGCTTCCTGCCAACCGAGGTACCCAAGCATCATTGCACCCGATAATATCAGAGAACCCGGGTTTACTTTATCCTGCCCTGCATATTTGGGAGCCGTTCCATGGGTAGCTTCAAAAATCGCATTACCTGAATCGTAATTGATATTTGCACCAGGTGCGATGCCAATGCCACCTACTATTGCAGCCAGGGCATCGGAAACATAATCACCATTAAGATTGAGAGTGGCAATTACGCTGTATTCGGAGGGCCTTAAAAGAATTTGCTGTAAAAAGGCATCCGCAATCACATCTTTCACAATAATGCTGTGACCATCTTTTTCAAATACCTGCCATGGACCTCCATCCAGGTCTTTCGCACCATACTCTTTTTTTGCAAGGGCATAACCCCAATCACGAAAAGCACCTTCGGTAAATTTCATAATATTACCCTTATGTACCAGCGTTACGGAATCGCGCTTTTCTTTGATGGCATATTCAATGGCAGACCGTACAAGCCGCTCGGTACCTTCAATGGAAACAGGCTTGATTCCAAAACCTGAAGTTTCGGGAAAACGAACTTTCTCAAATCTTTCGGGAAACTTTTCTTTTAAAAGCGCTTTGAAGGCCTCGACATCACCGGAGCCCTGCTGAAACTCTATTCCTGCATAGATGTCTTCAGTATTTTCCCTGAAAATCACCATATCAGTGGTAGAAGGGTCTTTTACCGGAGTAGGTGTGCCTTTAAACCAACGAACCGGACGTACACAGGCATATAGATCAAGTTTTTGGCGCAAAGCTACATTCAATGAACGGATACCTTCTCCTACAGGTGTGGTAAGTGGTCCTTTAATACCTACCAGGTACTCTTTGAATGTGGCCAGGGTTTCGTCTGGCAACCAGCTTCCGGTAGCGTTATATGCTTTTTCTCCGGCCAAAACTTCTTTCCAGGCAATTTTTTTTGAGCTGCCATAAGCTTTTTCAACGGCCGCATCAAATACCCGTCGGGACGCCTGCCATATGTCGGTTCCCGTACCGTCGCCTTCAATAAATGGAATTATAGGTACATCGGGCACCTGTAATTGCCCGTTTTGCATTGTGATTTTCTTTTTACTCATTATCCTGTTAATTTATATTCTCGGTTTAAGGGCAACAAAAGTAATTATTTCGTTTCCCAATTCGAAATTTATTTACTATTGCCCCTGCCAAAACGGCCTTTGCAAATACAATCTTTCGAATTGAGCATTGTGTGACCTAAGTCATATTTACATTTATTCATATGTTTAAATTTGAACTTTCAAAAAAGAATAGAACCAGGACTAAAGAGACTTAATATGAAAAGCGCTATCATCGTAATAGGCGGACTTTCTGCCGGGCCTTCTGCGGCAGCCAAAGCCAGAAGGATGAATGAACATGCTGAAATAATCCTTTTCGAAAAAACAAAGTATGTAAGTTATGCCACATGTGGTATTCCATATTCCATGTCGGGCACTATAAAAGAGCGTGAAAAACTTATGGTTGTTAAACCTGATCTATTGAGAACACGGTTTAACATTGATGTGAGATTGGAAGAAAAGGTAACGGATGTCAATCCGGAGACCCGTGAAGTAATCACTTCAAAAGGGACCTATAAATACAACAAACTGATCTTTGCCACGGGCGCCAGCCCATTTGTGCCTCCGGTGGAAGGTTTGAACGAAACCACCAACTGGTCGAACTGCAGAACCATTGAAGACCTCGACAAGATCAAGAAGGATGGCGTTTTGGACAAAAGAAAAAATATTGTGGTATTGGGCGCTGGACTGATCGGAGTAGAGGTAGCGGAAAACCTTAATGAGATTGGTAAGAAGGTCACCATTGTCGAAATGGCCCCATCCATTCTATCTACCTGGGATGGCAAGTTCGGTTATATGGCCGAAAATGTGATGAAGGAAAACGGTGTTGAAGTATTAACGAACACTACGGTGCAGGCCATTGAAAGGGACGGTGACCAAATTAAGTATGTTACGCTTAATAATGGCCAGAAAATAGAAGCGGATTACCTGCTGATGGGTATCGGAGGCAGGCCCAATACCGGCCTGCTTACCAGCAAGGGCGCCGAACATTTGCCAAATGGCGCTCTTAAGGTCAATGAGCGTATGGAAACCTCACTTCCTGATATTTATGCAGCCGGAGATTGTGCCAGTATCAAGAATATTCAAACCGGGCAGCACGATTACTTCCCAATGGGAACCCATTCTAATAAAGGAGGCCGAACTGCCGGGGCCAATGCCGCCGGGGGCAATGAAACCTTTAAAGGAGCTTACAAAACGGCAATTGTAAAAGTGTTTGATTACACCCTGGGAAGAACAGGCCACAACGCACGATCGCTGAAAATGATTGGTAAGGAGTATAAAACTACCTTTTTCGTGGCCCCGGCCAGTCCCGGATTCTTTCCTGGGCAGACCGATCTCTATATCGAAATGTATTACGACCCCAACAACGGGGTAGTGCTTGGCGCCGAGATTTTTGGATTGAAAGGAGTAGACAAACGAATTGATGTGCTAAGCACCGCCATTTACGCGCGACTGACGATCGAGGACCTGCAAAACCTGGACCTGGCTTACGCACCACCTTACTCACCGGCTAAAGATCCTGTGATTGTTTCAGGTTACATTTCAGATAATAGAAAGAAATTGTTGTTGCGCGAATTCAGCGTAGATGGTCTTGAAACCTACATGCGCGAACACAGGGCCGAGGATTATCAACTGATTGATGTTAGAAATCCGAAAGAGCTCGAAAACGAAGGACAGATCAATAATGCCATCAATATTCCCCTTGACACCCTGAGAGAAGGATTAGAAGAGCTTGATCCGAATAAACCGACTATCGTGTACTGTGCGCGAGGTTTAAGAGGA
>DNTA01000056.1 GCA_003500135.1 Cytophagales bacterium | reverse complement strand
GAAGACAATGAAACGTACTTATTTGATTCGTATCTTTTTGTTTTCAATTCCGATGAAACAGTATCGGCAACAGATGCAAATGAAACTATTCAAGGTAGTTATTCCGTGTTTCGTGATGATGGAAGGATCGAATTAAGGATGAACTTTTTCAATAATCCAGGTTTCACGGAATTAAATGATGATTGGTATTTTATCTCTATCAATCAGAAGATCATCAGATTTGATGATAGTGGTGATATGCTTGAATTTCAACAACAATAAATATCCATATCAAAACAATGAAATCAATTAATCTATTCAATTTATTGGCAGGTTTGCTAATAATTGGTAATAGTGTAATGGCTCAGGAAAAAGGTGAAGCAGAAACATTATTTGGTAATGGTGCTTCAATCAGCACTAAAGACTTAGGTTTTTTCATTGCCCCGACCTATGGCATTACTTCAATGGATGGAAGTTCTGTTTCTTTATTCAATCTACGTGGTGGTTTGAATATTAAGGATAAAATCTCGTTTGGAGCATATTTAAGTACATCACTCAACGAGATAAACCCTGAAAGTGAGACTGTACAAGGAATTTATATGGATTATTGGTCAGTAGGGGGATTTGCTGAATACACTTTATTATCCAATAACGTTTTTCATGTGACTTTTCCATTATTTATAGGATATGGGGAAGTACAAATGGATAATGAAGTAGGAGATGCTGGTTTAGGAGAGGAAAACTTTTTTCAAATAGAACCATCAGCCCTCCTAGAGGTAAATTTACATAAATATGTCCGTCTTAATCTTGGTGCAGGCTACCGCCTTGTAGGACAAATGGAATACCGAAACTTTAATCAATCTGACATATCAGGTTTGACTGGTTATGTAGGGTTAAAATTTGGGTTGTTTAAATAAGCTACTCACCTGCCAGCATTATGTAAGTGTAGTACGAACTTAAATATCTGATTTAATTTTTTTACTCTTAATAATGTTAACGGTTTACAGATAGTGAACCGCTCCTAAACTTTGCACTACACTTATGCTTTCCCAATATTCATACATCTTATTGCGGCATTTTTTTATTATTTTCATTGGTAAAAGATCAACTCCAAACCTAAGAACAAGAAAATGAAAAACACTCAGGTACTGTTTTATTCTATTCTGGTAGGAATATTGGTATCGTGCAACGGGAAGCCTTCAGATCAAAAACCGGTTGGTGATTCTCAAGAACCCTGGTTGCTTGGATTCGAAAAAACTGATCTTAATCCCATACTAGCGCCCGATTCCAATTATGTGTTTATGGACCCTGTAACAGGAGAAGATATACAATGGCAAAAAGCCGATGTGTTCAATCCTGCAGCAATCGTAAGAAATGATACCGTCTATTTACTTTTTCGGGCTGAAGATAACCCCGATGCCATTTTGGGTGGGCGTACGTCAAGAATTGGGCTGGCCTACAGTCTCGATGGGATTCACTTTGTTAAATATCCCGAGCCCGTCTTATACCCGGATAATGACGCCTTTAAAAAATGGGACTATCCGGGCGGTGTGGAAGATCCGAGGGTAGTGGAATTGCCGGAAGGGGGTTACCTGATGCTGTATACCAGCTGGAACCGCGATGTCGCCCGATTGTCCAGCGCTACTTCCGATGATCTCAGACACTGGACCAAGCATGGGCCGGTATTTGAAGATTTCGAAGGAGGCCGTTTTCTGGACTTTTGGAGCAAATCAGGCTCGGTGGTTACCGAGCTGGTCGATGGCCGCCTTGTGGCGAAAAAGTTTAATGGAAAATATCTGATGTATTGGGGAGAGCAATTCGTAAACCTGGCCATTTCAACGAACGGACTGGACTGGCAGCCCATGCTTAATGATGATGGTGATCTGCTAAAAGTTTTTGAGCCAACCCCAGGATCATTCGACAGTCATTTAACCGAGTGCGGTCCACCGGCACTTTTTACTGATCAGGGAATACTCTTATTATACAATGCCAAAAATCTGACTGGCGAAGGAGCTTCGACCGAAGTGCCTGAAGGAATGTATTGTGGCGGACAGGTGCTTTTTGATAAGAATGATCCAACCAAACTGATCAACCGATTAGAGGAACCTTTTATTTGTCCGGGTCTGCCGCATGAAATTAGCGGACAGTACCAATCAGGCGCTACCTTCATTGAAGGATTGGTTTATTTTAAAAGCAAATGGTTTTTATACTATGGCACGGCTGATAGTATGGTAGGCCTGGCGGTGTCGGAAGGGCAGGTTGATTGATCGTCAAAAACAATTTATACAATAATTACAACCCTTTGATTACTACATAAAATTCAATCAGAACTTCGGAATAGTTCATGCTGATGGAGTTCGTCATGTCCTTTATGGGTTAAAAAGGGTATGAAAACCGATAAAATGCCTTTCAGGTAAACCGGTTTTACCTCCTGAATAGCTTTGTCATTATCGTACAGCTCGAGGTTAATCACCCAATTGGTAAACAGGTTAGTGAACTGGAACAAAAAGACATCAAAAGTACCATCTCGTAAAATCTTTTGTTGTAATAAGCCTGCATCAATTAAAGTTGTGATGGTATGTTCAATGCTTGCACAACTATTACTGTAGGCGTCGTGGATATGTGATTTCAATTCTTTTTGGTGTGGTATGGACGCTATGATAAACCTTATGGCGCACCTGTAGTTATATTGCAGGTCGAATATTTCGGAACGGATTTCAATAAAAGAATGTATTGAAAGAGTGCCAGGGGATCTGTTTTGTCGCAGTTCTTTCAACTTTTTTTCATAGTCTTCAGCAATGGCTACAAAAAGCAAATCCCTGTTTTTGAAATGATGCGTAATCCGGCCTAAAGTAGTTTCCATTAGTTCAGCCAAATTGCTCAAAGTGGTTTGTATCCCATATTCATTAAATATCTCTCTCGATTTATTAATGATCTCTTCCCTCGAGCTTTCTCCCTTTGAATAATTTTCCATAATAAAATTAATAACAACAAAACAAAAAAAAATTATTTTTGTTCTACTCTTTAATTAAATTAATAACGGCAACATTATAATCGACTTAAAAATCCATGGATGAATATCCCTTTCGCAGTCAGAATAAAATTTAATAGTGGAAATACTGTATTACGAAACTAACCAACCGAGCCATGAAACATCTTAAGCATTATCCATCACACTTTTTCTTCCGGGCTATCCTCATCCCTTTAAGCTACCCTCAAACAACATTAACGTTGAAATTTTTTCCATCCTTTGTTGACCAAATATAAGAGGTCATTCTGTAAATAGCTCAAGTTTATAATTTTTAATAGCATGAAGAATATCTTTCGCAATAATCTTTCCTCAACATCTGTTCTTCTCATTCCAACACTCATTTTAATACTAATATTGAAATCAATTTCTCATTCCGAAGGCCAGGTATTTTCATTTGGTATTGCCAAAACCGGAAGTGATGTTGCTTTAAGTTTCAGAAATTCGGGAATAATCGTGGAAAAAAATGTGGCGAAGGGACAGTTTGTAAAGAAAGGGCAGCTTTTAGGGCGACTTGATAATGTAGAGGCCCAATTAGATTATGAAAAGGCTGTGTCGGAGGTCAAAAGAACGGTTTCTGAAATGTTCACTGCCGACACCAATTTCAACAAGTTCAAGCATCTTTATGAACAGGGCGCCAAACCACTGGCCGAATATGAAAGTGCCAGAAATGCTTTTAAAAGCGCTAAGGCTTTTAATGGGACTGCCCTTAGAAACAGGGAAACTCAAAAATCAAAAGTAAATCATGGATACATTTATTCACCAACCGATGGCGATGTACTCAATACCGTCGATGATGTAAATGAACGAATTGCCCCTGGTGAGGAATTCGTGGTTCTAAGCGCATCAGATGACAGAATGAAGGTGTTCCGTACAACTTCCTGAAAGTGTGATAAATGACATTACTTTAGGTATGGAATTGCAACTGGATTTTCCTGCTCTGCCTGACCAATATTTTAGGGGGCAGTTTCCGGGATTTCACCAGGCATTACAGAAGAATCCACAACTTACCCGTTAGATATTCAAATAATCCGTCCAACAGGACAAATAAAACCCGGAATAGCAACAAAGGCGACATTGGTATTTTAGCGATCAGGAAAATAAAGATGGAAGTACGCTGGTCGTTCCGATTCAATGCTTGGGCGAAGACGCTAATAGAAATTTCGTTTTCCCGTATTATCTCAAAATGAAAAATCAGGAAATGTATTAAAAACTACCAACAAGTTTCAGAATAAGAAACCAGTGTATCTTGTTGGTTACTTCATTGCCTGCTTTATGGTGATTTCCATCCTCCAGGCCTGCATCAGTTTGTGAGCCTGTAATGACCAAAGTTTTCTTTTTTTTAATTATTACAATCCTCCCGGACCTCGACCGATGTGACGCAGGGTGGCGGTAACAGATTCCCGTATGGCTGTTGCAATGTCTTCGGGTTGGTAGCCTAATGCCTGCATGGGAGGTAAAGGATC
>DNTA01000052.1 GCA_003500135.1 Cytophagales bacterium | reverse complement strand
CCACACGAATGCTTAGTTATTGGCAGCTGTGATTTCTGTATATAGTGTGTCTTAGAATTCAATTTTATAGCTAATATTCGGTATAAAAGTCGCTTCACGGTTAATGTCCACCGTTTGAGTTTGGTAATTGTAACGAAACCCTAAGTATTCCTTATACTGTGTCAGGTTGATAATTTTGAGAGCAAATTCGTGGGTTGTTTTCTTTTTGTTAAGTATATAGCTTGCGGTAAAATGGCTTGTAAATGCAGGGGAATATTGTAGCGAAAATGCTTTTGTTTCGTCAAAAACTACGTCTTGGACAGCAAGTGATTGAGTTGTGTTTATAGGCGAATAGTGGTCGCCTCCCTGATAACTTACTCGTGCATTTAATCCTAAAATTTTATCTTGATTTTTGCCTAACAACCACTCTTTTCCGATTAAAAAGTTTAGTGCAAAATTGCGGTTATAGCGAGTATCTCTCCAAACATTATCCCCTCCTTGATATTGCGAGTTAAATAACGAAACTGTTGCCATATAGTAATAGCCTTTAGAGAGATATTTCTCAAACGTAATATCTAATCCATAATTTCTTCCTTTACCTGTATTTTGTAGTTTTTCATCAAAAAACCAATCGTTTTGCTGATTGATTAAAGAAAATGAACTGCCCCCAATAACAGGAACATCAAACAAATGCTGATAATATGCTTCAATTTTTAAGTGGGTAAATTCAGAAGTACTGATATCGTAGCCCAACACCAAATGATGAGCTTTGGTAAATCCTAAATTTTTATTAATGTATTGGCTTGTATTATCCTTGATAAAATAATAGTTCAATCGTTCCAAACGGCTGTGTAGACCATAGGCAAAGCTAAGTGTTTGAATTGGGGTAAAGTTATATTTTATGCCCACTCTCGGTTCAACTGACCAAACATTATTATAGGTAAACCATTGCCCTGTTAGCCCAACATTTATGCTTACATTATCAGTAATATGCACCATAGAATTACTGAAAGCTGAAACTAATGTACTGCTACCCTTTTCGTCCACAATGGTTTGTAATGGTGTGCCTGTCGTTGCATCTTTAAGTAGCATTTTATAATTCATATTAGTTATTACAAAACCTGACTTATTGGTATGTTTAGCACTGAATTTTGTGTTAATAAATGAGTTTAGAACAATGTTAAAATTCTTGCTACTAATCTCATTTTTTGGAAAAGCATTAAGAGAACTATCCACTTTCTCTGTGTGTAAATCCATTCCGTTACCTGTTGTAGCAAAAGTAGTTTTCAAGTACTGTTTGTCGTTAAGTAAAAACCTATGAGTAATTCCTGATGCTCCCATAAACTGACTTACATCTTGATTTTCTCTGTCCGAATCATATTCCCATTTACTGATATTATCTTTAGCCTCAGCACCCGAATGGTCAAGTAAGCCCATTCCCCATACGGAAAATGTTCCTGCTTTTTCAGTAGGAAAATTTAGTTTGAAAGACAAATCCTGATAGGTTGTTCCTGCCGCATTTTTAGGTAAAATAGGTGCAAGCAAACCCAAAGTAGAGTATCGGTAGTTGAAAATATAAGAAGCCCTTTTCCCTTTTGAAAAAGGACCTTCAGAAGCGGCATCAATGCCTATTGCACCCAATTGAAAAGTATGTTCGTGTTTTTGATTGTTTCCGTTTCGCATAAAAATATCAAACACACCCGAAAGGGCATTATTGTATTCGGCAGGCATTGCCCCTGAAAAAAAATCGGAATTAGCCAATAGTTGTGTACTTAATGCAGTAAGCCCGCCACCGCCAAAAGCGGCTAAATCGGCAAAGTGGTTGGGGTTGGAAATTTCAATGCCTTCTAATTTCCATTGCAAAGATTGTGGACTGTTTCCTCTTACCACAATAGCATTATTACCCACATTACTTGACACGCCTGCAAATGAAGAAACTAATCTTGCAGGGTCGTCAAAACCGCCTGCGTAGCGTTTAGCTTCTTCTACACTCAACATTTTTGCACTTACCGTTGCCATTGAGTTGAGCGGTTGTTCTTTATTTATCTTCGGACGGATAATGACTTCATCAAGCGATGTGGGGCTTTCTTTCATTGTAAAATTCAACACAACCTCTTTAGCTGATGTTACCTGAATTTCTTTTAGCACAATAGGTTCGTAACCTATATACGATGCAATGATATTGTATCTTCCAATGGCTACATTTTTAAGTGCGAAGTTTCCCAAACTATCCGTAACAGTTCCGATTGTGGTATTTTCCAAACCTATTGTAGCATACGCTAACGGCACATTAGATGCTTCATCAATAACAGTTCCCCGAATGATTTGGGTGGGTTGTTGGGCAAACAACCGTGCAGACAAAAACAAGAATGAAATCAGAAAAAAACTTCGCAACATAAATTGAGTATTTTAAATGCTACAAAGTTCTGCTTTATCCCAATTGCGGGCAATACTGATTTATCAGTATGCGACCAACTATATCAGCCCTAATTTTGAAGCCAACATAACTGCTTCCATAGAATTACTTACCCCTAATTTTCCCAAAACCCTTTGTCGGTATGTGTTTACGGTATGCAGACTAATGGAAAGTTTATCGGAAATTTCTTTGCTTAATAAGCCGTCCTTAACCAATTTCAGCACTTCGGTTTCTCTGTTGGTAAGAGCAATAGTTATTTTCTCTTTCTGTTCAATAAATGGAATAAATTTTCCTGTTTTGAAATTCAATAATTCAGATACGGTGTATTCGTCCAAGTTCTTTTGATTGGGCGAAATGTCCAAAATACTTAACGCCAACCATATACTTCCGTTACTCGTTATTTCCAACGCTTGTTGTTGCTCAATAACCCGAACATATTTGTTGTCTGCATTTAACACACGAAATTCACTAATGAGTTTGTAGTTTACCTTTTCATCGGTTGGAATATTCTGGAAGAATTTCAGCAAACTTATTCCGTTTTTCATCAACATTGTGAAATCTGCCGGGTGGACTTTTGAATCTAAAAAATATTCCCCAACAGCTTGCACTTCTTGCAAGTTATATCCTAACATTTCTCCAATGTTGAATGAATTAAAAATGTGTCGTTTTTGGTAAAGGTCAAAAACAGTTATAGCTGAATTTCCGATTTCAGCCAATTTTTGCAAGTTGGGTTTATGCTGTTCAAGAATTGAGTAGTCCAAGTCGTCCGTTACAAATTTTTGCTGTTCAAGCAGCTTAAAGTAGGTTTCGTTAATGTTTGCTGTTTCTTGTTCTGTCATCTGTTTCTTTGTTGTGTGGACGGTCGTTCTACCATTGCTGCCAACGGATGGCGGTATGAAACGTTGCGCATTTTGAAACACGAACTTATCAGCCCGCTAAGCCGTTGATTAATTGTTATTTCGCACAAATATAGCACTATCCGCGCAATGTTTTATGACCGCGTGTTGTGTGGCGTTTATTAATATTTGGACAATAGATCAAGAAATAATTCATTGAAAGATTCCCCGGAAAAGGGATTTTGACTCGTTACAAGGTTTCTGTCTCTAGTTGAGAAATTCTTGCCCGGTCCACCTCTTTCATATTTTAAGCCTAACTTTTTGAGTTGTTTAGCTATCATTCTTTTCTTCGGTTTGCCCTTCATGATAAGTTTTTCTATATTTATTTCTTCTATTGGGGAAACCGAATTTACCTTATAGCCAATAAACAGATTTTCCTCTTCATGTATTGTTGTAATTAGCGCAGGAGTATGACATATCAATCCAACAGCTTTTTGATTTTCGGCAATCTAACTGTTCTATTTCAACATTTCCCTTTGATCCAACATAATCCCCTACACTACTGTATTTCCAATGTTGTGGTTCCGAAACAAAACCAGCTTCAACCGGATTATTATGCAAGTAATCCATCTTTTGTTCCATCATTTTAACAGTGTCAGGCTCATCATGATTAATGAAATGACAAATATTGTTTTCAAAAATTTAAGTTTTATATAAAGGGCACCAGTACATCAAAAAGGTTGCCTTTAAAAACTATTTTTTTTGTATTTCCGCAACACTTGAGTCAACTGAGGAATTTTTGGATTTAGAAGTTGCTATTGCTTACCAAAGGTCCGAGTCGTGTCTTTGCTGCTGCCCTTACTGGAAGAATTGGACCAGTAGGGGAAAGCAAATGTGATTTTCTAGTAGGTATTGCAAATGCCGGTATAGATCATCCTCGTTAGCCTTCACAAATTGCCTGGCTAAAACGAGGACAAGACAGGGGTTTACTCCTCTTTAAAGCCCTAATGGTCGTAAACCATTTGATCAAAATTACGTTCGGTTTGGGTTATTTGCATGGTGATAAATAATATTATTGGTGGATATTAACAGATTTAAATGTAAAAATATTCCCGAAAACTGTCAGAAGGCCTGCACAAAAAAGGAGTCCATTGGCCCCCTTTATGTGCTGTGAAAAATTAATTGGGTTATTTGAAATAAAATCTTAGAATTGAATTCTATACATGAAGTCCGGAAAGAAACCCGATTGTGTAACTGTATTGATTTGATCGGTTACAGGATTGTATCTTTTAACAAATACATTTTCCCGATTGGTTACATTTTGCAAATCGATAAAGAACTGATGAGATATTCTTGATTTCTTTCCGTTTAGCCTGATACCAAATTTCACATCCCAACGAAAATAAATATCATATCTTTCGCTATAAGCTATGTCTTCTTGATATACTTCACGCCCTCCATTTGCCCTTGTAGCTTCAAGGTCAATAGGAGTATAAGGGGTACCTCCTGATGTAGTTATTTTTGTATCAAATGTTATGGCGTTGGTTTTGTTTTTGCCAATAAGCCACTCTTTTCCAAAAAGCCCGTTAAAAACATAGTTGTTGTTATAGGCAGTATTTCGCTCTATGCCATCGCTTCCGCTATACTTCGATTCATATAAAGAACCTGTGATAAGCAAATAGAATCCCCGGCTAAAAAACTTCTCCACTGTTAATTCAAGGCCGTAATTATCGCCATTACCCTTATTAACCAATGAACCTCTTTCATTGAAAGTAAAATCAGCGCCCTCATTAATAACAGAATATGAACTTGGATTTTGTTCTATGGGTATGCTAAAAAGTCGCTGGTAATAAGCCTCTGCTTTTAGCCTCCAGCTTTCTGCAAATTTATAATGGTAACCAAGAACAAAATGATGACTTTTCATAAAATCGAGATCTCTATTTGTCCTTTCATACGCATTTTCTCCTGTTTGCTCTTGAAAGACAAGTATAGGTAGTGGTACCAGCTGACTGTGAAGCCCATATGCGATAGACAGTCTTTGTAGAGGTGCTAATTGCCAACTCAAAGCAGTACGTGGTTCCAATGAGTTGGATCCATTGTACTCAATATATTGATTATGCAAACCGAAATTCCAGCTCAGTTTATCAGAAAACTTATATTCTGCCTGCGCATACACTTCAAGGAGTGGAGTATACTCATTTATATCTCGTGAAACGATAAAATAATCAGGTATACCATCTCCATTATTGTCTGGTATATCAGGTCGCCTATTCCTGTCCTGGAGATTCAATTGAATATTATATACCTGAACCATAGCTCCTGTACGTATATTGAATCGGGGATTGAATTTTTTGTTGTATTGAGTAGAAAATGTATATCTGTTTTCGATATCATCCCTTTCAACTGAGCTATATTCGCCTGTTTTATCTCCATTTTGATTATAAAGGAAATTATTCTGATTGAACTGGTTTGTTATAATGTTGGTGCCTATGGTTGTTTTGAGATAAGATGTTTTATCTATTTGGATATTATGATTTAAGCCAACCATGCCCAAAGAGCTTGAAACAAAAATATCTTGTGTTGGGTCTGCAAAAAGATCTTCTTCGTCTATTTGTTCTCCAAGAAAATCTATTGAACTTAGACCGCCCATACCAAATAATTCGAACCTGCCCAGTTTTGATTGTCCAAAATTGAATTTAAAAGAAAGGTCTTGAAAATAAGGAACGGCAGATGTCCCCGTTGCTGCAACACTGGCGATTCCATAACGATAAGAAATAAGATAAGAGGATTGATTCTTTCTGCTTATGGGGCCTTCTGCCATCAACTCCAGGCCGCTAAAGGCTGCCATCTGAACAGTAAATTCATGCTTATCGGTATTTCCGTTTCGAAACTTTACATCGAAAACTGCCGCATTAGCATTCCCATATTCAGCAGGAAAAGCACTGGTGAGGAAATCAGAGGTTCTAAGAACATTTGTATTAAGTGCACTTACCGGCCCACCTGTTGTCCCAAGAGTACCAAAGTGATTGGTAGTTGCAATAGGTAAACCATCAATTCTCCATAGAACACCGGTAGGTGAATTACCGCGAACTATAATATCGTTTCTGGCGTCATCTGCTGTGCGCACACCTGCAAAATTGCTTGCCAATCGTGCTACATCATTTCGCCCACCAGAGAAACGTTGCACTTCTTCGAGACTAAAAGTCCTTGCACTTACCTTCGCCAAATCGTTATTGGGCCGGTCTTTATCGCTATCAGGGGTTATAACAACTTCCTGTAAAGTTTCAACCGATTCTTCCAGATGTATGTTTACAATTACTTCTTTTCCGGATGTTACAAGCAGATTGGGAATGCTTTGGCTTTTGTAACCTACATATGTTACCAATATTGATTGTCTGCCCGGGGGCACATTTTCCAGACGAAATTGTCCGTTTTCATCGGTTATAGTGCCTAAAAATGGATCTGAATCTATCAGAATAATATTAACTCCTGGTAGTGGAAATTCGGAGTTTAAATCTTTTACGCTACCTTTTATGGTTTGAGTTTGAGTAGTATTCTGGCTCAATACATGAAAAGAAATAAATGTAATGATCAGAATTAAAAATAGTGGTTTCATTTTTAATGTTTAATTATTTTTTTGATTTTGCTGCGAACCTAAAGCAAGACTGCCTGTCAAGCATTATTAAAATTGATTAAGCAAATTTTCAAAAGTAAGGCCCTTCAAATACAGGATGCTTGTTTTCATTAAATACAGCGAGTTTATCTAAATTCTCAATTTTTGTTGTGGCAGAATTAAATGGGATAACTCGTTCAACAGTTTTACCCGATTTTTCAGGCTTTTCGGCCTTTGTGCCAATAGCAATAACTTCATTGTTTAATCCTACAAATTTTTTGGCCGTTGCTACCCCGATCATAGAGTTAGTGCTTTTAACTATCCTTTTATTTCCTTGAAATAGCATAAGTATCAATTTAAATTTTTCAGTTTACAAAGGTTAATGCATTTCCAATCAAAAACATTTACATATGTAAAGAAATGAATTTGAGAATTAATTTTTGCTTCTTATTCGGCTGAGCTGAGTGGGAGTTATGCCAAGATATGAAGCTATATGATATTGTGGGATTAGCTGTTCCAGGTTGGGATGTTCTTTTTGAAAAATGGCATATCTTTCTTTTGCTTCCAGGGTTACAAGTTCTATTTCACGTTTCTCCTTTTTTACAAAAAGATATTCAGCAAGAATCCTGGCGGATCTTTCAATATGCGGGTATTTATCATACAATTGAGTGATGTCTTGAAATTCTGCAATATATAACACACAATCAGTCAAGCAATCAATATCAATTAAATTCTGTTCGCCTGTTACTAATGAAGAATAGGCGCCAACAAATGAACCTTCAGTAAAAAAGGTTTTATTATATTCTTCACCTCTGTCGTTGTTAAAATAGGCTCTTAAAATTCCAGATTCCACAAATGCTATTTTCTTTGAAAATTCTCCTTTTTTGGCGAAAGAATCATATTTCTTAATTTCTAATTCCGTAAATATTGAAGTAAATATGGCCAATGACTCTGAATCCATATTAAAAAAGCTTTTTATTTTATCTATTAATTTTACCATGTAAATCAGGTCATGTTAAATGCCACACAACGATCCAGCTAAACGCTGGACGACCAAAGGGAGTCTGGCATTTAGCGAATGTTGAACCGAACACCTCTGGTGGAGAATCAATTCAAATTTATTAAATTTGTTAATATTTCAATTGACTTAGGCACTTTGTAAATATGGCTAATATGGCTAAATGTAGTAAATTAGGGGAAATAATACCTAAAACTATGGAGCAAAGATTTAAAAGCCTGTCATTATTTGAATTCCAAGAGCGTTTTTCAAATGCAGCGGACTGTCTAAAATACCTTGCCGATGAAAAATGGGGCAATGGATTTGTGTGCAGGAAATGTGGTCATACCCATAGCTGTGCCGGCAAAGCAACACAATCGCGGCAATGCACCTGCTGCCGGTACGTT
>DNTA01000051.1 GCA_003500135.1 Cytophagales bacterium | reverse complement strand
TTGAACCGCTGAACCTATATTACGCCGTTGCAGGTGTTGTCACCTGCAACTCTCGTAGGTAGATTCGGGGATTTTTAAATGTCTTGTTTATCAATTCGCTGAACCCTGACCTCTGAACGCTGAACTTTCAATCCCTAAATGACTAGCTGATTGAATCTTTCTCGCCATTCAGAATTATTATTGGCCTTGATCAAAAGGCGTTTAGAAATTCAGAAAGTGGAGCGTTAAGAAAAGAAATGCAATCAGTTCAAGAGTTCATGGGTTCAATGGTTCAGAGGTTATCAATTACATGTATAAGTAATCGAATTGACAAAAATCGAAGATTCGCGAGGGGATGAAGCGCATGCCTTGTGCGTATGAGCAAATGAAGAGCCTGCCCGGTTCGGATGAGAATTCTGATAAATCCTGTAAGGATTTCATCAGAGCTTGAGGGCAAGCGATCACTACAGATTATCACTTTTGATATTCAACGGGGTATAAAAAAACGGTATTGAATGAATTGCGGTGATCAGAGTCCGCATGGCGAGACTCTGATCGCGGATAATAGTTGATTTTCATCTTTGACGGAAATCACAGACTTCCTGTTTCATATATGCTTTTCAGTCCCCGCTTTTTCGTTGCACTACAAAAGCTTGAGATTAAAAAGAGCGGGGATGATTTTTTAAACTGTACAGGTGATAATTGTAGCCTTGGCGTAAACTGTCAATTCCGATAGTTCAAGTTGAAAACTTGAAGGATAATAGCCAGAAGTTACGCTTCGCTAAACCTGCGGCAGGTTAGGGGGGTAATGGTGGGTAATCTTCTGGATAGCATGCCTGGTCTGGCATTGTGCGTCTGCTTTCAGCGAGTCCTAAGCTACCCGTCATCATTGCCAACCGGTTTTTTACTTTATTAATTCTGTAAGGTATACTATTCCAAACATCCAACCCGTATAGAGGATGGTATAAGTCAATGAATATATGATCGACATTTGTAAGTCGTCTTTTGTGCGTTTGGATTTACTAAATACAACTTTTAAGGCCCTAAAAAACAGCCAATAAAGCATTGCCAGGATAATAAATATCGATAACCAAAATAAAGCTTCGACTAATGCCAATAGTATAATAAATAGTATAGCCATACCAATCCATAAAAGTATGGATAATACTATTCCTGCAATTCCTTCTCCGACATCGAAACCTGGCAAGTCGATGTTGTGACCATAAGTGGGTAAAAACCGCCCTCGTTCAAATTTTTGAAACTTTGGGAAGTTATCCAAAAGCCCTATTCCAAAGTACAGTCCATAAGTCATAAAGACGAACAGTATGATAGATATAATGCCTAGAGAAATGTAAAAATTTGAGGTGAGGCTTCTGTTATAATTAATACCAGAAAGGTAGACAGTTATAATTGTCAGTCCTACTACTAATAATGAAACAATGAAAACGGATTTTCCTTTTAAATAAGTCTGTTTAGCTTTCAATGGGATTTGATTTTTTAAAGTTTTTGCCAACGTATTGCATATGGCCTGTGGCGGTTTCGAAGCACTTTTCTGTCCCCCGAAATAAAGCTGGCTACGTAGTAAAAGCCTTGTTGGTAGCCATTAAATCGCTATAAGCTATACGCCTCGTGATTTAGTGCAACCTATTCAATGGAGTTTATTGAAGGGTCCGGGTTAGAAATATCAATAACGTTCTTCCAGGTTCCATTTTCCTGCTTTTTCCATATTTCAACCCCCTTATTAAAAATAGTTCGGGTATTTCCTAAAGTGTCAATGGGCATGGTCATGTAGTTCTTAATAATAACATATCCCAAATCCCCACTTTTTGAAACGTAAGCTTTTTGGGGTTCCCAATTGATTTCGAAACCTGGAATTTTCATTGAGCGCTCAACCATTCCTCGTAGTGCTTCAATTCCTACTACTGAAGGTTCATTAGGTGACATAACAATGGCATCATCGGCCCAATAGGACAACATTTTTTCAACATCCTTATCTTTCACTGATTTGGCCCAGGACCTGGAAAGTTCCATTAACTTTTCTGCTTCAGCCTGTTGATCAATTGTTGGTTTGTTACATGCCGTAATTGTTAGCAGCATGGAAACTGCTAAAATGATTTGATTGATTTTCATAATGGTAGTTTTTATTTGTTTAACATTCTTTTTATGCTCACCAACTAAAGTATTACACCTCTCACCTAACACTACCGGAATGAGTTTGACTATCCTTTAAGGTTTAATGATCTATTAAATATAATCAATTCATCGATTTCATTCCCAATCAGTTGTTTTAAGCCTTCCGCAACGGGGCAATGAATTTTCCGCTCTTGGTAGTCTGCGACTGCGAAGTAATAATGAAATCCAGGGTCTGTGACCCGACAGGATAATATGACCTTTCAATGAATGTTTGATTTTCATCTTTGACGAAAGTCACAGACTTCCTGTTTCATATATGCTTTTCAGTCCCCGCTTTTTCGTTGCACTACAAAAGCTTGAGAATAAAAAGAGCGTGTGGTAAGTTTTTTCAGGATGGGGCTAGAGCAGTGAGCTGATTCAGGTGAAATAATACCGCTAAACCGATCAGGGGCAAATTTTCGTTTCGGCCCATGTGCAAGAGGGTGTGGGAGAAGGATAGCTTTTTATATTTGAAAGCAAGGCGCAAAAATCCCACCACCGAGCGGTTCACAATCATAGTATGGTTCTATGCACACATTCTTGATACTGAAAAAGCGGGAGAACAAAAGCCAGAATAATCAATTAGAATACCATTCTGTATGACCACTTGTTGGCAAAAGAAGTTTTCTTATATTTTCTTTAAAACTATGTTCTCATTAATACTTTTTACAACCAGATCGTAAAATGTTTTGAGTTTCTTATACTCGTCTGGTGTATATTTCGTTTTACCCCTTTTTATTTTAATCATTATCTGTATATATGATTCCATCTTTTGAACCATATATGAAAATTCTAAATCCAATTCAGAATTTTTTAATGTATTGCTCTCTGGAGCATAATCAAGTTCATAGGAATCTGGTACAGTTAAAGTAAAAAATAATTGTTCTTCACTAAGATTACCAAAATCAACAGGATACACCCTTATATCCTTTTTAAGTTTATTCTCTTTGTATTTATTTGCAGGAAAAGGGGTTATTAAAAGCTTATCACCAATAATTTCTAATTCATTTTTAGTACAATATTTCAAAACTAAAGATTCTTCCAGGTTTTCAATATTTTCAACTTCCAGCTGCGTGATTTCAACAGGCGATTTCATCACCAGGTCATTATGAATCGACTTAACACCATTCTTATTTATTTTAACTCTGAATTTTAATGCTTCATAACCTTCCAGTTTAATTTGGACTTGCCTTTCGACAGCCTTATCAGAAAGATTTATCTTCAATGATTGATTGATTTTTGTTAAATCAACCTGCGTTGGAGATAAAGGAAAAAACTGGGCATCTTCTCCCTTTTCAACTTTTTTTATTTGTAAGCCAAATTCATTAATACATTCTTTTGGCAACATCCCCAATGGCAATAACGGGTCGGTTGCATCGATGTAATAATTTCCTGTTTCATCGGTCACCATTACAGTCACATAATCGAACAAGTTTAAAAAAGGATACTGGTAATAAACTTTACCATGACTTCTCGTACTTAACAGAATTGGGCTTGATTCTATCTCGGCTTCATTTAACAAGGAATGCAGAAATAAATTAATATCAGCAACATTCCCTGATTTTGAATCAATGAATTTTTTCTTTTTTTGAGTGGCATATATGCCTTTGTACTTATTCCAGTAGTAATTATTTCTTACGTATTGTAATATTTCAATAACTTTTTCATGATCAGTTTTTCCATCTAGTGAAAGCTTACTTAATATTTGTTTGATATCTTTTTTTGCTGATTTAATATAAAAACCAAATGATTCTGTCCCTTCCAATAACTCATCTATCAATTGTTCCCATGTGGTCATAAGCTCAAACTCACCACCATAATATCCATGGTACGATTCAAGTTGGAATTCAACTTTCATTTTATATTCGTCATCTGACGGAACAAAACTTTCGTCTTTAAAGGCAGGTACATTGTTTAATTCCCATTCATAAACTCTTGTTGCGTAATCTTTTTTTTCAAATACAAACCCCAATTGTTCGGTATACACGGTATCAATATCATATTCCATAAATCCCTTACTTAACACGATATAATTGTAAATTGGGCATGCATTAAACGTAACCACCTCGTAAAGTAC
>DNTA01000093.1 GCA_003500135.1 Cytophagales bacterium | reverse complement strand
TAGTCAATCTGAGGATGGTCTAGTTATCCAGGAGAAAAGGTTAAAGTTTATGATCAGCAAAAAAGGAATTGAAAAGGCCGGTATAAAAGTGAGTAGCTCACTGCTTTCTTTAGGAGAACAAGTATAAGGCTACAATGAGAAACCATAAAAATATTCATCGGAAAAAAAGAATATAAAAAAACCCCACGACCATGGGGTTTTTCATTTTCAGGCTAAAATCAGCTAATAAGTAAATTCGTTTTTATCAAGCATGTAATCTGCTATTCTGCGACGTGCATCTTTTAGGTTGATAGGTTCAACCTTGGTAAATCGTTTCAGGCCCATCAACATTAATCGTTGCTCATCACCCTCAGAGAATGAATAAATAGCTTGCTTACCTGCCCAGATGCAGCGTTCTACAGCGCCATGCAGGTAAACCAGGGTCATGTCTTTTTGCATTTGACAAGCTTCTTCGCCTTTCTGACTGATAAGCTTTTCAGTTCGTAAAAGGGCAGATTCCGCTACATACACTTCCATAAGCATATCGGCCAGGTTGATCAAAATTTCCTGCTCGTCTTTTAGCTTGGTCATTAGCTTTTGAACTGCGGAACCAGCGATCATTAACCCGGCTTTTTTAAGGTTTTTCAATGCCTTTTTCTCTTTTGCAAAAATGGCATCATCATCGTCCGAGCCGAAATCAGGAATTGATGTCAATTCTTTGGCTACATTCATGGCCGGCCCCATCAGATCAAGCTCATTTTTCATGGCTTTTTTCAGCAACATGTCAATAGTAAGCATACGGTTGATCTCATTGGTGCCCTCGAATATTCGGTTGATCCTGCTATCGCGATAGCAGCGGTCCATTGGCCCTTCAGCAGAAAATCCCATCCCACCATAGATCTGCACACCTTCATCAGCAGCAAAATCAAGGGTTTCCGATCCATGAACTTTAAGTAGGGCACATTCAATGGCAAACTGCTCAACAGATTTCAATTTGGCTTCTGCTTCCGGCATGCCTTCAGCCACAAGGGCATCGAAGGCATCGTCAATATTTTGTCCGGCTCGGTAAGTCGCTGATTCGCTGGCAAAAATGGTAGAAGCTACATCTCCTATTTTATGTTTAATTGCTCCAAACGTACCTATACTCACACCAAACTGCTTCCGTTCATTGGCATATTTTACCGCGTGATTTATGGTGCCTTTTGCGCCACCAATAGCAGCAGCAGCCAACTTAATACGTCCAATATTCAGAATATTGAGTGCGATTTTAAATCCATTTTCCCTGTCAGAGAGCATGTTTTCAGCGGGCACTTTGCAATCATTGAAAAAAACCTGGCGGGTTGAAGACCCTTTTATACCCATTTTCTTTTCCTCTTCATTCATGGTTATGCCGCCAAAACTTTTCTCAACGATAAATGCAGTCAATTTCTTGTCGTCATCTATCTTGGCGAAAACGATAAATACATCCGCAAAGCCACCGTTGGTGATCCACATTTTTTGACCATTGATCAAGTAGTGCTTTCCATCGTCGCCGAGCACAGCTTTAGTTTTACCACTATTGGCATCCGATCCTGAATCTGGTTCCGTCAGGCAGTAAGCCGCTTTCCATTCACCAGATGCTAGTTTTGGCAGGTACTTTTGTTTTTGCTCCTCTGTACCATAATACAAAATGGGTAACGTGCCAATACCGGTATGTGCCGAAAGTGATACTGCAAAGGAGTGTCCTTTTCCTATTTCTTCGGCAATCAACATAGATGTGTTGAAATCCATACCAAAACCACCGTATGATTCTGGTATAGAAGTTCCTAATAAACCGAGTTCGCCTGCTTTGTCCAGAAGTGACGGAACGAGCCCCGGATTTTTCATTGAATCGATCTCGTCAAGTTGTGGAGTGATCTCGGTATCAATAAAATCTTTACATGTTTGCGCGATCATGCGCTGCTCTTCCGACCACTCTTCCGGGGTGAAAATCTCCTGCGGGTCTGTTTCCCTGATGAGAAATTCACCACCGGTAATGGCCTTCTTCTTATCAATTGTTTCCATAATAAATCAATGTTTTTTCAGGTATAAAATGTTAGATAGCTATTATTCCATTACTTAAGTCGCTCGAAAATACCGGCAACCCCCTGACCGCCTCCTACACATGCAGTCACCATACCATATTTTTGGTTTCTCCTTCTCATTTCGTTTATAAGCTGAACGCTTAGTTTTGCACCCGTACAACCCAGAGGGTGCCCCAGCGCTATAGCGCCGCCATTTACATTTAATGACTCCTGATCGAAGTCCAGGGCTTTTACAACACCTAATGATTGAGCGGCAAAGGCCTCATTAAGTTCGATTTGTTCAATGTCGTTTTTATTGAGCCCCGCCAGTTTCAAAGCCTTTGGCACGGCTTCCACCGGGCCTATACCCATGATTTTCGGCTCTACACCAGCGGCGGCATAGCTCACCAGTCGGGCGATGGGTTCGAGGTTAAGTTCTTTAACCATGCGTTCCGACATAACCATTACGAAAGCTGCTCCATCGGATGTTTGAGATGAGTTTCCAGCTGTCACCGATCCTTTGGCAGCAAAAACCGGCCTCAGTTTACCTAAAGTTTCCACATTGGTATCTGCCCGGGGTCCTTCATCCGTATCTACTGTGAAAGTTTTCTTCTGTTTTTTACCTTTTTCATCAACGAAAATTTCTTCCACTTCTACCGGAACGATTTCGTCTTTGAATTTCCCCTCTTTAATGGCGTTGAGCGCCCGCATGTGCGAGTTATAGGCAAATTCGTCTTGTTCTTCACGAGAAATATCATACTTCTGAGCCACTTGTTCAGCGGTGAGGCCCATCGATGTGTAATAGTCCGGGTTCTGACTGGCAATGTTGTAATTTAGCGCTGTTTTCCAGCCCATCATGGGTAGCATCGACATCGACTCAGTTCCACCTGCTATGATACAATCGGCCATTCCAGCGTGAATTCGGGCAGACGCTATATTAATTGCCTCCAGTCCGGAACCGCAATATCGGTTGATAATCATTCCGGGCACTTCGATTGGCAGGGAAAGAAGGGAGATCATTCTACCCATCTGCATGCCCTGTTCTGCTTCAGGAATGGCATTGCCCACAATAAGGTCATCTACTCGTTTAGGGTCAAATCCTTCGACAGACCCCACCAAATGCTTTATCACCGTAGCCGCCAGATCGTCAGGTCTGGTAAATCGGAACCCGCCCTTTTTGGCTTTGCCTACTGCTGTTCTAAATCCTCCTACAATATATGCATTCATGATTTTGTCTTTTCGCTTTTACAATTTTCAACTGAATTAATTTCTCAAGGGTTTACCACCATTCAGGATGGCCTGTATGCGCTCAAGTGTTTTTCGTTCACCACAAAGTGACAGGAAGGCTTCCCTTTCAAGGTCAAGCAGATACTGTTCTGATACTTCCTGCGGATATGACAAATCACCGCCACACATGACATAAGCAATTTTGTTGGCAATTTTCACATCGTGGTCAGAAATATAGTTGCCCATTCGCATACCGTTTACCCCCGCCATGAACAATGCTATACCTCCACGGCCCTGCACCCTGATGTTTTTATGTGGCGCTGGTTTTGAATAACCCTGAGCAGCTAGTTCAAGCGCAATAAGTTTCGCATCGGCAATTTGCCGGTCTTTATTAATCGAAACCTTATCCTGAGGTCTGAGAATGTTCATTCCCCTCGCTTCCTCGGCCGAAGTGGCTACTTTGGCCATGGCGATATTCATGAAAGCATTTTGCAAAGCATTGTATTCTATATCGCCTGATTCCATGCGTTGTGCCACGCGAAGGGCCATTTCCTTTGTGCCGCCACCACCAGGTATTAGTCCAACTCCAACTTCCACCAAACCGATATAGGTTTCAGCTGCTGCCTGTACCCGATCGGCGTGCATGGTTAGCTCGCAACCGCCTCCCAGTGTCATTCCGTGGGGCGCTACCACAACCGGAACTGATGAATAACGGGCCCTCATCATGGTATTCTGGAAAGTGCGGATCATCATATCGAGTTCATCGTATTCCTGCTCGATGGCAAACATAAATACCATGGCCAGGTTGGCGCCGGCAGAGAAGTTGCTCCCCTGGTTGCCGATTACCACTCCCTGATAGTCCTTCTCAGCCATATCGATGGCTTTGTTGATGCCTTCCACAACTTCGCCACCCAACGTATTCATTTTGGTCTGGAATTCAAGGTTCAAAACCCCATCGCCCAGGTCAAAAACTGAAGCGCCGGAGTTTTTCCAAACCACGTTATTGTTGCGTATGTGGTCCAATATGATGTAGTCCTGAACACCTGGTACTTCTTTGTATGATTTAGTGGGGATATCGTAATAGTAAGGCTTGCCATCCTCAATTTTATAAAAACTTTCGAAGCCGCCGTCGAGCATTTCATAAACCCAGTCATTGGGTTTATAGCCTGCCTTTTCCATCGCCTCTACCGTCTTTTTCACGTTTACCTGGTCCCAGGTTTCAAACGGGCCAACTTCCCAGCCAAACCCTGCGCAAATGGCATCATCTATTTTGAAAAGCTCATCTGATATCTCCGGAATGCGGTTGGAAACATATTGAAACAGGCCGTAGAAAGAATCACGGTAGAACTCGCCGGCTTTATCTTTTCCACCGAATAAAACTTTGAACCTATCTTTTACATTGTCAATAGGCTTGGTGAGCTCAAGCGTCGCGAATTTTGCTTTTTGTTTGGGCTGGTATTCGAGTGTTTCAAGGTCAAGTGTCAGGATTTTGGTTTTACCATTCTCATCCTTTGTCTTTTTGTAAAAACCTTGTTTGGTCTTATCACCAAGCCATTTTCTTTTTTCAAGTTCACCAATAACATCAGGTAGCTTAAAGGTCTCCCTTCTTTCATCATTGGGAAGGCCATCGTATAAATTGTTCGCTACTTTTATCAGTGTGTCAAGACCAACAACATCAGATGTTCTGAAGGTTGCTGATTTAGGTCGTCCGATTACGGGCCCCGTTAATTTGTCAATTTCATCGATATTCAGTCCGAGCTTTTGCATGGTTTCCACCACTTTCAAGATGGAGTAGATACCTACTCTGTTAGCTATAAAAGCAGGAGTGTCTTTGCAAAGGACCGTCTTTTTACCCAGGAACAAATCCCCGTAATGCATTAGAAAGTCAATGATCCCAGGATCGGTTTTCGGACTTGGGATGATCTCTAATAATTTCAGGTACCTGGGCGGGTTAAAGAAGTGGGTTCCACAGAAATGCTTTTGGAAGTCCTCGCTTCTACCTTCCAACATCATTTGAATAGGAATGCCTGAAGTATTGGAGGTGATCAGTGTGCCGGTCTTGCGGTATTTTTCTACCTGTTCAAACACTTTTTTCTTGATGTCCAGGTTTTCTACCACCACTTCAATCACCCAGTCATAGTCGGCAATTTTTTGCATATCATCGTCAAAATTGCCCAGTGACACTCGCTCAGCAAAATTTTTGTCGTAAAGCGGTGCAGGTTTTGATTTTACTGCAGTGGTAAAAGCAGAGGCGACTATCTTGTTTCTAACCGATTTATCCTCTAAAGTCAGGCCTTTGGCTTTTTCTTCTTCGGTTAATTCTCTTGGTGTAATATCGAGTAAAAGTACCTCGACACCAATATTGGCAAAGTGGCAGGCGATCCTGGACCCCATTATACCGGATCCTAATACAGCTACTTTGTTGATGTTTCTTTTCATGTGTATGTTGAATTTTACTGGCTAACTCTATTTATTCTTTTCCAATTAATTCCTTAAGTTCATCATCGTGTTCCACCATTTCATTAATCCAGCCGATCACTTCGAAAAATGCGTTTAGTTTTTCCGGTTCTACACGTTGGCGGATATAGCTGTTAAATGCTTTGACTGTTTTTATGGTAATTCCCTTTTTCTTATAACCTTTCTCTGTAAGAAAAACACGAACCGACCTTCCATCGTTCGGGTCTTTCTCTCGATATATCAGTCCTTTCTCCTCCAGGTTTTTCAACATCCGGGTCAGGCTTCGGGCTTCCAGGCCAATCAGGGGGGCAATTTTGGTCGCCGGTGTACCTTTCGAAGAGCTGATGTTCAACAGTACATAGGCAATAGACGTGGTAATGCCATGTTTAATGGCCTTTTGGTTGTACATCCTGGAGATCGCATGCCATGACGCTTTGATGTTATAATCTATAGTTTCTTCTCGCTTCATATAGGTCCTTCAAGTCATCAAATATATATAATTTTGGTATGCATGCATACTAAATTGAAAAAAATTAGTCGCCTGAGGTTTATTCATTATTTCAGAATATCTATTATTATTCATAAAAAGAGGGTAATAATTGCAATAATGGACTTAATCTGGGGGATGAATTGATAAATATGCAATAAAATAGAATTTATTATGCTTGCATACTAAATTTGACCAATGGATATATTCCCCGAAAAATAGTAGGCAAGTGTTACATCTGAATTACCGAATCTGAGGATAGTATTTGGCCAAATATCAATGTTTTTTCAATTTTATCTCAATAAGATGTGACATTACCTGGTCATAAATTGTGTCTGAAATTGTCGTGAATGATGTTATTATAGGCCTACAATTTTGTATTTAGACTATTGCCCCATATATTCTTCTGATTCTTCTATTTTCCCCAAACCTTGTATGTTGCGAACTATCTTTTTGGGCTGTCCGCGATAATTAATACTGCCAATTCCATTGATGTTGCCCTCCAGATAGTCTGTGACATATATCTCAGCGCCACCGACACCCGAAATATCGATATTGCATCGATCAACCTCCAGTTCATATCCATTGAGCGCACCTGCTCCACTGATGCTTACTACAGCTTCCTTTGCAAACCCTTTTAGCTCCACCACCCCGGCACCACTCATATCGACTTCGAGAAACTGAACGTCAATGTCCAGTTTTGTTGCACCCACTCCGGCAACATTCAATTTGAAATCGTTGCCCTCAATTTGATCATCCGAAGAAACTGTAGAAGCTCCAAAAGTTTGAATGCGCTCCAGGTTTTGAAAGAAAATATCTATCCTGATATCCTTTTCACTTACAAGGTTGGCATTGCTGGTTATTGATAAATCGCCATCCCGATCTTCCGTTATGATATGTTCCAATAAATTTTCATCACAATGAATAATTACCTTTGGCTGAAAACTTTTTTTGAGTGTTATTTTATAGTTTCCACCTATTGCCAGGGCATGAAGCTTATTGAGCTGAATCGTGTCGGAGATTCTGTTGCCATTTCCACGAACGATGCGCTCATCCCATCGGCAGGCGCTAAAACCAATAATTAGAATTGTAAAAAACAGGAGCTTCTTCATAGTGTTGTGTATTTTATAGAAAATTAATAGACAACATTTGATATTCCAATACTTATTTGATTGTGTATTAATAACGCTTCACTTATTTTTGGCACTTATTTTTAATCAAATCACCATGCAGAGAGATCAAGTAGTTTTTGACCTAATCCAAAAGGAAACAGAAAGACAAGAAAATGGCATCGAACTGATAGCCTCCGAAAATTTTGCTTCACCGCAGGTAATGGAAGCTATGGGCACCACGTTGACCAACAAGTATGCCGAAGGTCTTCCTGGTAAACGATATTATGGAGGTTGTGAAGTTGTGGATGAAATTGAAAATCTTGCACGCGACCGGGCGAAAAAACTTTTTGGTGCGGAATGGGTCAATGTACAGCCTCACTCGGGAGCGCAGGCAAATGCAGCTGTTATGCTGGCGGTATTGAATGCTGGTGACAAGATATTGGGGTTTGACCTTTCTCACGGTGGACACCTGACGCATGGCAGTCCGGTTAATTTTTCCGGTAAACTTTATGAAGCCCATTTTTATGGAGTTGAAAAGGAAAGCGGCCTGATCGATTACAATCAATTCGAAGGGGCCGCCCGAAAGGAAAAGCCAAAATTAATTATTTGCGGAGCCTCAGCATACAGCAGAGAATGGGACTATGCCCGGTTCAGGGCTATTGCCGATGAAATAGGGGCATTATTATTGGCCGATATTTCGCATCCTTCAGGCCTTATTGCGCGGGGCCTGCTGGATGACCCTTTGGAGTATTGTGACATTGTAACCACCACAACGCATAAGACCCTTCGCGGTCCGAGAGGCGGCATGATCATGATGCGCGAGGATTTTGACAATCCTATGGGCCTAAAGTCACCAAAAGGGGAAATCAAAAAAATGTCGGCGCTGCTGGATGGCGGGGTTTTTCCAGGAACCCAGGGAGGGCCTCTGGAGCATGTGATTGCAGCAAAAGCCATTGCATTTGAAGAAGCGCTTTCCGATGAATTTATGGATTATGTCATTCAGGTGAAGAAAAATGCGGCAGCTATGGCGCAGGCTTTCGTCGATAAAGGATACCCAGTTATTTCCGGAGGTACAGACAATCATTTAATGCTTATCGACCTGAGGCCAAAAGATGAAAAACTTACGGGTAAAATTGCGGAAAACACATTGATTAAAGCGGATATTACCATTAATAAAAATATGGTCCCCTTCGATACTCGATCACCTTTTGTTACTTCGGGAATCAGGGTAGGTACAGCGGCGATCACTACCAGGGGAATGAAGGGGTCGGATATGGAAAAAATTGTGGATCTGATTGACGATGTTTTGGTGAACCGCGAAGACGAAGGAAAAATAAATTCAATAAAACAGGAAGTAAATAAGTGGATGCATAATTTTCCACTTTATTCATAAAACAGGGGGGCATTAATTCCCTGGCCTACAGGAGATGGGAGAAAAGGAAATGTCATTTTTAGATCACCTCGAAGAGTTGCGTTGGCACCTGGTGAGGTCGATGCTTGCGGTGGTAGTGCTGTCGGTTTTGGCCTTTTTGTCAAAAGAAATCATTTTTGGCCAAATAATCCTTGGGCCTTCAAGAACTGATTTCTGGACCTATCAGGCGCTTTGTCAGTTAAGTGAAATTCTTCATGCTAAATTTTTGTGTGTTGAAGAACTTCCGTTCATCATTCAGAACCGACAGATGACGGCACAATTTACCATGCACATTGCCTCTTCAGTAGTTGCCGGGGTAATTCTGGCTTTTCCCTACATATTTTGGGAATTCTGGCGGTTTATAAGTCCGGGTTTATATCACAATGAGCGAAAAGCAAGCCGTGGAGCGGTATTCTTTGTCACCTTCCTATTCGGACTGGGCATTACCTTCGGGTATTTTTTGCTATCGCCCATTTCCATTAATTTTTTGATGAATTACCAACTTGATCCCTCGATACTTAATGAAATTGACCTTACTTCTTATGTCAATACGGTCATTATGTTGGTTTTGTCGAGCGGTTTGATGTTCCAGCTTCCTATTGTGGTGTTTTTTCTCAGCAAAGCCGGGATAGTTACCCCTCAATTTTTGCGTAACTATCGAAAACATGCCATCGTAGTTATTCTAATTATATCAGCCATCATTACACCTCCTGATATTTTCAGCCAGGTATTAATTTCGCTACCTATTTTATTGCTTTATGAAATAAGCATACAGGTGTCGCGATTTGTAATCAAAAAGGAAAGGAAATATTGGGAGGAAGATGAAGACACACCAGCTCCTTTAGATCAGATACAGTAATAAAATGAAAAAGAACATCGCAATTGGCGGCGATCATGCCGGTTTTGAATTAAAAAGCAAAGTGATAAAATGGCTCGAAACCAATGGCCACGCGCTAAAAGACTTTGGCCCGTTTGCCACTGATTCCGTTGATTACCCCGATTTTGCCCATCCACTTTCGGAAGCAGTTGAAAAAGGTGGATTTGATTTGGGCATATTGATTTGCGGAAGTGGAAATGGTGTGGCAATTACAGCAAATAAACATGAAGGTATCAGAGCTGCCCTTTGCTGGAAAACGGAAATCAGCGCATTGGCACGTGCCCATAATGATGCCAATGTACTCTGTATTCCGGCCAGGTTTTTAGTAGACAGTGAGGCGCTGGAGATAGTAAATACTTTCATCAATACGCCTTTTGAGGGCGGCAGACATCAAAATCGAGTGAATAAAATTACTTGTGCGTGATCTTTCTGTATAGATTGCCCGACACTTTTTCATATTGATTTTTGAATAGAGGGATTTTTTCAGAAAGTTCAGGCATATAATTGGATTCATCAATGATCATTTCAGGCGGGTCTTCTTCCATATAAACATATATTTTTTGAAGGTGGTCATAGTAATTGAGATGGTCAAAGTGAGCCCGTGCAAGTTGCCAATCCAGATAAGGGGTGGCAGGCGCTGCACTTTGGTACGCTTCGAAATATTGCTTGCCCATCACCAGAAGGCTTTTACCCTGAACAAACTGATCATATGAAGTTTCCTGTACCAGCAACTTTTTTAAATCTATTGCATTTACTACGAGCTTATTGCCATAAAGTGAGGCAAAGTAAATTGTGAATATTGAAGCAATGAGCAGTGTAGTTGCAATTTCACGTACCAGCCACTTTCTGATAAGTAAAAATAAATGGCTTAGGAAAAAGGTATATATAGGAATGAACATTGCCATAGTTGCGCCACTGTTTCTGCTCCAGAATATCCAAACTACAACCGCAGTAAGAAAATAAAAGAAAAACACACCCTGGATCCGTGACTGGTAATTGATAAATGATGGTGTGTTGAACACTTTGATAAACGCCCAAAGCAGATAAAGTGAAGGTAATGCAATTATGATCAAAACACTTGTCAGATCCAGAAAATTGAAATAATCCAGCCGTATCAATGAGTTAATATAGCAGAAATAAAATGCGTCCGTCTTACCGATGATGAAATAGTATATCCAAACCAACAATATAGGAAAAGCAGCGCCATAAATGAGCAATACATATCTTCTTTTCATGGTATTGGTATAGAAAAGCAAACTTAATACCGTTGCCAGGAAAAAGGCCAGGTAGGGTAAGTAAAAAAGGGAGGCAATTCCAATATAAATGCCGATATACAATAAATTCTGATCTGTTCGAACCCTTGCTTCCAGATGTTTAAATAGACTGGCAAATGAGACAACAATAAAAGTTAGTCCCATTAGCTCGGCAGATAGACGAATCGTATCAATCATGATAAAACCCAATACGGCATATAGAAAGGCAGGCACATATGAATTTTCGTTATAAGCCTTACGGCTGAGTAGCGTTTGATTGAAGTAAAAAATCTGAAAGAAAAATAAAAGAATGGCCAATATTTTGTGAGCTAGATAAGAGCGGCCAAACAACCAGTCTACCGCACTGTAGACTACAGATGACAAAGGGGCCATTTCCACCCATAATTCATCGTATAGTAATTTTCCATTGGAAATAGATTGCCCGATCAACAACCGCTCTAACTCAGGAATAGTATTTACTTCTGGTTTAATCATAGCCGGGATGCTGAGCGCAAACAGCAGAATAAAAATTACCACTAAACGGTATGGGTCATTTATTTTAAAATAGCTTAACAATAGTATCTTTGTTCTTTATTTGATAAAAAAATAGTTGCTCTGGCAAATATATTATAATTCGAGAACTAAAACCGAGGCGGGATGGAAAGTAAAAGGCAACAAAAATTTTCAAGATTGATCCAAAAAGAATTGGGTTATATATTTCAACGAGATGGCAAGAGCTATTTTTCGGACAACATGATTTCTGTTACAAAAGTAGATATGAGTCCGGACCTAAGTGTGGCCAAAGTATATTTAAGCCTGGTTATTCAGCGGGATAAGGATAAAATGATGGAACTCGTGGACCGTAAAAAGTCTGAAATAAGAAAAGACCTCGGAAATAGAATTGGTAAACAGGTGCGCCGAATACCGGAATTAATTTTTTATCTGGACGACAGTGCCGCTTATGCCGATAAAATGGATCAACTATTCAGAAACCTGGATATACCCGAAGAGGATAATTCTGATAAAGATATTGAGGAATAATCAAGACCATTGAATCTATCACTATTCATAGCGAAACGGTATTTTTTCAGTAAGAAGAAAAAGAATTTTATCAATATCATTTCTTTTATTTCGATGCTGGCCGTGGCAGTGGGAACCATGGCGCTGGTAATCGTTTTAGCTGTGTTTAATGGTTTGGAAGACCTTATTCGTTCCCTTCACAAATCGTTCGATGCCGAGTTGATGATCAAGCCATCTAAGGGAAAATCATTTGAACTGACCGACAGTTTGATGCAAAAAATCAACACCACACCTGGTGTTGCGATCATTACTGAAGTAATTGAAGACAATGCCTATGTCAGTTACAATGAAGCACAAATGGTCATACGCTTAAAAGGGGTCAGTGATAATTTCACAGAGCGCCATCGTATGGAGCCAAATATTGTACAAGGCTCATTTAAGTTGAAGGAAGGCAGTGTTAATTATGCGGTACTGGGCAGGGGTGTTCAATGGGCGCTATCAGCCATCAATCTCAACGCAAAATATCCACTGAAATTTTATTATACTCGCAGACTAAAGTCCTCATCTTTAAACCCAATGCAAAGTGTAAACAAAGCAATGGCGATGCCTGCCGGGGTGTTTAGCATAGAAAAGCAATATGATACAAGATATGTTTTTGTTCCTATTCGACTTGCACAGGAACTTTTGGAGTACGAAAACCGACGTACTTCACTTGAATTAGGTGTGAGCAAAGGATATACTATTAGCGAAGTCCAATCAGAATTGAAAAATGTTCTTGGAAATGATTTTGAGGTACTAAATGAGGAAGAGCAGCATGCCAGTTTGCTTAAAGCCATAAAAATTGAAAAGCTTTTCGTTTTTATTACACTCAGCTTTATCATAGCAATATCGTCATTCAACATATTTTTTTCCCTAACCATGCTTGCCATAGAAAAAAAGCGGGACATAGCAGTTTTAGGGGCAATGGGGGCTTCAAGGGCGCTGATCAGAAAAATATTCATGATGGAAGGTGGGGTAATTGCATTTACCGGTGCCATAGCAGGACTGGTATTAGGATTGATAGTTTGTCTTTTACAAATGCAGTTTGGCTTTATTTCCATGGGTATGGAAACAGCAGTTATGCAAAGTTATCCTGTAAAAATCATCTGGTCCGATTTAGTTTTGATAACCCTGGCCATCCTTTTAATTACTTTTTTGGCCTCATTCAGACCGGCTGTTATTGCCAGTAAAGTGTCAATTCACGAACAATTATGATAGGGAATGAATTATGGACGGTTTTGGATAACTCCATTTTTAAATAATTGGAAAAAGAATATAATATCTTATTTAAATCCTATATATAAAAATTTGTTTTAATATATTTGCCAAAAAGATATAATAAATACTTCGAAAAATGAATATAGCTGTAGTCGGAACAGGATATGTTGGCCTCGTAACAGGCACATGTTTTTCAGAATTGGGTAACCATGTTACTTGCGTGGATATTGACCAGGAAAAGGTTGAAAAATTTCGGAATGGTGTCATTCCAATTTATGAACCTGGACTGGATGTTTTGTTTGATCGAAATATTAAACATGAAAGGCTCAAATTCACCACTGATCTGAAAGAAGGTGTGAAAGATGCCAAAGTAATATTTTTAGCATTGCCAACGCCTCCCGGTGAAGATGGCTCTGCAGACCTGCAATATGTATTAAAAGTAGCAGACGACCTTGGGCCATTGTTAAAAGAATATGCTGTAATCGTTGATAAAAGTACTGTGCCTGTTGGAACGGCCGACAAAGTGCGGGAACATATTGCTGCCAATGCCAAAGTTGATTTTGATGTAGTGTCTAACCCTGAGTTTTTAAGAGAAGGTGTAGCTGTTGAGGATTTCATGAAGCCCGATCGAGTAGTTATAGGAACGGGGTCTATGAAAGCACGATCAATTATGGATGCTTTATATGCCCCTCTTGTACGACAAGGCAATCCGATAATATTTATGGATGAAAAGTCTGCGGAGTTAACCAAATATGCTGCCAATTCATTTTTGGCAACTAAGATCACATTCATGAATGAAATTGCTAATCTCTGCGAAATACTCGGCGCCAACGTGGATGATGTTCGTAAAGGCATAGGTACAGACACTAGAATTGGAAAACGGTTCTTATTTGCAGGAATTGGCTATGGAGGTAGTTGTTTCCCTAAAGATGTTCAGGCCCTGGCAAAGTCAGCTAAGGATGTTGATTACGATTTCAAAATCCTAAATGCCGTAATGGACATCAATACGGCCCAGAAAATAAAAATGGTGCCAAAAATAAAGGAACAGCTCGGTGGAGATCTCAAAGGAAAAACCATTGCCATGTGGGGCCTGGCTTTTAAACCCTACACAGATGATATAAGGGAAGCGCCATCGATTTATAACATAGAAGAATTGGTTGCGGCAGGCGCAAAGGTCAGGGCTTATGATCCTGAGGCCATGGAAAATGTGAAGAAACTTTTGGGTGATAAAGTAGAATTGTTTGACGACGAGTATGAAGCGCTCGACAATGCCGACGCCCTTTTAATAGTTACCGAATGGCCTGTTTTCAGGCAACCAAACTTCGATAAAATGAAGGAAAAGCTTAATAATAACCTGATTTTCGACGGAAGAAACTTATACCCGGTTGATGAAATGGGGCCCAAGGGCTTTAAATATTTCAGCATCGGAAGAAAACAAATAAATGGCAACTAAAAAACGTGTATTGATTACGGGAGCAGCTGGGTTTCTTGGCTCCCATCTTTGCGACAGGTTTATCAAAGAAGGCTTTGAGGTGATCGCGATGGACAACCTCATTACGGGTGATCTGAAAAACATTGAGCATCTTTTCAGGTTGCCTCAATTCATATTTTATGAGCACGACGTCTCCAATTTTGTTCATGTGCCTGGAAAGCTTGGCTACATTTTGCATTTTGCTTCCCCAGCCAGCCCAATCGATTATTTAAAGATCCCGATTCAAACCTTAAAGGTTGGATCTTTGGGGACGCATAATCTGCTCGGTCTGGCCAAAGCAAAAGATGCAAGAATACTTGTAGCTTCCACCTCAGAAGTATACGGTGACCCTACAGTACATCCACAAAAGGAAACCTACTGGGGCAATGTGAACCCTGTGGGACCCCGGGGTGTGTATGATGAGGCCAAAAGATTTCAGGAAGCCTTGACCATGGCCTACCACAATTTTCACGGTGTGGAAACCCGAATCGTCCGCATCTTCAATACCTACGGCCCCCGAATGCGTTTAAATGACGGACGTGTTTTGCCGGCATTTATCGGACAGGCGCTCAGAGGAGAGGATTTGACAATTTTCGGTGACGGGTCACAAACGAGGTCTTTTTGTTATGTTGATGATCTGGTGGAGGGGATATACCGGCTGCTGCTTAGCGATTATGTGGAACCTGTGAATATTGGAAATCCTGATGAAATAACTATTCGTGAATTTGCCGAAGAAATTATAAAGCTGACCAATACCACACAAAAAGTAGTGTTCAAACCATTGCCAAAAGACGATCCTACACAAAGGAAACCCGATATTTCGCGCGCTAAAGAAATTTTGGGATGGACCCCAAAAATTAAAAGGGCTGAAGGGTTGAAGATAACTTATGAATATTTTAAGTCACTTCCCAAGGAAGCTCTACACAAAAAAGAACACAACGACTTTGAAAAGTATATAAAACGATAAATATGCCCAAAATACTGATAACCGGTGGAGCAGGCTTTATTGGCTCGCATGTCGTAAGGCTCTTTGTCAAAGAATATCCGGGTTATGATATCTATAATCTGGATAAATTGACCTATGCCGGAAACCTGGAGAACCTCAAAGACATAGAAGAATTGCATAATTATCATTTTGTTAAAGGCGATATTGTCGATGGAAATTTCATTCACGAATTGTTTGAAAAGGAAAAATTTGACGGCGTTATCCATCTTGCGGCAGAATCCCACGTAGACCGGTCCATCAAAAACCCGATGGAATTCATTTTTACCAACGTAGTGGGCACGGTTAATCTTTTAAACGCAGCCAAATCTGTGTGGAAAGATGATTTTCAGGACAAATTATTTTATCATGTTTCTACCGATGAAGTGTACGGCTCTTTGGACGAGGGCGGTTTTTTTGTGGAGTCGACCTCTTATGATCCTCAGTCGCCTTATTCGGCATCTAAAGCCAGTTCTGATCATTTCGTTCGGGCTTATCACAATACGTATGGAATACCGGTAATTATATCGAATTGCTCCAATAATTATGGCCCAAATCAGTTTCCTGAAAAACTGGTGCCGCTTTTTATAAATAACATTCGAAATAATAAACCGCTACCGGTATACGGTAAGGGCGAAAACGTACGTGATTGGTTGTATGTAATTGATCATGCCCGTGCCATTGATCTGGTTTACCACAAAGGGAAAGTAGGTGAAACCTATAACATAGGCGGCTTTAATGAGTGGAAAAATATTGATTTAATCAAAGTGTTGTGCAAAGTAATGGATGAAAAACTAGGCCGTGAACCAGGCGCTTCTGAAAATTTGATTACCTACGTTCAGGACAGGGCGGGCCATGATATGCGATACGCTATTGACGCTACCAAAATAATGAAAGAACTAGGCTGGGAACCTTCATTACAGTTTGAAGAAGGTATTGCAAAAACAATAGATTGGTATCTTAACAATCAGAAGTGGCTTGACAATGTCACTTCCGGAAATTATAAGAGCTATTACGAAGAGCAATACAAAGACGTTTAGCTTGACTTATTGAATTTCATTTGAACAACGACAAACCAAAAAAATATGAAAGGAATTATTCTTGCAGGTGGCTCGGGCACCCGTTTACACCCTCTTACCCTTGCGGTAAGTAAGCAGTTAATGCCTGTATTCGATAAGCCAATGATCTATTATCCGCTTTCAACTTTAATGATGGCGGGAATACGGGATATTCTTATCATCACTACACCACACGATCAACCTATGTTCGAAAAGTTGTTGGGCGATGGATCAAAACTTGGTTGTTCATTTACCTATGCTATTCAGGATAAGCCTGAAGGCCTTGCACAGGCTTTTACTATTGGTGAATCGTTCATTGGCCACGAAAAGGTGGCTTTAATTCTTGGAGACAATATATTTTATGGAACAGGGCTGGGAAGGCTTTTAAAGGACAATAACGATCCTGATGGAGGAATAGTATACGCCTATCATGTTCATGATCCGGAAAGGTATGGTGTAGTAGAGTTTGATGCAGATATGAAGGCAGTTTCCATAGAAGAAAAACCACAAAATCCAAAATCGAGTTTTGCCGTACCCGGAATTTACTTTTATGACAATGAAGTAGTGGAAATTGCTAAAAACCTGAAGCCCAGTAAGCGCGGGGAATATGAGATCACTGATGTGAATAAAGAATATTTAAAGCGGGGCAAATTAAAAGTAAGTGTGCTGGATCGGGGTACTGCCTGGTTAGATACAGGTACTTTTGACTCATTAATGCAAGCCGGCACATTTGTTCAGGTAATTGAGGAACGACAAGGGTTGAAAATCGGATGTATTGAAGAGGCGGCCTATCGTATGGGATTCATCAATACATCACAGCTTGAGGAAATCGCAAAACCTCTGGTTAGAAGTGGCTACGGAGCGTACTTATTAAATATTATAAATCAGCCTTTTGCCTGATGACGGCGCCAGAAGATCGCAAGGAGGGGTGTTATGCTTTTTTAAAAATCAAACTTACGGTAACCCCCTTGTCATCACCTGATATAAATTCCACTTTGCCATTCATGGCTTTTTGATAGGTGTTTACCAGGTATAATCCGAGCCCGGTTTGGCCTTTGCCACCAGTGGGTGTGTTAGAGCGCTTGTTGAATTTACTGAAGAGTTTGGTTGGTTCCTCCTTTTTAAGACCCGGGCCAGTATCCTTACATGAAAAAACAACCCATTCTCCCTCCATTTCGATATTGAGGTTGATTTTTTCACCTTTGTGGCAGTATTTTAAAGCGTTTGTTACAACCTGATAAATGGTTCTCTATACATAATATGCATCGGCGCTGATCAGATATTCATTATCAAGCACATTTCCAACCGCTAGTTCTATACTTTTCATGTCAGCTATGAGCAAAAAATCTCGATATAACCTTTGAAATACAGCTTTCAATGAAACTGTCTCCAGATCAATATGTAAATCACCCTGATCCAATTCCCGTATGGCATTCAAGTTTTTAATCATATCAATGCCACTAATTAGACCATCCTCAGA
>DNTA01000018.1 GCA_003500135.1 Cytophagales bacterium | reverse complement strand
CCTTAACTAAACGGCATTATATTCGGGTTAATAACAGTGATGTCTGTATTAATGGAATGGCGCCGAACTACATGAGTTTGTTTAAAGCGCCTTAGGAAAACTTAAAATCGATCGTAGACTTTTTGATTGGTCAACAAATGCCTGATGGCGGGTTTAATTGCCGGTCAAACCGATCCGGAGCACATCATAGCTCTTTGCATTCAACTCTTTCGGTACTGGAAGGTATTGAGACCTATCGCAGACAGGGTTATCAATATCAATTGCCAAAACTTCTCCCTATGGCTAACGAAGCAAAGGAGTTCATATTGCTGCATCGACTTTATAAATCAGACCATACCGGTAAAGTCATAGATACGAGGTTTTTAAGGCTCACCTACCCCGGAAGGTGGCGGTACGACATCCTTCGCGCACTGGACTATTTTCAATATGCTGAACGGACATCTGATACACATATGCGTGATGCCCTGGAAGTGCTCCTCAGTAAAAGAAACAAGGACGGTACGTGGAACGTTCAGGCTAAACATCCGGGGGCTGTGCATTTTGAAATGGAGAAAGCTGGTAAACCCAGTAGATGGAATACGCTAAGGGCACTCAGAGTTTTGAAGTATTATCAAAATTTAACACCGCAGTTCCATTGATTAAGTATTCCCAAAAGCTTAAATTATATCTCCAAATCAAACAACCTTTATCATGGCTCAACCAGCAAAACACCCGGTACCTGAAGGCATGCACAATATCACTGCTCATCTATGGTTTGATGGCAGATGCAGCGATGCCATTTCTTTTTATCAAAAAGTATTTGATGCACAAATTATTGCAGAACCCGTTCCCTGGCCAGGTGGTAAAGGCGTTATTCATTCGATGATCAAAATTGGTGATTCCAATATTATGATGGCTGATGCATGGCCCGATATGGTAGAAACGGCTCCGAATGAACATACGAGCGTCGGAATATTTTTCTATACACCCGATTGTGATGCCTTATACACAAAAGCCCTGGAAGAAGGATGCACGGTGGTCAACGAAATGATGGATACCTTCTGGGGTGACCGCATGGGTAAAATCAGGGATCCATTCGGACACGTATGGGCAATTGCAACCTATAAAATGGTGTATACCCCTGAAGAAATGGACCACAACCAAAAGGAATGGCTGGCTTCCTTTAGTGGCTAGACTGTAACTATTTTACATAAAGAATCATTGAAACTCCAGATCGGCAATAACGGGCATATGATCTGAGGGGAACCTTTTATCATATTGATTGATCAAAATGGCTGAATGAACTGTCTTGAACTGTTCATTGATGAATACATAGTCGATCCTTCTTCTGTGCCTTTTATCGTGTTGAAAGCCATTGAAGGTGCCCCATTCGGCGTTTTCAGTATCTTCATTATACGTGTCTGTCATCTTATCTGACAAAAATTCAATGGGCGCTTCATTGGGCGACAAGTTAAAGTCCCCGGTCAATACCACCGGTAACCCCTTTTTGTTCAGTTCTTGTATCTTCTCCCAGATCAGATAAGCGCTTTCTGAGCGGGCATTTTTACCAACATGGTCAAAATGCGTATTAAAAACCCAAAAGCGTTTTTTACTGGTCTTATGCTGAAGCAAAATATAGGTACATATTCTTGGCAACGCCGCATCCCATCCTTTTGATACCTCACCGGGTGTTTCTGAAAGCCAGAAGGTACCGGACTTAAGCACTTTGTATAGGTATTTTTTATATAAGATCGCCGTATACTCGCCCGCTTGTTCCCCATCATCCCGGCCAACACCGAGGTAATGATATTGAGGCATGGCGTCTACCAAATAGTCCAACTGGTGTTTTAAACCCTCCTGCGTACCGATTATATCGGGTTCGTACTCATTAATTAGTTTTACCACATCCATTTTTCTATCGGCCCATTGATCGCGGCCATCGGCGGGGTTATCAAAACGGATATTGTAAGTCATGGCGCGAATGACCTGCGATTGTGCGGGGGCACTTAATATAAATGCTAAAATAAGGGTAAGTATATATCGCATATTTCCGATGGTTTTGGTAAAGGTAACACTATGTAACACAACAAAGGTACAAAAACCGGGCCCTGTTACAGCTTTTGAAAAATTAATATCAGCGGAATAATTATCCCAACGAGAAAAAACCAAACCCCACGTCTCCAGAAGCTGTTTTTACCGGGCACCATGAAAAGTCCCGTCAGAGCGAGAAAAATGAGCCCGCCAGCAAAAATATCGGCTGCCCACGTCCACCAACCTTTGGCGTGGTTATAGTGAAGGTAATTGGACTCGAAAAAAACCGGTCTCTTCTTCACCAGTTCCAAAAGAGCAGCACCACTTTGGGTATTGACGGTTATTGAACCGTTTTTGAGAAATACCTTGAGCTGACCCGGTGCAGGCGCGTAAAAGCTTTTAATAGGTTCATCGATATCATTTTCGGTCAATATAGCCCCGATACCAGATTTATCGATCACTTTGGGCGGCCAGCCCTTTAGCTGAAGTTCCCGGTGATCAATGATGTAATTCGGGTCCCAGTCGTCCATATGATTTAGGGCTATGCCTGAAAGACCATAAATAATCGTGAGCCCAACGAAAAAATAACCCATATCGCGATGCAACAGATTGTTCCACTTGCGCCAGGGCTTGCTCAGCCGCATAAATGCCATTTTATAAACTTTTAGCCGGTACCTCTTCGAATGACAGACCCTCTATGAAGAACATTTGATAGTATTTCGAGCCTGCATCGGCTGAATGTTCTGATTCGTGTTCCTTATGCTCCGAATCAGAGGGCATGCCCTCCGACCTTTTAAGTACGCCTGTTACCAATATCGTACTGCCTTCGAGCGCCCTTTCGAAATGATCAATATCGCCCATGGCCTCTACCCTTACTTTGTGGTCCTCTATGGCGCCATTTAAATGAAGTCTTTTTCCACTATGCTTGCAGACGTGTGTTACGAGTCCTTCTACAATAATCGTCTGATCAAGTAAGCTATCATTCGAAGCAATCAGGTCATCAACCGTAATTACTGCTTTTGTCAATTCGGTTGTCTCCTCTGTATTGAGGTTGCTTTCAGTATTTTGCTGTTGGGTTTGTTGGTTGCAGGACCAAAATAATACGATGAGGCCCAGAATGATTATCTTTTTCATTGCATACAGTTTTTTGTTCTTTCAGGTAGTGCTCTGCTTTATTGGAAACACGACGTGAAAGTACATATGCGTAACGAAGCTTTCAATGATTTTGGTCAGTTTGCCAGTGTATCTGCGCCTTAAATTTTCATTTTTATTTAACAGGTATGCGAGAGTTTGTTGAGGTTAAATAAATATTTCAATATTTATATAAATACGATTAATTATCCCTCATCTCCTGTTTTCGCATTGGCATTGCATCAATCGTACTGAACAGTTTTTCATGTGCAACCATTTCTTCAGACATCATTTTTACCGTGCCATCTTTGCCGATCAATAAAAATTGAAAGTCTGCAGCATCATCCAGCAAACCCATGTCAAGGCCTTCTTCGGTAGAAAACATTTCATCAGGCGTATATTGCATCAGGTTATCCCGTTGGATCAGTACTATCAGATCGCGATCCAATACACCCTTCCAGTTCAACTTAAGTTCATTGAGCTGGCGGTTAAGTTCGGGTTCGGCGATTTCTTTAATGGACAAAATGATGACACGATTCTTCCATTTGTACTTATCCAGAATGTCGCTGCTGAAAGTATTCATTATTGCGATAGCCAGTATGTAGGTTAATAACTTCATACTTCTTTAACATGGTAAGGTGGTCATTGTTATCAGTTTAGCTACCTGAATTTCAATATATTAAGGATCGAGTAGGAAGATAGGGATTAGTTCCCTATCTGTCCTCTCACACCGCCCAGCGTACGGTTCCGTACTGGGCGGTTCTTTAAGTTTTGATCATCACCTTTAGGTAGTAATCTGACAAAAACACATAGCCTGCTTGCCTTAGTCTGTCAGTGGTAATCGTGGTTTTCAGGATAAAGCAATTGGCAATGTGCCAATACCCTTTCCTTGTATTTGCCCACTCCCAGGCTTTGGATTTCTTAACCCCAAGCCTGGTTAGATTCATCAGTTTGGTTCTTATCCGTTTCCATTGTTTCCAGATTACCATTCTGATTCGTCTTCTATACCACTCATCTACTCTCAGTAAGAGATTGCGCATGTCTGCCAGTTTGAAGTAATTCACCCAGCCGGTAATGTACTGGCCAAGTGTTTCCTTCCTGCGAGTATTGCCCCAACCATTGCTGCGGGATGTCAACTCCTTTATTTTCGCTTTCATCTTTGACACACTTTTCGGGTGTATCCGCAGTCGCCCTTCTCCTTTTATTTTGTAAAAAGAGTAGCCAAGGAATTTAACTTTGCTCATAGGGCCTGTTTGGCTTTTCTCCTTGTTCACTTTTAGGAATAGCTCATTCTCAATGAAGTCGGTTATCGATTTCATGACCCGCTCTGCACTTCGCTTGCTTTTGCACATAATGACCATGTCATCGGCATAACGTACAAACTTGTGTCCTCTGCGTTCCAGCTCCTTATCCAGTTCGTTAAGCATAATATTGCTCAAAAGAGGACTCAAGGGCCCTCCCTGAGGAACGCCCATCTCACTGGTTTCGAAGCTGGCTCCCACCTGCACCCCGGCATTCAGGTATTTGTGTATCAACGATACTACCCGCCCGTCCTTTACGGTGCGTGAAAGTACTTCTATCAATTTGCTATGGTTTACTTTGTCGAAAAACTTCTCTAAGTCCAGATCGACTGCGTAACCATAGCCCTCCGTGATATAGTCCCTGCACTTCTTTAGTGCCTGGTGGGCATTGCGCTTTGGCCTGAACCCATAGCTATGATCGCTAAATTGGGGTTCGTAGAGTGGTATAAGCACTTGGGCGATGGCCTGTTGGACTACCCTGTCCACTACCGTGGGGATACCCAGCTGCCGTTTCTGCCCGTTGTCCTTGGGTATCTCTACCCTGAGAACAGGATTGGGGCGGTATTTACCCCGCAATATGGAACTGATCAACTCATCCTTGTTGTTGACTAGATAATCCTTTAGCGATTCGACTTCCATCTTATCAACACCTCCAGTCCCTTTGTTGCGCATTACCTGTTGGTACGCTGCGTTTAGGTTGGAAGGTGACAGAATGAACTCCAGCAGTCCATATCCTAATCGGTTGTTCTCCGTGAGGTTGTTTTCAGTTATCCACATGAAAGTCTGCCCTCCCACATAGCCTTCGGATGCCGTCCTATTCTTCTGTGGGCAGGATCCGGCAACTCCCGGAGTTTTCTGCTTTCTTCCTTTCATTCGGTAACTTTCATTTACTACTCACTCCTTAAAGTTCAGCCCTTCCCCAAGGTAGTCGTCATTGGGTACTATGGCCTCGGCTGACTTCTCATGGCTAGCTTTACTCCGTGCTTCTTACTCCGCTTCCACACGTCCATGAGACCTCCCCGGGTAAGAACGATAACTTTCATCCCATATACCTGCTGCATCTACCATGCGAACTCCGGGCAGTATCGGACTTTGGTTTGTATGGCAACCTTATCCGGTTCACTTTGGCCTTGTATGCAGTTTCTGTTCGTCAGGCCAGGATTTTGCCTCCGACTTCCTTCAGATTCCACCTCGCAATGGACACCCTTGTCTTTGGCTAACACTTCCTACTGCCAAGTGTGTTCGGGACTTGCACCCTATAGATATCGCACATGCCGGGCGCACCACAAAAAAGGCCGAAATGTTTATTTCGGCCTTTTTATGATTTTCTATAAAAAGAAAAGTATTTTATCCGTGTTGGTGGGCATCCGGTCCATGAACATGTCCGTTTTCGAGTTCGCTTTTTTCAGCCTCTCTCACATTTACTACTTCACCGGTAAAATGAAGTGTTTTTCCGGCCAGCATATGGTTGAAGTCCATTTTTATAGTGTCGTCGGCAATCTTCAGCACAAGCCCTTCCAGTTGGTTGCCCTGGTGGTCCTGCATGGGCAATACTGCCCCTTCCTTAACAATATCTGTATTTATTTTACCTTCTACTTCAAATACATTCTTGGGTAAATCTACAATTGCTTCTTCTTCATAAGCCCCGTAAGCCTTTTCAGGGGCAATTTCAAATTCGAAGGTATCCCCTTCTTTAAGCCCTTCAAGCTTTTCCTCAAATCCCGGGATCATCATCCCAACACCTGATATAAATGCAAGTGGTTTTTCTTTATTCGCCTGGTCTATCAACTGACCGTCTACAGTGAGGTTAAATGTTACCGATGGAACGGTATGTTTAGATATTTTCATTTGATATTTATTGATTTCCTGCAAGTTAGCCTTCTTTGATCGCAATGTAAACCATATCCCTCCAAAGTTTTGTTAAACTTTACATTGCTCACTTGTTAACCACCTCATCTTCCCGCTCTTTTTCCTCAATAGAAATCGCCACCGCACCTTTGGTCGGTTTAATTTCATGACCCATTTGCTGGGTATATACATAGGTAAACTGAACGCCGAATATTACAAGCAGAACACTAAAGTAAACCCATGCCAGGAGAGCAACTAATGAACTGGCAGCTCCATAGGCACTTCCTACATTACCGGTACTCAGATAAAAGCTGATCAGAAACTTACCGGCCGTAAAAAGCAAGGTTGTGACAATGGCGCCAACCCAAACATTTCCCCAGCGAATATGTGCATCGGGCAATACTTTAAAGAGCGCAGCAAAAATGGGCGTTACCATTGCCAATGAAAGAGCAACGTTGATGGCCCAAATAAGATAGTAGGAATAATCGGCCAGATAGTCGGAGATAAATTTCTGAAATACGGCAATCAGGGTATCGGCAGTAAGCGAAACCAGCATCAAAAAACCGATCGATATGATCATGGCCAATGAAAGCAGGCGGTCCAGCAGGAATTTTACAATTTCCCTTTTGGGTTTGGGCTTGATTTTCCAAATGGAATTCATACTGTTCTGGAGAGAGATAAAAACCGTTTTGGCGCTAAAAACCAGTGTGGCAATACCAAAAATTTTCATAAACAATGAATCGGTTGAATACATGTCCTGTTCCATCATTACTTCAACCTGTTCGGCACTGCTTTTGCCCACAAGAAGGTTCACCTGGTTGATTAATTGTGTACGCACCTCCTGATCTTCATAAAATGAACCTGCAATAAGCACGGTAAGCATTGCAATACCCGGAAGCGAAATGATAGTGAAGTAGGCAATGGCAGCACTGTATTGGAATGGATTTTCTTCGATGAACTTTGCTCCTGTTTTTTTGATTATCTTCCACCAAAGCTTCAGTTTATTTCTTTTTGCCATAGTTGTATTTTCAGTCGTACCCTTATAGTTTAAGAAAAAACAGGCCATAAGAAGAATGGGGCTGGAATACACTATTTAGGATTATTTTGTGACTATCGGTGTAAAAAACAAGCCCCAGTAATGGGTGCAAAATCCCTGGGTTTTTCGAGAAAGAATAAAAAAAACCGAACCTTAAGGAGTCCGGTTTTTTATTGTCTTATTTTACGGCTTACTGGATCGCCTCTTCTTTAAAAATTTCAAGCTCCAAAACTTTTTGCAAATCTACCAATTTGAAATTCTGGCTTTCCGGTTCACCGGCTTTCTCATTAAAACCATCCTGGACCATTAAAAGCCCCTTGTTAAATGGCGCCGGCAATTCTCCGCCATAGATCTCCAATCCATCAGTTTCCTCTACACCATCCACTTTTCCATCTGTGATTTTAAAACTACCGAGATAATGGTGCTGAGCTTCAAGATCGAATACTGCATATGAAAAACTACCCTGGATAGAGGCAATCAAATAGTGTTTGGCCTCTCCTTTATAAATTGCCAATCCTTCGATGTCGTATTCTATCATGGCATTGTTTTCTTTTTGGCTCTCGGTCAAAATCTCAGGTTGATTCTGAGGGCTATTGATGTCCAGCTTCCAAATGCCTTTTTCTTCTTCACCGATAAACAAAATTCCCGATTGGTCATCCGCAACCATTCCTTCCGGTTGTGAATTAGTAGACCATTCGGCAGCCAAATTCAAAACCGGTAAATTATCCTCCACCGATAGGGCGTATTGCCTGATCACTCCATTTTTACTATTGATAATGGCATGTGCATTTTGGTTGCTGTCCTTATAAAGGCAAAAACCGTATACCTCATCCATTTCGGTAGTGTCGATCACAAAATTATCCATCAGCGGTTTTAGTTGACCATTTTGGTCGATGGTATACAGCACCAATGAATTATCGCTTCGGTTGCTTCCACCCAGTAAATCAATAGTAGTATCGCCCAAAACCACAGACTGCCGGATATCGATGTTATTGACCATACCTACTTCATTGAAGCTGTATTCGCTTCCGCTTAAAGTATAGGCATAAATACCCCCTTTTTTGTGTGTACCAAAAACAAGGCTGCTATCAGGATTGATGCTGTTATACCAAAATGCCGGGTCATCTGCGGCATCTTCACCCTCATGTGCCGCAACCGGATCGGTTTCATGATCGGCAAACACTTCAAACTGAACTTCCGACTGTGCCTGAAATGCCTGTGCGAGTTTTATTGAATCTTCCCTGGCTTCCTTATTTCTGGTATTCTCGGCCTTGTCATTGGCAGTATTTGTTTCTCTGGAAGTATTGCATCCCCAAAAAGCAAGACCCAAAACAAAAATGTATTTGATGTATTTAAAGTTCATAACTGTTCTTTATTAAATAAAAGACAAGAGGCCTTTACGACCTCTCGTCAAATTCAATCTACCTATAAAATTTTCAAGCCTATTGAAAAAAGTCAAATTTAAACCCGGCATTCAATCGGAAGCTGTAGAATTCTGCTTGCATAGTTTGCGATTCAACGCCCTGATAATAGCGCAAAGGCTGATTGGTCAGGTTGTTGGCTTCGACAAAGAAACGCCAGTTTTTTGTAAAGGCATATGATCCGTTGAAATCCAGGAATGTTTGTTGATCGTAAAAACGATCTTCGAATGCTTCGCCTCCCAACTCATCAATGTAATCGCTTGTGTGGTTAACCGATACGCGCAATACCAATTTATCGGTTTCATATGACAATGATGCATTAAACATATTCTCAGCTGATCCCGGAAGTGCGATATCTTCGCCTTCACGACCTTCGATACCTTCTGTAGATGTTTGGGTATGAGTGTAGTTCAGGTACAGTCCGAACCCTTTCCAGAAACCCGGCAGAAAATCGAGTTGTCGTTGGAAAGCGGCCTCAAATCCGTAAACCGAAGCGCTTTCCCCATTCCTGAATGATGTATAATCTACCGTTCCAAAAGTAGGATGCTCAAAGTTATTGAAGGTTCTTTCGTAGATGAAATCCTTGATATCCTTGTAAAAAGCACCGGCCGATACCAAACCAATGGATTTGAAATAGTTTTCATACATAATATCAAAGTTCATAGAACGTAGGGGCTTGAGATCGGGATTACCTTCAACCAGCTCTTCATCATCCGGATTGTAGGCCTGGTAAGGCACGAGATCAAAATAGTTAGGCCTCGCCAAGGTGTTGGTCCAGGCAAATCTCAGGACACTATTCGGTGTGAAATCATACTTTAAGTGTATACCCGGTAAAATATTGGTGTAGTTATTTTCACCTTCCACAGTACCTAGAATATCCTCGTTTTCTTCATCCAGGGCAAAACCTGTATAATCTAGTGCGGTATTTTCAAGCCTTATCCCTACTATTGTAGAAAGCTTATTCGACAATTGCAGATCCGTCATTAAATACCCGGCTGTTACAGTTTCGTTGGCCGTATAGTTGTCAGCGGCATATTCCGAAGGCAAATCTTCCTGTTCCCACATGGTACCATCTGTAAGATCAAAGCTACCAATATAATCGGCTGAAGCGAAGTTACCTGCCTGATATCGCTCACCAACCAGGAAATCACTTCGCGATTCATTGGTTACAGGTATGCTACCTAATAATTCGATATCGTTTCCATCCATTGGGCTGTATTCAAAGAAATTGTTATCGCGTTTTTTGGTTTTATCACGATACGTAAAGCCTCCTTTCAGTATACCTATTGAACCCAAGGTATACTGGAGATCAATTTTGATATTGCGATCCTCTTCCCACGTTTCCTGTGTTTCCTCTGTCAACTCATCCAGTTCAAGTAACTGGTACTGGTTTTCCTGTGTGCTTGTGGCGAAAGGATTTCGTGTATCCCGTAAGTCAATATAAACAGGCACTCCAGTTACATCATCTTCATCGTATTCCAAAGCATATTGCATATATCTCTCATTCGGGCGGTCTTCCGAAGCCCTGCTATAGGTCCCGGACCAGTTCAGTTTGAATCGATCACCTAAAAGGTGTTCCCCACGCAATGAAATGTTGGCCATACGCTGGTCTTCCAGCCTTCTGCTTTTAATACGGTCAGTGTCCAAACCTGCTTTTGTTTCACGTTCCACGGTACCTATTCCCTGGTATTGATTGGGCGCAATTGCCGATATATCACCATTTTCAAAAGCATCTCCCAGATCGGTTACTGCAAACACATATCTATTTTCCCAATCATCGCGCCAGTTGTACATACCGGAAAGATATAAGGTATGGTTAGGATTGATCTCATAATCAAGGCCGAGCGAAAAGCTTCTGCGAACCCGCTGTACTTTGTACGTTCTCAATTGATACTCATCGATAACGGGGCCCAGATTGTCATCTTCCACCCATTCTGCTTCGATATTGTCAGATCCAAAGTTGTGGTTATTATAGCTTACACTCAATACTGCCCCGAGCTTATTATTGAAGAATCGGTCACCGTAAATGAAAGCGCCTGTCCAGATGGGTTTGCCACTCAAGCCATTATACCCACTCGCCAGTGTACCTGATATACGAGAACCTCCCGGTGCAGACCGGGTAACGAGGTTTACCGAACCTCCAATTGCATCGGCATCCATATCGGGTGTCAAAGCTTTATTCACTTCAATCAACTGGATCATATCAGAAGGGATAAGGTCCATTTGTACCCTCCGGTTATCACCCTCAGCCGAAGGAATTCGTTCGCCGTTAATGGTTACCGAGTTGAGCTGTGGCGCCAGACCGCGCACAATGATATCCCGCGCTTCACCCTGGTCGTTTTGCATAGTAATTCCGGGTATCCTTTTGAGGGCATCCCCAACGTTGGCATCGGGAAAACGACCCAACTGATCAGAAGCTACAATGTTGGTTATATTCATATTGTTCTTCTGCTGGTTCAGGGCTTTTGCCTGACCTTTCAACCGGTCACCCAAAATGAGGATTTCATCACCCAACATAACTCCGGGTTCAAGCGAAGTCCTGACTTCTGAGGTTTTGTTATTCGATACCGATACGTCGATATTCTGATCTGCATATCCAATGAAAGAAACGAGCAAAGTGTAGTCTCCTTCAGGAATATCCTGTAAAATGAATTCACCATTGACATCAGTTATGGTACCGGTCATAATTGATTCAATAAAGATATTGGCGCCCGGCATGCCGAGGTTGTTTTCATCGAGTACACGGCCCTTAATGGCGCCCTGCCCCGCTGCGGTAAAAGCCATCAATATGAAGGCAAATAGTAAGAGGTAAGTCTGTTTCATTTTCATCAATTTAGTGTTTACAGTCGTTAAATCTTTATTTGATTTTAGTTATTATCGTTTTGTAGATCATATTCCCCTCATAATCTATCACCTGTACCAGCATTTGATCCGTTTTTACTGATACCGCCATGAAACCCTGGATGGATTGCGAGAAGCGAGTGAAGTCCATCTTTCCGGTAGGTCTGATTTCAGATCCGGCACCGGAAACGAAATGATGCGTGTATTTATTTCCCGGTTTTTGGTGTTGCAGGTCGTGCTCATGACCGGCAAAATAGGCGTCCACCTTATTTTTTTCGAAGATGTCTTCCAAATGCCAACGGGAATATGATGTGTCTTCGTTTCGTTTACCGGAAGTGTACATAGGATGATGCCCGAATACCAGCTTCCAGGCAGCGTCCGACTGATTCAGTTGATCTTTGATCCAATTGATTTGTTTTGTCGTATCCTGCCCCTCTACCGTCTCTGCGTATTTTGATCTTTCGTAATAATCATCCTGAAGCGGATTGGTATCGATTATGAGCAGCTGAATATTGGGATAATCATTTTCATTGGCCGGTATATCTATATTGAAATATCTGGCCGGCATGTTCCATCTTCTGCTTTTTTGGCTATATGCTATTTGAGCCTCTACATTACCACGATAATCGTGATTACCCAGCACCACGTACCAGGGGCAGAAAAGGTGATATCCGTTGTATATATTTTCATAGCTGGATAACCAGTAAGGGTCGTCTATGCTGGCTATACCATTGGGGTAGAAATTATCGCCGGTTGAGATAATACATTCAGGCTCAATATATACGCCAATAGAGTCCATGGCAACAGCCACATCCTTTTGCCTGTAAAAACCATTGCGACCCCAGTCACCTATAACAAAAAAATGATAAGCATCTTACCATATTTCAAGCTTTTGTTTACCGGGTTGATCCTGTGCAACTCCGTTTGTATGGAATATGATTGGAAGAAATAGGAGAAGTAAAAATCGGGTCATCTTTGATTGCATTTCTTTGCATTTGGTTATGAAATCAAAGGTATAGGGGACCAATAGAGAGGTGCAAATTTTAGGGGGTTACAAAAAAGCAACAAGGATGTCCGGCACAGTTACGGTTCGTTAACACAAATTGTAACATACTGAATTAAAGGGACTTAAACACCCATTAAATATTTTTGACCTATGTTAACTTTCCATTAAGGTTGCACTTAAGCTGCCTCCGTTCTCGATTTTCAACTTTTTTCTTAACCGGTATCTCGACACCCTGAGACTGTCGAGAGAAATCCCCAAAATAGTGGCAATATCGGTTGAGTTAAGGTTTAGTTTCAGCAGTGCGCAAAGCCGGAGGTCACTGGAAGATAATTCGGGATACCTTGCCTGAAGCCTGGTATAAAACTCGGGATGAATTTGCTCAAATACCTTTTGAAATTCTTTCCAGTCCTCATCCTGTGTAAAACTTTGGTTAATGGAAGCAACAATACGCCTGACTATTTGCCCTCTATCTTTTTTGTCGGCTTTTTGAATTTCCCTGAGTTCATCTTTCAGGTTCTCAAGAAAATTATTTTTGCGAATGAGCTGAAGGGTATGACTTGTTAATACCTGACTTTTGGTCACGAGGTCTTCCCTTAGTTTTTTCTCTAATAGCGCTTTATTTTCCAACTCCGCTTTAAGCTTATCTTCATTGAGCAGGGCATTCTTCAATTCTGCTGTGGTCAAGGCCTGTCTGGTATCGTGGATCTTTTTATTCTGCTTAATGATTTGCTTGTTTTTTTGTATTCGCATACGCTGCTGGCTGACTACCAGGATCGCGATGGTAAGCACCAGGGCGATTATGGCCACAAACATCATCTTTAAAAATGACTGCTGGTCTTTTTCCCTTTCAAGCGCAAGTATCCGGCTTTCTTTCCTTTCCATTTCATAAAGAGCCTGTAGCTGAGTAAGCCTTCGCGCATTGCTTTCTTCAAAAATCCTGGCATTCAGATCATAAGCGGCTTCCAATGCCTCGTTGGCTTTTTCGTGCAGCCCCATAGCACTGTAAATTTTAGCCATATCGCGATAGGCGCTCCTTTTTTGGTAAACCAATTCATAGCGATCCGCCAACCGTAGCGCACTATCAGTATAAATCAGCGCTTTATTCCATTTTTCCGTTTTCCTGAAGATATCACCAAGATTGTTGATATTGACCACAAAACTGTTCATGTTGCCCAAGCGGTGATTGAGAAGTGAGGACATGGAAAAATAGTAGTATGCGGAATCGTAAGTTCCTTCATCTTCATATACACTTCCCAAATTGTCGTAAATTCTGGCCATTCCTTTCTGGTCATTGACCAGCTCAAAAAGGTGAAGCGCCCGTTTTTGCAGAACCAAAGCAGAATCAGGGATGGATATTTTTTCATAATAATGTCCTTTCCATCCCAAACAGGCCGCAATGAGGGAGCTATCTCCAACTTCATTGGCAATGTGAAAGGCGTGATCATAATATTGCCAGGCCAGTTCGAATTGCTTGCCATACTGATTCACTGCCCCGAGCCAATTCAGGGAATGAACGTATTCTTGTAAAACTTCTCGTTTTTCATATATATCCGCCGATTCCAACAGGTAGGCAGCGGATTTGTGAAATGCCCCCTGCTGATAGAGCATGATTCCGAGGATCTGAGCGCTTTTCGCCCGATCAAGTGAAAGACTGTCTTTCTGCTTTAAATAGACCGACTTGGCGAGGAAAAAAGAGGTGTCGGGCTTTATTTCATAATACTGACTGGCATATTGAAGCGACTGATTTTGTGCACTCGATATTAATCCCCCAAAGGCCACGATGAAGATAATGGCTATAATCCGTCTCATAAGTTTATGAACTAAAAGACAAATTTTAGATCACAGCCGCTAATAAAAAAAGAAATGCGCGTTATCAGTAGTTTATGGTATTGTTAAGCGCTTATTCAACTACGATTCCACCGGTAAACTTTCATCCTGCCCCCACTCGGTCCAGGAGCCATCGTAGACTGAAATGTTTTTATATCCCGCCATTTCCGCGCCAAGCGCAAGTATACAGGCAGTTACACCAGAGCCACAGCTAAACACCACCTGATCGCACTCACCGGCGTGCTGCCTGAAAGCCCTTTGAAGAGATGGTACGTCCAGCATGTTCTGATGTTGAAGAAGATATTTATATGGAAGGTTCTTCGACCCGGGAATGTGTCCGCTTCTCAAACCTTCCCGTGGTTCCGGCTTCAAAGCATTAAAACGGTCTTGAGATCTTGCATCAATAATTTTGATACCTTCCTTGTCGAGTATGGAGCTGACAAACTCCTTGTTCACAAAGAAATCTTTTCTCGGATTTGCCCGGAATGTACCTTTTTTTATTTCATATGCCTCGCCACTTTCATCGGGAAGGGCAAATTGTTCCCACGCAGGTAAACCACCATTTAGCACGGCCACTTCATCGTGTCCCATGGCGCGGAACATCCACCAGGCACGTGGCGCTGAAAACATACCCACGGAATCGTATACTACTATTTTGGAATCATTGGAGACACCCAGTTTTTCAACCTCAGTGGAAAACACCTTTTCATTGGGCATCATGTGAGGCAAATCGCTATTGAGGTCGCATATAACGTTATGGAAATCAAAAAAACGGGCCCTGGGAATATGGTCTTCAAGAAATTCTGTTTTTGCATCCCTGCCGGTGGAAGGCAGGTGATAGCTGGCATCCAAGATCACTAAATCGGGGTGGTTCCAGTTTCTGGACAACCACGCTACTTCAACAATAGGTTTGGGTAAATTCAGTTCCATAATACTACAATATACGATACCTAAATATAGGGGTTTAGACCTGGATGTGCTTTATTAAGGCTGATAATTCAATGGTGTGAAAACTAATTCTTCATTTATTTTGAAATACAAGAAACGGGATGAAATGATTTAAAACGACTTTTCAAGCGAATGCACAATTTCTTTTACCTGTTTCCTGTTCATCCCCGATTTGAGGCTATCGTGGTAGTGAACTTCTAAGGCCTGTAAGTCTTTTTTCCAAACCTTGGGTATAATCTGTTGTCTGGATATTTCAACGTAATCATTGAAAATAGTATATGCCCCATTGGAATAGCCTACGAGACCTAAACTTTTAAATAAATGACGTATGATCAGGAATTTCTTATTTCTAACTGAAAAAGTGCGATCAACATCTACACAAAAACTTATGTAATCAAAATTATTTTCTTCATCGCACTTATAAGTAAAATAATTATTGATAAAATCATTAACCCATACACTTTCATCTAAATATTTAAGCTTATATAAATAAATGTCCCCGATGAAAATAACCAGATCTGCATTTTCGGTACTTGCCACATAAGAAATGCGAAAGGGAAAATACTCCTCCACTTCTGTCATCCATTTAAGAATCTTTTTATCCCATTTGGATGCCCTGTTGCCACTTATGGTGTAACGAATATCCCTGTTCCATTTTAATAATGTACTAAAACCTCCGCTCTCATACTGTACCTGACAAACGTCCAGATAATGGGTCTTAATTTGAAATTCCTCTTTGCTTTGTGAAAACACTAAGTGAGGAATTGTAAATAGTAAAAATTGAAAAATGGAAAAAGAGTATTTCATAGCCGAATTGAATAAATCTCAAAATACCAAATGATAAGGTTATTTCATAAACTTTATTTCATTATTCATTCACCGCATCAACCCGAATTCATTAAAAATTTTGAGGCTGAAAGAGCATTGTATGAACTTCTTCATTAATTCATATCGCTCAATAAAAACATGGAGAATTGTTAAAGAGACAAAGGCAGCAACCGAATGACATCTTCCACCTGTTCCCTGCTCATGCCCGATTTAAAGGCTTCAGAATAGTGGATTTTTAATGCTACAATGTCTTTTCTCGACCAACGGTCGTTTCCCGGCATCCAGTCGTTAAAAAAAACACTGTCGGTATCATCGGAATAACCCATTAAACCGAATCCTTTGAGTATAAACCTATGCATGAGATAGCTCTCAAAATCACGTATATCAATCGACTCCACATCTACACAAAAACTCACAAAATTCAGGTTATTCTGGTTATCCTGATAGAAACTGAACCAGTTGTTCGAACCTTCCTGTAACTCAATATCACGACTTAAATAATGGAGCTTATAAGCCTGAATATTGCCCAGGAAAATCACCAGATCGGCTTCTTCTTTATCAGAAGTGAAAGTAATACGATAGGGAAACAACTCCTGTACGTCATCCATAATCTTAACAACACGCTTATTCCAGTAAGAATCCATATTCCCGGCAACGGTGTATTTTATGTCGCGGTTCCACTTCATCAAAGGGCTGTACTGCCCATTGTTATAAAACCTTTGATTAACATCCATGTAATGCTGCTTGTACCGAATCTCTTTTTTGGATTGTGCAAATACGCATTGTGGTATAACTAAAATGAGGAAAAGAAATATAGCGATTGAAGACTTCATTTGGAATTTTAATTGCTTTCAATAATAATCAACAAAACTGATGCCAAATAATTGATTAATTAACTAATTGATTTGCTTAATTACAATGGATCTTCCATTAAACATGAGTTCTTCCTTTGCTTTTTTTCCCGAAAAAGCTTTGGCAAGCGGGGCCAGGGGTGAAATCACAAAAATCATTTCTCCTTCCAACTGTATTTGCCCAAGAGGGGTGATAATCCAGAAATTCCCTATACTCGTCCCTACCAGCGCACTTGTATCCGCCTGATCCATATCCCTGTCGGTATTGCATCGTTCCAGTGCAGCCTGGTAAGATTGCCACTGTTCCCACTGCTGGTCAAGCTTGTTCATCTCCTGATTCACCATTTCGCGGGAGGTTTCATATTTGTCACCCATGCTGCTTTTGGTATCTTCAGATTTCGATTTTTGTAAGGCTGCGATCTGGTCCTTTAAGTCGTGAAGTCGTTGACCGACCAGTTCCAGGCAATGTTTTTTTAACTGACCTTTATCGATCATTGGCGGGGAATTTGTTTTTAAGCCACTTACTCCTGCTCCTGCTCACCGGAATCGACCTGATCTTCCTCTTCGCTATCTTCTTTAGATTTCTTCCGGAATGGCCAGAATCCTTTTTTCTCCTTTTTCTCAACCGGCGCTTCATCGAAAGCACTCTCTTCTATCAGTTGCTCTTCCGTTTCAGGCTCGGGCTTCGGTCGCGAAAACTGATCGCCAAAATGATAGAGATAAATCATCTGATCGATATCCACATATCCTCTTCGTTCAATTTGCGAGGATTCCCGCGGCACCGTATCAGTAGGGAATAAAGCTGTATCCATTTCTGCATACGGTCGTTCGACATCTTCAAAGACATCTTCTTTTTTCAGATAAATAGACTCCATGGATACCGTTTTATGCGCCTCTATTTTCTTTGGGTAAGGCAGGTCATCGGCAATACCATACTTGCCTTTGTCAACTTGCCACAAATCGGTTTTGGGCAGGGAGTCTTCACCAAAAAGCGAAAATTTTCTCTTGGTTACTTCTTTATCGAGAATGAAATATGATTGATAAGCAGGACATACCATTTTCTCCTGGCAGGCGCCAAAGAATGTCAAAGCTATGATTAAAAAAATGATATGTTGTAGTCTCAATTTCACCCTTGAATGAACGCAAAAAAATATGGTTTGTTTATCAAACCCTATCTATCAAAAAATGTGATCATCAAAATAATGCAATAATATGCATTAAAACTAACAAATCCGCATTTTATTCGACCAACACCCCTATTCCAGTCGTTGTTTAACTGAATTTTGAATTCGTTCCACCCACTCGGCATACATCAAACCGGAAGGGTGCAGACCATCACCTGCGATCAAATCGGGACGGCTGAGCGCCTCTCTTGAAATATCGGTGATGTTGAAATACAAGATTCCGTATCGACTACAGGTGGCCTGCTTGAAGTCGTTGTACCGGTCAATTTCTTGGGATATATTTTCATCTTCACCATTGCCCCCAAATGGTGTAACACCATAATCGGGAATGGATAAAACGAACACGCGTGAGGTATCGCCATTGGCATAAGCTATGGCGCTATCCAAAAGCATGGGCAACTCTTTTTCATAAATACTAAAATCGTATCCCCTGTATTGATTATTTACACCGATAAGCAACGAAACAAGGTCATAGTCTTTAGAAGGCTTTTTGGCCTTCAAAGCATTCAGCAAATCTCCTGTTGTCCAGCCTGTGGTGGCAATAATATCAGCGTCCTGCATGTCGAGACCTTCCTGTCGCAAGGTTTCCACTAATTGCACCGGCCATCTTTCATTGGCAGCCACACTTTCCCCTATCGTATAGCTATCGCCTAAGGCCAAATACGATATGTTTCCCGGGAGTGGATCTTCTTCACCTCCTTCTTCACCATTATCTTCCTCGCCTCCATCATTTTCGTCACCATCCATATTATCACCGTCATCGATATTTAAAGTGTCCGCCTGGTCCTGGGTGTTTACAGTACCGGGTTCATCCGATTTACAGGCTGCCATTAAGAGTACTAATATGAAAAAATAAAAAAAAAGGATATTTCGCAACATTGGAGCTTTCGTTTTATTGAATAAAAGATGGCGTTTAATTTATCAATTTTAGATGGGAAATAAACCCTGACAGGCAAGAATCGTTTGCGACTGCTATTTTACCGTGCGTCTTTTCAGCTCTTCTTTCTGCTTTTTGGGAAGTTTACTCACCACGAGTTCATAGCTGTGATTGATCCAATGCTTTATTTTATTATCGGGGATTCCGGTGTTTACTTTTACTGTGTTCCAGTGTTTTTTATTCATATGGTAACCTGGCAGCACATGGCCGTCATATTCTTCCCTCAGTTTAGTTGCCAGGTTGGGATCACATTTTAAATTCGCACTTTCGAAGTTTTCAATATTGCAAAGGGCAAACATTTTATCCATCACCTTGAAAACCAGGGTGTCATTGTCAAAGGGGAATGACTCCGTTACTCCGGGTTTTTGGATGCAGTGATCCCTGAAATCCTCAATATTCATTTATCACATTATCCGCCTTACAATAATTACAATTAATGCTACCAGAAACATAATGATGCTGATCTTATTGATCCCATGCATCATTCTCAAATTGAAATTCGATTTTTTATTCGGGTCTTTTTTCCGAAAAAAGTATCCAAATACTTCTCTAAAACCAAAATAGTGTTTCAAATCACCCTTTTTTTCCTTCCGCTCTATACGATTATTGTTTTCGGATCTATCCATCTTCCATCACTTTTTATCAATTCAATCAATTCATCCAGCGCCCGCTCACTTGGAATGCCTTTCTTCATTACTCCCTGACCTTTGTACAGCGTTATTTTACCTCTTCCCGAACCGACATACCCATAGTCGGCATCCGCCATTTCGCCCGGTCCATTCACAATACAACCCATAATACCGATCTTAACACCTTTCAGGTGGTCGGTTCGCTTGCGGATCATCGCAGTTGTTTCCTGTAAATCAAATAGTGTACGTCCGCATGAAGGACAGGAAATATATTCGGTTTTGGTCATGCGTGTACGCGCAGCCTGAAGCACACCAAAAGCTGTGCTATTTAAAAATTTGGTGGTTTTGAACCATTCCTTTTGACCGCTTCTGTCGTCCAGCTCACCGGCGCCCAACATAATGCCATCACCCAGGCCATCGATCAATAAACCTCCAACATCAGTGGAAGCATACAATAAAATCTGATCTTCGGTTAAATCAGGGTAACTTCTCACATTAACCACCGGGTTGGTGATCTCACGATTGATCAGATCAAAATAGAAACGTCTCATTTCAGGCATGGCGTGTGGGTTGTCGGTGTGCAGCAACAATACCACATTATTTCTTTCTTTGAGCCAGGTGTAAAGGGCTTCATTTGCTTCCGGCAATGATATCCTTACAAAATTGAGATCCTTGTGCCAGTGGTCAACTTTTTCAATATTACCGGCTTCAATGAGAGGAAAAGCCTCATCTTTCTTTTCAGAATCCTTCCAAACCTCGTAGTTGACAATTTCTTTTAATCCGTTGGGCAACATAAACCCAACAGGACGATCGCCGGTATAAATGAAGTCGGTACCATGATCGTTCATGGTCCATTTATCTAACTCCGGCAGGTAGAAATGGCCTACGCTTTCCAGCTCTTTGTATTCTTTGATCTCAAATCGCGACAGGTCGGCAATTACCCTCGGTACGTTTTCACCGCCAAAATTGAAAACTTCATGCGTATTGCGTCGATGATAGCTAAAGGGATCGATAGGTATTTTTTGAACCTTAGGAATGGTTGGATGACCCTTTCTACCCAAATATCGATCAACCAACGCCTGTGCCACCGGCGCTTCTTCCTCAGGTTCCTCAGTGAGTGAAACGCGAACGGTATCTCCCAGGCCGTCTTCCAGCAATGTACCGATCCCAACGGCCGATTTTATACGGCCATCTTCGGCTTCTCCAGCTTCTGTCACTCCCAGGTGTAACGGATAAGGAGGCAATCCTTCCTCTTCCAGTTTTTGTACCAGCAAGCGGTAGGCCTGCACCATTACCTGGGTGTTGCTGGCTTTCATCGACAACACTACCTGATCGTATTGCATGTCGTGGCAGATACGTAAAAATTCGAGCGCCGATTCCACCATGCCCAATGGGGTATCTCCATATCGGCTTAATATCCTGTCGGAAAGAGACCCATGGTTCGTGCCAATTCGCATAGCTGTGCCATGTTCCTTGCATATTTTTACAAGTGGCGAAAACTTCCCACGTATCCTTTCCAACTCGGCATTATAGGCCTCATCGGTATACTCAATCTGTTCAAATTTCTTTTTATCGGCATAGTTGCCCGGGTTCACCCGAACTTTCTCTACGATGCGGGCAGCTATTTCTGCAGCATTAGGGGTAAAGTGAATATCAGCCACCAAAGGTGTTTGATAGCCTCTTTTTCTGAGTTCGTCCTTAATGTTTTGAAGGTTTTGGGCTTCTTTGATACTGGGGGCCGTTATGCGCACATATTCACAACCGGCCTCGATCATGCGGATACATTGTTGCACCGAGCCCTCGGTATCCATAGTGTCCACCGTGGTCATCGACTGCACTCTGATGGGATTGTCGCCTCCGAGAGGCACCTCACCAATTTTTACTTCAATTGACTTTCTGCGGTTGTATTGTGTGAGACTGTCACAATATTTTTTTACCTGGTCTATCTGATCAACTGTCGGTTGCATAAATTCCTATTTGTCAAGCTGCAAATTTAACCTCTGAAGATTAAAAATGTTCCATCATTCGCCAATTACTTATTTATCTTCCAAAAACCTGTACGATGCTCTCAATGGATAATGATCGGAATGGTCCATGGCATAATCCACTTCGAAAGATTCCAACGGTAGGTTCGGGTCGTACCGCTGATAATCGATTCGCGGTGGAAGGTTGTTTTTATCAAGAGTGATCCCCAGGCCTTCTCCTTTTTGCCGGAAGGCATCCTTTAAGGGCCGCGGCATTCTACGATAATTGAAACCATAGGCCAACTGATTAAAATCACCGGCCACGAGTACAGCATAGGGATTTGCTTCAATCAGGGATTGAAGTAATCTGATTTCGGTCGATCTTTGGACTTCAGTATCGAAAAGTATCCTTATATAGTGATACACTCTCTCAAAAAACCCGGTGTTATCAGATATTTCCATTGTGCCATTAATTTGCGGAGATGACAAATGCACATTGAATGCCCGCAAGGTATCCTGTCTTATCAATAAATCTACCATTTGAATGGCGTGTTCCGAACTGTCTCCCTAGGGGTAAAGCTCCGAATGGGGAATATCAAATTTCGTGGCTATGGCCATGCCCATTTTATATTTACCGTGGGGCAGTTCAATATCCTGAAAAGCGAGGTTCCTGCCACTATTAAGAATTTGCAGTTCTACGGCAAGGGGCTCCCACCTGTTTGCGGTACAAAATTCCTGAATACATAAAACATCTGAACTATCCTCCACCACCCAATTGATCATTTCCACTGAAAAGTCCTCATAGGTTTGTTTGGGACGAAAAAAGTGGGCATTGAAGCTCAAAAGGGAAAAGGAATAATCGGGACCACTATTTTTTTCCCCGCTAAAAAAGATGGTCGCATGGAAACTGAAATAAAATAGTATAGGGGCAAAAGCATCAATAACAGGAACTATATCCGTTGCTTTTTTTGCTCAGAAAAAAAGTGTTGCCTGGGCTAATACAACAATCACCGTATAGCCGTAAATACCCGGGATTACCAGTGGCAGTTGAGGTGGATCGATGAATATCTGGACATAACAACACCACAAGGCAGCAATTATTATCCAGACATACCACTTCTTTTATTCCCAGTTGATTTTAAATGCGGTGATGGCATCTTTACGGGCCATCGATTTGGTAATTTTTATATCCAGGTTTTTACAACCGCAAATCTCCAATGCTTTTTGCATCCAGCCCTGAATGCGCCATTCAAGCACTTCATTGGGGTAGCCGAACTCTGTTATGTGCAATTCCATGAATTTATCCCCCTTATCGAAGACAACAATAAGCGTAGGGTCGTAAAATGATTTCAAAATTTTACTTGCCCGGGCCATCATAAACTGTGGCGTGCTAACCATAACAAACACTTTATAAATGCCGGTCAGGTTGGACTGCGCGCTATAGTAACCTGACTCCCAGGCCGCCTTTTTAACATCTCCATTGTAATATAGCTTGCCAATCAGTTTTGTGGGCTCAATTACCCCACTATGGATATCATACCAGTCGGTGGCGAGAATGGCGTTGTTATAAATGGCTTTAGACTCCTGCGAAAGTGCATTTTTAAATTGGTCATACTGACCATTGAAGTTCTCCTTCACAAAGTTGTGGATAGAACTGATTACTGTGCCTTTGGCTTTCATGGTTTAGGTTTTTTTAGATCAAAAAAATAAGCGAAATGATTATTCATCGAAAAATAACAATCGAAAAACGAAAAATCCTAATATTTCATGCATTTTGGGTAATATTTGAAATGTAACTAAATAAGAATCAAATGAATATACCCAAACTACTATGGTTCGCGGTACTTGCCGGTATAGTTATGGCATGTAAAAGTGACTATTTAGAAGATTTCGATGAAATCAATTTTCGGTATAATGCTGATCTGGCTATTCCTGTCGGAAAAGCGCTTTATAATTTCGAAGACCTGATCGAGGATCTTGATTCCACGGTCATTGTCAGCGAAAATAACGAAAATGTTGTGGTGTTTTCTATTATTGACACACTGGACCCGGAGTTTATCCGCGATTACATTGAATTTGAAGATCAGTTTTTTGAAGGCGATCTGACCTTCCCAAACGACATCCTAATACCTGAACCAATTGAAATTATTGTTTCGCAGGACAACAGTTATGAGGTTGAAACACAAAATAATGCCCTGGTGGATAGTGTTGAGATCCGGGAAGGTGTGATAAATATATCTGCGCGTAATACCACTTCCAGCCGTGCCAACATCCAGTTTAGCTTTTGGTCGCTTACCGAAAATACCGGGGATACCATTGAGGTATTGCTGGAAAATGTATCAGGCGGGCAATTTGTATCTGATCAAATCGACCTTAGCGGCGCCTTATTAAACCTTACCGACGGCGGGACCTCTACGAATACTTTTACCTATGAAGTTACACTAAGTGTATTTACCGAAGGCACTCCTATATTGGCCGGGCAGGGTGTGGAGTATGATGTGAATACCACGGATTTTCAATACGAAGCTGCTTACGGTTATATGGGTAATTATGAGGTTTCGGTAAATCCGGATCCGGTAGAGGTTGATTTCTTTGAGAACTTCCTGGCCGGTAGTTATTACTTCGCCGAGCCCTATGTCAATTTAAGCATCTCGACCAATGTTGGTGTGGAAGCTGAATTCATAATAGACGACTTTACCGCTTTTGACGCCGATGGTTTTCCGGTGGCATCGCTCGAAGGCAAAATTATCAATAACCCTCCGCGATTGGAAGGGCCATCGCTGGAAGAATTTGGTTCTTTTATTGACAACAATATTTTAATTGATGTTAACAATTCCAATATCGACGAAATCGTTTCTTCATTTGCCACCTTATATGAAATAAGCGCCACTGTGGCAACCAATCCTGACATGGATCCAACTGCTCGAAATTTTGCCACCTATGACGGCGTATTCGAAACCATATATGAAATTGGTATTCCTGCTCATTTCAACATGGATAGCCTGGTGCTGGATGAAGCAATCGAGTGGGATGACCTGGATACCGAAGACGCGGAAAGCATTACGCTATTTCTCGACACCAGAAACGAATTCCCGATGGGATCATTTATGCAGGGCGTATTCGTTGATGACTTCGGCAATCCATTGGACTTCCTTTTTGACGATTTCACACAAATAGTCGGGCCGGCCCCTGTCAATGCGCAGGGATTCTCTACCGGAGAAGAAACGGCCCTAACAGAGGTCTTGCTTGATAGGGCAAAACTAGATCGAATTAACGGCGCTGCCGAATTGAGGTTGCTTTTGATACTGAACACTACTGACATCGCTAATGATCAGTTAATCAAAATAACACCCGAAAATGAAATCGATATAGATGTCAGGGCATTGATTGAAGTGAATACAGATACATCAAACTAGAGGAGTCATGAAGCTAATTATAAAATATACCATTATTCTTACTGCATTGCTCATTATTGGGCAGAAAAAGGCGGAAGCTCAATATCAACTTTCGCTCTATCAATTGAATGAAAACGTACCCCAGGCGCATTTGCTCAATCCGGCATTTAAAGCGGATCGCAAATTCCATTTGGGCTTTCCCGCTCTGAACAATGTTTTTGTATCTAGCAGTTCTGAATTAAGTATTTCGGAACTTTTTATCCGGGAAGGCAATGACCTGGTATTGGATTATAATCATTTTGGTCCGGCATTGAAACGCAACAACCATTTTGCTCAGAGCGCTGATATAGGATTGTTTTACTTCGGCCATCGAATAGGAAAAGGATATGGAAGCTTTTCGGTAGTGGCCACTACAAAAACCTTTACAAAAGTTTCAGAAGAAATGGTAGACTTTTTAATGGAGGGAAACGGATCTGAGAGATTCCTGGGCCGCAGGGTAGAGGTCAGTGGAATGGATGTAAAAAGCACTACTAAAGTTGACTATGGAATTGCCTACAATCACCCCTTTCTGGATGAGCGCTTGAATGTGGGGGTCCGATTGAAATATATCCAGGGTTTTTTCCATGCCGAAACGGATAAAAACCTTAGCGCCACAGTATACACCGACCCGGAAACTTACTTAATCAATGTAAAAGGTAGTGATATGCGAATGAAAACGGCGGGAATAACTGCACTGGATGATGATGAAGGCGATATCGATGATTATCTTCCGGGAACGGGAAATTCAGGCTTTGGCATGGACCTGGGCGCAACCTATAAATTGTTCGATAAATGGCAGTTTTCAGCCGCAATCAATGACTTAGGTTTTATTCGCTGGAAAAATGAAGTGGAAAGTTATATCCTGCAAAACGGCGATTACAACTATGGTGGCCTGGACATCTCAGATCTTGACGGCTTTGGTGACCAGTTATCTGATACCTTGAGCGCAATATTCGAAACGGAAACGGTTAATGAAGCCTTTACCACAAGCCTTACTTCTCAAATCTACCTGGGAGGAAACTACATGATCAACTCGACATCTAATGTGGGGCTACTCATGCACGGAAGGCTTTTCCAGGGGAATTTGAAAAATGCCTTTAGTATTTCCTATAACAAGCGGTTTGGTAAAATACTTTACGGTTCGGTCAACTACAACATTGTAGATGGCGTAGCGAGCAATATTGGACTGGGCTTATCGGTGAATGCCGGATTCTTCCAGCTTTATTTTACATCAGATAATATACTAACGCCACTGATCAACCTGGACAATACCAAAAGTGTGGATGCACAATTTGGTATCAATCTGAACTTTGGAAAAATATAATTGAATTAACAGGCCGCCTTTTACTTTTATAAAGGCGGCCTTACATCCTATCCTTCTTCCACCACCTCCGCTTATATCGTCTCTCTTCCATTTAAAGCAACATAGTTACATACAATAAATGGCGATTGCTTTTCTCGGCATTTGTTTGAACCTTTATTTGTTAAATAAATCCAAACACACATGAAGAAAACAATCATATTTGTACTATTCTGTTTATTCGGCGTACACGCTATGGCACAAGTGGATGCCATGCTTATGCGGTACCCCGATGTATCCAAAACCCATATCACCTTTGCCTATGGCGACGATATCTGGATTGTACCCAAAGCGGGCGGTGCAGCCTCCAGGCTCAGCTCTCCTGCAGGCGGTGAGATTTTTCCACGATTTTCACCCGACGGCATGCACATCGCCTACACAGCCAACTACAGTGGCAATGATGAGGTGTATGTGGTCGATTATTTAGGCGGCATCCCCGAGCGATTAACCTTCCACAGCATGAATGACCGCGTCATCGACTGGACGCCCGATGGAAGCTCGGTTTTGTTTGCCTCTTCAAGAAACAGTGGCCGGCAACGTTACAACCAGTTTTATAAAATAGATATTCAAGGCGGTCTTCCGGAAAAATTACCGGTGCCCTATGGCGAGTTCGGTAGTATATCGCCAGACGGAAGCAAGATAGCCTATACGGACCGTTCAAGGGTTTTTCGTACCTGGAAACGCTATCGTGGAGGTACGGCGCCCGACATCCACATTTTTGACCTCAATACTTTTGAGACCAAAAACATCACCACCAACGATGCCAACGACGAAATACCCATGTGGCACGGCAACAGCATTTACTTCCTGTCTGACCAGGGGGAAAACCTGCGCGCCAATATCTGGCGATATGATGTAGAGAGTGGCGAAACTGAGCAGTTGACCTTTTTCAAAGATTTCGACGTTCATTTCCCCGCCATCGGGCCTGAAGAGCTGGTTTTTGAAGCAGGTGGAAAAATATACCTGATGGATCTCGAAAACCATGAATACAATGAAGTCAATATAACGGTTATCACGGATCAGACTGCCCTGGTACCCACCATAAAAAGCGCCAAAAAATATATTCAGACTGCTCAGATATCACCTGACGGAAAAAGGGCGATCATCCAGGCGCGTGGTGAGTTGTTTTCGGTTCCGGCCGAAGAGGGTGTGATCATCAATATGTCACAAACTGCGGGCGCAGCAGAAAGATATCCTGCCTGGTCGCCGGATGGCAAACATATCGCCTGCTGGAGTGACGCTAATGGTGAATACCAGCTCGTGCTTTACAGCATTGATAAGCCTGCCCAACCAAGAACGTTAACTGCTTTTAAAGATGGCTACCGCTACAATATTTTCTGGTCGCCCGATAGCAAAAAGCTGGCCTATGTAGACCAGGGCATGCAGATCCAATACATAGATGTCACCACCAATGCCGTAGTCACCATTGGCAATGGCATTTCGATGTTCGAAGGCGCCCTACGTGGCTTTGAAGCAAGCTGGTCGCCGGATTCCAAATACATCACTTACTCGCGTAGCCTGGACAATCAACATGGCGCGGTATTTATTTATGATACGGAATCAAAACAAAAACGACAGGTAACTTCCGGCTTTTACAATGACTTCCAGCCTGTTTTCAGCGCTGATGGTAAGTATCTTTTCTACCATAGCAACCGCACTTTCTCACCGGTATATTCCGACCTTGACAATACATTCGTATATCCCAATGCCACCAACCTGATGGTCGTGGCCCTTACACCGGAAACCGAATCAATACTGAAAGCGAAAAATGATGAGGTGAAGGTGGAAGAAGAAAAAGAAGAAAATGGTGAAGACGAAAAAAAGAAAAAGAAAGACAAGAAGAAAGACGATAATGGTGAAGAAGCTGAGGACGTAAAAGTAACCATTGATTACGAGCACTTTGAGAACAGGGCCGAAATGCTGCCATTACCGGCTGGTAACTACGGCAAACTCCGTTCTGTGGAAGGCAAACTCATTTATGTGCATTACCCCAACAGTGGTTCTGATGATGCTGCCAAACCAGCCCTAAAATACTATGACATCGAAGCGCGTGAAGCGAAAACGATCATGGAAGGTGCACGGGCATACGAAGTTTCTGCCAATGGCAAAAAACTACTGGTAGGTCAAAATGGACAGTGGGGCATTGTCGATGTGGCTGAGGGCCAGAAAATAAAGGATGCACTTCCTACTTCCGACCTTCAGATGACGGTAGCGCCACAGGTGGAGTGGCAACAGATCTTCAATGATGCATGGCGCTTTGAGCGCGACTTCTTCTACGATCCCAATATGCACGGCGTAGATTGGCCGGCTATGAAAGCGCGGTATGGTGCACTGATCAAACAAGCAAGCGCCAGATCGGATGTCAACTTCATTCTGGGAGAGCTTATCGCCGAACTGAATGCTTCACACACCTACCGCGGGGGTGGCGACAATGAAGAGGAAGCGCGATTGAATGTAGGTTACCTCGGCATCGACTGGGAAAAAGATGGCGATCACTATACAGTGGGCAAAATCCTGCGGGGCGCTGCCTGGGATGCCGAAGCGCAATCGCCACTTGCCAAAACCGGTATTAGCATAAAAGAAGGCGACTATATCCTGGCCGTTAATGGTATGGCTTTAGATGGCAACAAATCGCCATATGCTGCCTTCCAGGGCTTAGGGGGTAAAAAAGCCGAAATCACCTATAACAGCACAGCCTCTATGACCGGCGCCAAGCATGTGGTGGTAGAACTGATGAACTCTGAAACACGACTCAGGCACCTCGCCTGGATTGAAAACAACCGCAAGCACGTGGAGGAACGAACTGATGGCAAGATTGGATACATTTATGTGCGAAGCACCGGAATTGACGGGCAGAACGAATTGATCCGGCAGTTCCGTGCACAGATTGACAAGGAAGGCCTGATCGTGGATGAGCGTTTTAACAGCGGCGGACAAATACCTGACCGGTTTATCGAGATGCTCGACCGCAAGCCCCTCGCCTATTGGGCCGTACGCGACGGTAAAGACTGGCAATGGCCTCCTACCGCCAATTTTGGCCCCAAAGTAATGCTGATCAATGGCTTCAGTGGCTCTGGCGGCGATGCCTTCCCGGATTATTTCAGAAAAGCCGGTATCGGACCTTTGGTTGGCACACGTACCTGGGGTGGTTTAATAGGGATCAGCGGAGCGCCCGGTTTGATCGACAATGGAAGAGTAACCGTGCCGACTTTCCGCATGTATGACCCCAACGGGGACTGGTTTAAAGAAGGTCATGGTGTGGATCCGGATGTAGAAGTTATGGAAGACTTCGAAAAACTGGCCAATGGCACCGATGTCCAACTGGAAGCCGGAATTGACGAGGTGATACGCCTGCTAAATGAAAAAGGGCACGAAAAACCGGACAGGCCGGCTTACGAAACGAGATAATTCAGTGACCATTCTACAGGTTAAAAAGCAGCTCATTCGGGCTGCTTTTTTTGTTTAAGAGAACAGCATGCAAATGAGTACAGATCACGTTTCACAAAAGACAAACTAAACTTAATTATCCATAAGAGTAGCTGGTCATGATCAAACCTCTTTGCCAATAATGTTCTTTCCCGACTTCATAAAAACCAGAACTATCGCAAATAATATTGCCATCAGCGCCACACCAATTGTCAGAGCAAATCCGGGCTTATTTTCCAGGTCAATCGCAATAGAAGCTGTTAATACGACAAACAACCTACCGGGTACAGAAATCAGGCCCATCACCGTTGCAAGATATTTCGGATTTGTATAACGCACCACCAGAGATTGGATAGTTGGGGCAAAATAGATCTCCGACAGGCTTAGCATAAAAGCAGATAAAGCAAAAATAAGAATAAACGTTTCGCCCTGGTAAGCCGAAGCTACTAACAATATTCCAAAGCCTAATGCACCCAAAAGAAACCCAACGGACAGTTTTACAAAACGGTTTTGGTAGTAATAAGACCACAGCACAATGGCCAAAATGGATAGCGGAACGACAAAAATGGAATCCAGCGCCGACCAGAAACTCCTGGGAATATCAACATAATCCAAGCCCTGAAATCCTGAAATGGCATTTCGGATTCCGGGATATGCCAGCTCCTGAACAGTCCAGAACAGCCCTGACATTAACAAAACAAAAAGAATGACGATCAGGTTGTAGGAAAAATTAAAATTTCGTCCTACTATTAAATTCCTTACTTCATCTCTGGAAAACAAAAGGAATATCACGGAACCCAACATTAATAATCCCGCAATGATGAACCCGTACATCCATTCATATTCCCCCCCTATGTATCCTATCACCGGCGCTCCCGTTATAGAACCAAGAAAAACTGCTAAATACAAAATAGTAAACCCGGCATCCAGCAGTTCCGGTTTATTGAGGTATAATTTACCAAACCTTGCCTTGAGGTTAGGTGAGTACAATCCGCCCCCAAAAATGACCATTGCCAAACCAATGTATAGTCCTGTTGTGGAATATAGGCACATAACAAAAGCTCCAACTGCCTGTAATATACCACCGATGATGATGGCGTTCTTGTTACCGGTAACCAAATCGCCAATGACACCCCCCAGCGCCATGCTTGCTAAAAATAATCCGGTAAACCAGGCGTAGATATTCAGGGCCTCTTGTTGTGACATATTTAAGGTATCACTAACCATATACAGCACCAAAACACTACGAAGGCCGTAGTAGGCCGCTATCTCAATTAACCGGGAACCCGCATAAATATAAGTGTAAGTGTTGTGCGAGTGAAGTTTTATTTTTTTCATTCAGCTCTTTTCATTATCACATAGCGATGTCGTAAAATTAACGGCTTCTGTCGATTTAGCAACAGACATGCGAAATTTGTTTTTAAATTCAAAGGTAACCATGATCCTATGGAAGGGATTCTGATCGAGTGGATATGTTCATTGCCGGATAATCCGGGAGGGAATTGCTCCATCCTTTGAATCGCATTACGAGTACCGGGATTTGGAAAACCGATCGATGAATACAAACGATACGCCCTGGTTTATGTAAAACCTGACCGTTTATTTTGGGATACCACCCCAGTTTTTTTAGGATACCATCAAAAAATATGACCCACCCCCCTTTCCCAGCGCTAAAAATTGCATTCCAGCGGGAAAGTATTGTACCCCAGCGGCTGGGGAGGGCTCAGGAAGCGCTGGGGCGCATGAAATGATCGCTGGGGAATTTACCCCGGCGCTGGGACGAATAAAACCTTCGCTTAGAAATACACAAAGTGCGCTGGCGGGACCAAAAATACCGCTGGGAAGCCCTTAGAGGCGCTGGAAAAGTGCATACAGAAATTCTTTTATTAATTAAAAGAGGCTTTAAATTGATTTTTCGCGATATAAGTATATGCATTAAAACCGGTTTTGAGTAATTTGGGTGCAAATTCAACAAATAACAATGATCCGGAAAAAGTCGGTATTTCTTATCTTCATTTTTACTATAACGGGAACATATTCAGTTGTTGGGCAATCCGGCGATTATCAGATTTGGACCGATTTCACGATCAAATATGAGAGCACTAACAGAATTGGTCTGGGAGGTGATGTAGGATACAGGACTGAACCCGGCAGCGGGGATTGGAATACCTTTTACATTCGTCCAACGGTCTATTATGCGCCGAACAACATATTTAAATTAAACGGTGGGTTGGCTTACTTCAAAGTTTTCCAGGATTTTCCACAAAACTCAGATGAGATCAGGCTGTTTCAGGACTTCCATTTCAATTGGCCTGATTTCGGATGGCTACTCATCAGGAACCGCATACGGTTCGAAGAACGGTTTTTTTTCTTTCCCGACGGCGATGATGACTTTTCCGCAAGAGGCCGCTACCGGATCAATCTGGAATCCAGGGATTTTGGACTTTTTGGCAGCGCCCGTAAGTTATATCTTGTCGGAAGCTGGGAAGGCTTTTTACAGCTTAATCAGGCAGTGGAAGAGCTCTTTATTAATAATTACCGAACTTATATTTCTTTGGGCTTACGCCAATCGGCCGGTTGGCGGTACGAACTCCATTTCATGCAACAAAACTCAAGGCAAATTGTAGAAGATGGGTTTAAAACCCAGGAATATGTGGTGCGTTTTAGGGTTTTTCATACGATCCTTAATGAGATAGAAAATGAAAAGACATTCCCATAATCTATTTTCGATAAAAAAAAGAAGGCTACTTTGTTCACAAAACAGCCTTCGCGATTTTACTTAATCTTCTCAAAATGACAACTAAAATGCCGCAGCAGCTTAGGTTGTTTGACAATGGTATACCCAGGAAAGGTTTTGCGCTTATTCCACACTTCCTCAATCACCTCGATCATATAGTCAAAATGGCTTTGCGTATAGACCCTTCTCGGAAAGGCCAGGCGAACCAGTTCTAGCGGTGAAGCTTGCTCTTTTCCCTCATCATCAATCTGGCCAAACATCACTGATCCCAACTCTACACCTCGTATGCCGCCTTCTTCATACAGGGCATTCACCAGGGCGATTCCCGGATACTGCAACGGATCTATATGGTCCATAAACCTTTTGGCATCGAGAAAAACGGCATGCCCTCCCCCGGGGCGCATTACCGGAATACCTTTCTCTACCAGTTTTTTCAGCAAATACTCAACAGTAGCATGGCGATACACCTGATAATCATATTCCAGCGCTTCCATCAGTCCTACTGAAATCACTTCCAGGTCACGCCCTGCAAGCCCACCGTATGTGGGGAAACCTTCGCGTAAAATGAGGGCATTCTTAAATGGCTCGGCCCATTCGTCGTCATTACAAATGAAAAAGCCGCCAATATTCGCCAGGCCGTCTTTTTTAAGGCTCATGGTAGCGGCATCCACATAGCTGAACATCTCCCTTGCGATATCGATCAGCTCTTTATCCTGATATCCTTCTTCCCTCTCGTGGATGAAATAGGAGTTCTCTGCAAAACGGCAGGCATCCATCACCAGAGGTATACCGTGCTCATCCAGTACTTTTTTAACCGCTTTAATATTGGCCATGGAAACCGGCTGGCCACCACCCGTATTGTTGGTAACGGTGATCATGCAGAATGGAATGCGCTCTTTGTATTCCGCAATGCAGTTTTTGAGTTTATCGATATCCATGTTGCCTTTAAAAGGCGCCTCATTTTCGGGGTCCAGTCCCTCATCGGTAAGCAGATCGAGTGGTAGTGCACCGGCAAACTGCATATTGGCCCGTGTTGTATCAAAGTGACTGTTATTTGGGATTACATCGCCCTCTTTTACCTGTGTAAGGGCCAGCAGGCTTTCCGCGGCACGTCCCTGATGGGTGGGAAATACATGTTTGGCGCCAGTGATATCCTTGATGGTAGCTTCAAATTTTTTCCACGACTTACTACCTGCATAGCTTTCGTCACCCATCATGAGTGCGGCCCACTGCCTGCTTGACATGGCGCCGGTGCCACTGTCGGTCAAAAGGTCGATGGTGCAAAACTCAGCATCGATTAGAAATACATTTTGATGGGCCTCCTCGAGTTTTTTAATGCGTTCTCCTTTGGTTGTAATACGTATCGGTTCCGTCATTTTTATGCGGAACGGCTCAAAAATCGTTTTCATATTTTAATGTGTTAATAAATTCCATATAAAATTCCCTTGAAATGCAGGCCATGAATTACGGATAAGGCGAAATGATTAGGCGATATAAAAATATGATCAACGCAGGTAGCATATACTCATCAAATTTATGGCAAAATAGGCCATATTTTTCAGGCGATGCAAATAATCGAGTTTCAAATTCATAAATTTGAATGCACTGAAAAGCACTGGTTCAGACCATAAGTGATTGATTTTGAATTCTTTTTGCTATATTGATCAGCAGGGGGTTAATCTTATTACAACATTGTCTTACAAAGGGACATGAAACAAGTACCATTTTTCATACTTACCTTTTTTTTGGCCTGAATTCTAATGCGCAGCATTTCAAAGTAGGGTTACAAAAGAATGACAAATCATACATTTCTACTTCGATGACCAGGTTTCCGGTACCACTAAATCAAATGGACCTGCCTGATCATGCAAATCTCAAATCTTTTTGCCCTTCAGCAGGTAACCAGATCCAATTAAATACTTTCCCCGCATGGGCGGCCGCATACAGCGCCATGACAATTATGTGGGCCAAAAACCAAAACTTCACCAACGCAGCTCAAATAGCACGTTCGGCATTTTCCCCAATTTTTGTTTATTACCAGGCAACAGGGGGAAATCCTGAAAACTGTGGCCGGCCGGTATGGCTCCCCGCCATTTTGGATGAAATGGTTTCATTCGGTAGTGTTCGATACACAAATTACCTCGAGTTTTGCCCTGAATCTATGCCCGATAGTTTGCTGCAACAAGCACGTACTAACCGGATACAGGGCTACCAACGCCTTTTTCACCTTGATGATAATTATGATACCAGGCTTTTGGCGATAAAAGCCGTGCTGGCAAATGGAAAACCTGTTGTGGCAGGTATACATGCACCGCCATCTTTTCAGACCGCCTCCAAAAGGTGGCAGCCTCGCGAACCTATGTCCGACAAATGGCCCATGCATGCCATTGCCATAATGGGCTATAATGATCAAAAGTATGGTGGCGCTTTCGAGGTATTGTACAATTGGGAAAAAAGTGGGGTAACAATGGATTTTCCTGGATAAGATACCAGGATATGGCAAACTTACTCAGGTATGGCTTTGAACTGGTTTATCAGCCCGACTTCGACAACAAAACCACCTCAATTCATGTAAACCTGCAACTGATCGATCAAAGAGGCGCTCCTATAGCCCTTGATGTTTCTTCCAACTTTTCTTACCTGATGGCCGATGTCAACCCTCAGCACCTTTTCCAGCTTCAGGTTTCTTTTGATAAAACAGTTTTTGTTTATGCTGCCGAATAAATGACCTGGAAAGGCTGGAACAGCTTTATCCATTTGAAGAAAATCAGTCCAATGTTATCAGTTTGAAGGATGTAAACTACACTTTGCCGTGGCAAGGATATTTTTTCCAGCAAACCTCCACCTCAAATTCCGACTGACTTATTTTATTCATCTCGTCGAGACCTGTTGATTTGATGAGCGAACTGACAAAACTAAATGTGATCGTGGATGTTTTTTCTCAATTAACATCTATATTGAACCAGCAATACAGGTCCACAGGATTACAACTTTCTCCCGGGTGGATAAAATATCGCGGACAATGGGAAACCGACCTTGATATCATTACCGTACCAATTTGCATCCGCTAATATCGGATATCAAATGACATTTGTTGGCTCAAATTCCGGTGAATTTTAATTAATTTGCAGGCTAATTATGTTTTATATAATCAGACCTTATAATGCTCAAAAAAATTGATCCTACTAAGACTAAAAGCTGGAATGCGCTTCAAAAACATTTTGATGGCATAAAAGACCAGCAAATGAAGGAATTCTTCGCTCAAAACCCCACCCGTTTTGATGATTTCTCATTGCGCCATGAAGATATCCTGATCGATATTTCAAAAAACCGGATTACAGAAGAAACGCTTTCTTTGCTTCGACAACTTGCCGAAGAAACGGAAGTGAAACCGGCCATAGAAAGCATGTACGGTGGGGAAAAGATAAATGAAACAGAAAAAAGGGCCGTATTGCATATTGCACTTCGTAATCGTACCAACACCCCTATTAAAGTGGATGGCGAAGATGTAATGCCAGCCGTGAATGCTGTGCTGGACAAAATGGAACAGTTCTCCAACCGGGTAATATCCGGAGATTGGAAAGGTTATACGGGAAAGCAAGTTACAGATATCGTCAATATTGGCATCGGCGGCTCTGACCTGGGGCCATTGATGGTGACGGAAGCGCTAAAAGCTTACCAAAAACCTCATATCAATGTGCACTTTGTATCCAATGTAGATGGCACTCATATATCGGAAACCGTAAAAGGGCTGAATGCTGAAACCACCCTCTTTATGATTGCTTCCAAAACTTTTACTACCCAGGAAACGATGACCAATGCACATACGGCACGTGACTGGTTCCTGAAAACTGCCGGTAGTGAAGAATATGTAAAAAATCATTTCGTTGCCATCTCTACCAACAAAGATGCTGTTACTGACTTTGGTATTGACCCGGACAATATGTTCGGATTTTGGGACTGGGTAGGCGGTCGTTACAGCCTTTGGTCTGCCATCGGGTTATCCATTGCCTGTAGCCTTGGCTTTGAAAACTTCAAAGAACTTCTGGAAGGCGCCCACGATATGGACAATCATTTCAAAAACACATCATTTGAAGAGAATATTCCGGTAAACCTCGCGCTCATCGGCTTGTGGTACAACAACTTTTTTGAAGCCGAGTCGGAAGCGATATTGCCATATGATCAATACATGCACCGTTTTGCTGCATATTTCCAGCAGGGCAATATGGAAAGCAATGGTAAATATGTAAGTAGAAATGGCGAAAAGGTGGACCATCAAACCGGACCAATCATTTGGGGGGAACCCGGCACGAACGGCCAGCATGCATTTTATCAGTTGATCCACCAGGGCACAAAATTGATCCCATGCGATTTTATAGCTCCGGCACAATCACATAACCCGACGGGGGAACACCACAAAAAGCTTCTTTCCAACTTTTTTGCACAAACGGAAGCCCTGATGAAGGGTAAAACCGAAGAAGAAGTTCTGAAAGAGTTAAAATTGGCCGGTAAATCAGAGGATGAAATTGAAAAGCTAATGCCTTTTAAAATATTTGAAGGCAACAGACCTACAAATTCAATTTTGGTAAAAAAGATTACGCCACGTGTTTTGGGGCAACTGATCGCCATGTACGAACATAAAATATTTGTTCAGGGTGTGATATGGAATATATTCAGCTTCGACCAGTGGGGCGTTGAACTGGGCAAGCAACTAGCTAACCAAATACTACCCGAACTGGAAAGTGACGATGAAGTGGACAGCCATGACGGTTCAACCAACGGTCTGATCAATGCCTATAAATCGATGAGATAAAATAATTGGAATAGGCCCTGACTAAAGGCGAGCGAGCTTGTACTCAGGGCCGCTTTTCAAAGCATTTCCAGCTTCTTTTTGTAATACCAGGTGATCAAATTCACTTTTTGGCAATTGAACAATACGGTATTTTTCCTTTGCCTGTGAATAGCTTAAAACCAATGCATTATGCCTTGGGTCGAGTGACCAAATTCCCGCAGTGGTTGTACCCTTTTGGTCTTTGCGCATAAAGGTGCCGTCTTCATTTAAGATCAGTTGATAAAAAGCCTCATTTGAGTTGCTAATCGTAAGTGGATTGCCGTAATCTACCACGCGCCAGGTGTCTGCAATATTTTCGTATTGATCAGAACCGAAGCTATTCTTTTCATCGGAAAAAACGATCGACCACAGTAAAATCTGTAAAAGTAAAAAACCTATAAAATTCAGTCTCATAGGAACTTAATTTGGCATTTAAAATATTACTCAAACTACACACCCCAAAAAATTTAAGTCCCCCTATGCAATAGCGAAAAAAAATTAATTTCTTATTGCGAAAAGGTGATCGCAAAGATATAACAAAAGAGGAGTGAATTAAAACTATTTAACAGAATAATTTTACATCAACCTAACATCAATTCTCCTGAAAAGATTGCAATTTTGCTGAGTAGGCGCTACTGGCACACAAATGATATAATATTCTAAATCCTACATTTTCGTCCCATTCATTTTCAGAAACACCTACTTCACATAAATCAAATCCGATGATTTTCCTGCCGCTTATAACTAATTGGTGAATAAGGTAAACCGCCTGGTCGAAAGTAAGCCCTCCTGGTACAGGAGTACCGGTATTGGGGCAGTGGTCAGATGATAGCCCATCTATGTCAAAACTAATATAGACGGATTCAGGCAGTGTATTTATAATCTCACGGCAGTATTGTGACCAGGTAGTTCCATTGAATTGTTTTTCTTTCCAGTTTGTATTTGTAAAAAACGCTATTCGATCCTTTTCATCTTTGGCCAGGTCAACTTCTTCCTGGCAATAATCCCTTAAACCAACCGTTACGATTTTATGAACCTCAGGCAATTGTAGGGCATTGTACATAATTGATGCATGACTGAATTGAAACCCTTCATAAGCTTTTCTTAAATCGGCATGGGCATCGATTTGCAATATCCCAAATGACTCATGCCTGGCCGCTATTGCATTTATATTTCCCAATGGTGTACTATGATCACCACCCAGCATACCCACAATTTTTTGCCGGTCCTGCCAATGGCCCGAACGTGCTTTTACCCACCGGTTTAATTGTGCGCTTTCGTCATTGATTTCATTAACAAGCTTTTGCCAGTCTGCATGTGCCACATCTCCACCGGATTCCAGATGTTGAATATAAGGCTCCACTTTTTTTCTCAATGCCCGGCTTTTAGAAGCCCAATCCTCCGGATAATCATCTATGGCAAAACCCACTTTCCAAATATCGGGGTACCACTCATGATAAAAATCAATTTGCGTCGATGCCCCTAATATTGCCTGTGGCGCCTTAGCGGTTCCTGCCCGGTAAGAAACGGTCACGTCCCAGGGCACCGGGATAACCACTACTTTTGAAGTCCCCGGAGTAAAAGGCAGGCCAAAAAGTGGCCCCTTTACACCTACCCCACTGGGATTAAACCCCTTCTTGATTGATCCTTCCATCACATGCCTTCTTCCGGGGCGCTATACTTGAAGAAAGTGTGAATACCTTGTGATACCTCCTTCCAACTGTTTATCGCGAAATGCATTTCAGCCATTCCGCAAGGCTCAAACTCCCCTACGTCTTCCTGACTGATATATTCCGTGAAATACATGATTACTGGATTGTGACCTATTACAATCACATTGTCCCATTCATCTCTGAAGTTATTAACCATTTGAAGCAGTATCCGAACAGAAGACTCATAAAGGTCCTTTTCCCCGGTGATTTGATGGTCCGGGAATTTATTTTGTATAGCAATTAATCTTGCCGTTTCCATAGTTCTCTCAGAAGTGCTGGAGACTATGGCAGAAAGATCTATTTTACGCTTATAAATATACATTCCAAGACGGGAGGCATCTTGCATTCCTTTGGATGTAAGCAACCGGTCAATATCCTTTTCGCCAGATTTGGCCTCCCTTGCCTCGGCATGTCGAACCAGTAATAATTTTTTCATAGGTCAATCATTTTTGCACCTGCCTGAAACAATACCCGAAATAAGACATACGTTGATTCAAGTCAAAGATTTCGATCGAAAAAATGTACAAAACTTAATATTGAATATCTTCTATTTGATAACTTTTTTGTGGGAAGGCAACAAAATTTCGAAAACAATTCCATTAATTTGCCAATTGCTTTTATAAAGGATTTTTGTTGATATTTGAAACGAATCGAATAAAACGACCAAAAAATGCCTAAGAATCTTGTTATAGTAGAGTCGCCTGCAAAAGCCAAAACCATTGAAGGATACCTGGGAAAAGATTTCACCGTAACCTCCAGCTATGGTCATGTGCGCGACTTACCGAAAGACGATAAAGCTGTAGACATAGAACATGGTTTTAAGCCGACATACGTTGTGCCCAAAGAAAAAGCGGAGGTAATACGAAACCTGAAAAAACTGGTAAAAGATGCTGAGTTGGTTTACCTCGCCAGTGATGATGACCGCGAAGGAGAAGCTATATCATGGCACCTGAAAGAAGCTTTGAAGTTGGATGACGCCAAATCAAGGCGCATTGTTTTTAGAGAGATCACCAAAAATGCCATATTAAATGCTATACAGAACCCCAGGGGAATTGACCTTGACCTGGTAAATGCACAACAGGCACGCCGCGTGCTTGATAGGCTGGTTGGTTTTGAGATTTCTCCCATCCTTTGGAAAAAAATCAAAGCGGGATTGTCGGCAGGTCGTGTACAATCGGTAGCGGTTCGTCTTATCGTAGAACGTGAAAGGGAAATAGATAAATTCGAAACCAATGATTTCTACAGAATACAGGCAGAATTCAAGCTTGAAGGTAATAAAGTCCTAAAAGCGGACCTCTCCAAGCGTTTTGACACACGAGAAGAAGCCAATCAGTTTCTGGAAGAGTGCCTGGAATCTGACTTTTCTATCAAAGACCTTGAAAAAAAACCCGGAAAAAAGTCCCCTGCCCCACCATTTACTACTTCAACCCTGCAACAGGAAGCCAGCAGAAAACTTGGGTTTTCAGTATCACAAACCATGACACTTGCCCAGAGGCTATATGAATCAGGTAAAATTAGCTATATGCGTACGGACTCTGTCAACCTGAGCAATGAAGCCATCACAGGCGCCAAAAGTGAAATTGCAAAGGAATTTGGTGATGATTATGTACACGAAAGACATTTTAAAAGCAAGACTAAAGGCGCCCAGGAAGCACACGAAGCAATTCGCCCCACCAACTTTGCTATACATTCCACGGGAGGGTCAAACAACGAATCACGGCTTTATGAATTGATCTGGAAAAGGGCCATAGCATCGCAAATGGCCGAAGCAAGCATAGAAAAGACGACGGCCACCATTGATGTCAGCAAAAGTCAATACGACCTTACTGCCTCCGGGGAAGTGATCAAATTCGAGGGCTTTCTAAAAGTATACATTGAATCTTCAGATGATGAGGAAAATGGTGAAGAAGCCAAAGGTATGTTGCCTCCGCTAACCGTAGGTCAGGCGCTTGACCTGGATTTTATTGTAGCCAGACAAGGCTTTACACGACCCCCGGCAAGGTATACGGAGGCCAGCCTTGTAAAAAAACTTGAGGAAATGGGTATTGGCCGGCCATCTACCTATGCACCAACCATTACCACTATCCAAAAAAGAAACTACGTAGTGAAGGAATCGCGTGAAGGAAAGGAAAGAAATTATGAAGAGTTGATCCTGAATGACGGAAAAATCTCATCCCATAAAAACAAAGAGGTCACGGGTACTGAAAAGAATAAATTATTCCCCACCAATATGGCCATGGTCGTCAATGATTTTCTCAATGAGCACTTCACTAATATTGTGGACTACCAGTTTACAGCGAAAGTAGAAAAAGAATTTGATGAGATAGCAGGCGGCAAAGTGGACTGGGATAAAATGATCAATAACTTTTACCATCATTTTCACAGCGACGTTGAGTCAACAGAAAAAATTGACCGGGCCGATGTGAACGCCTCCCGAGAGTTGGGCGCCGACCCAAAAACGGGCAAGAAAGTACTAGCTCGTATGGGCCGTTTCGGTCCCATCGTACAAATTGGCGATCAGGATGATGAAGAAAAGCCGAAATATGCCAGTTTACGAAAAGGGCAGTTCATAGAAAATATCACATTAGAAGAGGCCCTTGAGTTATTTAATCTTCCCAGGAACGTTGGTGAGTTTGAAGATAAGCCTATGGAAGCCAATGTGGGACGATTTGGCCCATACATTCGTCACGATGGTAAGTTTTACTCCATCCCCAAGACTGATGATCCCATGTCAATCTCGGAAGAGAGGGCCATTGAAATCATTGAAGAGAAAATGAAAGCCGATGCCCAAAGGATCATCAAGACGTTTGAAGAAAACCCCGACATACAGGTACTCAACGGGCGCTGGGGCCCCTATATAAAATTCGGTAAGAAAAATGTAAAAATTCCAAAAGGCAAAAAAGCCGAAGAACTTACGCTTCAGGATTGCATCGAAATGGCTGAAAAAACGCCTGAAAAGAAAGGCCGTGGAAGAAAGAAAAAGTAAGAATTATTATATTCGCAACAAAGATAAATCGAATACACTAACCTGTACTTAATATGAAAAAGTTAGTGGTATTATCAGGATCAGGTATAAGCGCAGAAAGCGGGCTTAAAACTTTTCGCGACTCCGGCGGGCTATGGGAAGGATATGATGTAATGGAAGTTGCCACGCCACAGGGTTGGTCAAGAAACCCCGATATGGTTATGGAATTCTACAACCAACGTAGAAAGCAAGCTTTAGAGGCTCAACCCAACAATGCCCATAACATCATAGCTGGCCTGGAGGATTATTTTGAGGTGACCGTCATTACTCAAAATGTTGATGATCTGCACGAAAAAGCAGGATCTTCAAAAGTGGTACATCTTCATGGCGAGTTGTTTAAATCAAGAAGCACCCGGTACCCTGAATTGGTTTACGATATAGAAGGTTGGGAGCTCAAAATGGGCGATTGCTGTGAAAGGGGCGCCCAATTAAGACCTCACATCGTTTGGTTTGGCGAACCGGTCCCCATGATGGAGATCGCTGCTGAAGTCAGTATATCGGCTGATATTTTTATTGTAGTAGGAACCTCCCTGCAGGTATACCCTGCCGCTGGCCTGGTAGATTTTGTGCCTGATCATACCCCGATTTTTGTGGTTGACCCAAACCTTCCCTATGTTAAATCACGTAAAGGAATATATTTGATTGGTAAAAAAGCTGTTGAAGGTATGGCTGAAGTCAAAGAAACGTTATTGACCAGGTACCTCCAATGATAAAAATAAGTAATCCCAGAAGGGATGTTGTTATAATATAATTATGGTTCGACTTTTTTTATTCATCTCTTTATTTGTTTTCACAATACAGGCAAAATCCCAGGATCTCCAAAAGCAATACATTGCTGACAGCGCTCTTGTTGGTTACGGCATTGTTGAAAACGGAAATAAAAAGGGCCTCTGGAAATATTACGATGAGGACAGTGTTTTGCGCCAAACCGGCATTTACGTCAATAATAAAAAGACAGGTGTATGGAAGGCATATTATGGATCGGGTAACCTAAGATTAGAAACGACATTCGAGGATGGCATTCCCAATGGCCCTCTGGTAAGATATCATGAAAATGGTAAGGTTGAGGCAAAAGGTGAAATGTCCAATGGCAAATACAATAATAAATGGTTTGAATACTTCAATTCCGGTACATTAAAAAGTGCGGGCTCTTATCATCATGGAGATAAAACAGGCACGTGGAGATATTATCACGCCAATGGCAACAAGGCATTAGTCGCCGTATACAAACAAGGAAAGCTAAATGGGGAATACGCCAGGTACAGCATTTACGAAGAAATGGTGGAAAAGGCAAACTATGTCAACGATGAAAAACATGGAGAATACATTTCTTATTACGAATATGAAGTCAAAAAAGAACAGGGCGTATATTCCGATGGTGAGAAAACAGGAACCTGGGTGGGCTTTCATTTTGATGGATCGCGAGAATTTGAAAAAGAGTTTGAAAATGGTCAGCCTGTCGGTACCTGGAAATTCTACCATCCCAATACAAATAAAAAAATTGCCAAATTGATTCATTTCGAAAATGGCCTTGCCGACAGTACCTATGTAGAATACCACGACAACGGGAATTTAAGTGTAAAAGGCGAATATGAAGATGGGTATAAAACAGGGCTTTGGTATAATTATCATCGAAATGGAAAGGTTTACAATGTGGGCAAATACGAAGATGACCTGAAATCGGGTAACTGGAAGTATTTTAATGATAAGGGCATTCTTATTTCGGAAGGTAACTTTAAAGGCGGCCTGGAAGATGGGCAGTGGTTTTTCTATCATAATAACGGCGTGCTAAAATCTATTGGTAGTTATGAAAACGGAAAAGAAGTTGGCATTTGGGGGCATTTCTATCCCAATAGCGAGTTAATGTATGAAGAAACATTTCGCAATGGCCGTTTGATTTCTGTAAGTGATTTTCATTTACCCAATGGTGAGGTGAAACCGCAAACCACTTTTTCCAATGGAGATGGTAAACTCAAAACCTATTACGCCGACGGGCAATTAAAAGAAATCAAAAGCTATGAGAATGGCCGGTTAAATGGATCGGCAGTTGTTTACAGCGAAAAAGGTCGGAAGATTGCCGAAGGGAACTATAATGACGACGTTAAACAAGGGCAATGGACCTACTATCACAGTAACGGACAAATAGAATCCCAGGGTGACTACGAGAATAATGAACCGGAAGGACTTTGGTACTTTTTCAATCGTCAGGGCCAAATGATCAAAAAGATAAACTACGCATTGTAGTCGGTATGCAAAAAGAGGCCACCAAAATGATGACCTCTTTTTTTCCTCTTTATATTAGTGTTAAGTATTACTTGATAAATAGCATTTCGCGGTACTTCACTAATGGCCAGTCTTCATCATCAACGTAAAGTTCCAGCTTATCTACATGATATCGGATCTTATCAAAGAACTTATGCTTTACGTTATGGCAGTATTCAATGGCCTTCTCCCGAACGTCCTCGATTTTATTGATTCTCTTGCGCTCTTCAATCATATCCATTACACCAGATTTCACGGCATCGATATGCCCCGAAACTTTATCGATAACTTTCAGCGCCGCCTTATTTTCCAGACCTAAACCTTGGAGGCCATTGGCATTTTCGATTAGCTTATTCTGATATTTAATGGCTGTTGGAATGATGTGGTTTAATGCCAGGTCGCCCATTACCCGCGATTCGATCTGAACTTTCATAATGTAGTTCTCCCACAATATTTCATTCCTGGCTTCGAGCTCACGTTCAGTCATTATATTGTAAAGACCGAATACTGAGGTACTCTTTTCCGAAAGAAAAGCGTCAAGCGCCTCTGGAGTATCTTTTATATTCGGAAGACCTTTCTTCTCAGCTTCCTTTACCCAATCATCTGAATAACCATCCCCTTCGAATCGTACGTCTTTAGATTCCTTGATGTATTTTCTAAGTATTTCTACGATGGCTAACCTTTTCTCTTTACCACTGTTTATAAGCTCATCAACCTCTTCTTTAAAGTCATTGAGTTGCTTGGCCATAACCGTGTTTAATACCGTCATTGGCAAACCTACGTTAGCACTTCCACCTACGGCACGGAATTCGAATTTATTTCCAGTAAAAGCAAATGGAGAAGTACGGTTACGGTCAGTATTATCTAAAATGATCTCCGGGATTTTATCGATTCCCAGTTTCATATACATGTTGTCGCCTTTCTCAATTTTTATATTACCATTATTGGCCAGCTCGTCAAGTACTTCTGAAAGCTGCGAGCCAATAAACACAGAAATGATTGCCGGCGGCGCTTCATTAGCCCCAAGCCTGAAGTCATTTCCTGCGGAGGCAATTGAGGCCCTTAGCATTTCCGAATAACTGTAAACCGCTTTAATAGTGTTTACAAAGAAGGTAAGGAACTGTAAATTCTCGCGCGCGCTGCTACTAGGCTGGAAAAGGTTTACGCCGGTATCGGTGATAAGCGACCAGTTGTTGTGCTTTCCGGTCCCATTGATTTGTGCAAATGGTTTTTCGTGGAAAAGCGCCATTAGGTTATGACGATTGGCGACCCTGCGCATCACATCCATCATAAGCATATTATGGTCGGTAGCTACGTTTACCTCTTCAAATAGCGGCGCTACTTCAAACTGGCTTGGAGCCACTTCATTATGCCGGGTGGTTACGGGTATTCCCAGTTTATGACACTCGATCTCAAAATCCTGCATATAGGCATATATTCGCTGCGGTATTGAGCCAAAATAATGATCATCCAATTGCTGACCTCTTGCCGGAGCATGTCCAAATACCGTTCTACCGGCCATAACCAGGTCCGGCCTGGCATTAAACAATGCTTTGTCTACCAAAAAGTATTCCTGCTCACATCCAAGAGAAGCATTTACTTTCGAAACATTCCGATCGAAATACTTACAAACTGATGTTGCTGCTTTATCTACCGCTTCAAGGGCTTTCAACAATGGCGCCTTGTAATCAAGGGCTTCACCGGTGTAGGAAACAAAGATGGTTGGGATACATAGGGTGGCGCCCCAACGAAACATTGGAGAACTCGGGTCCCAAGCCGTGTAACCTCTGGCCTCAAATGTCTGACGTATGCCTCCTGACGGAAATGAAGAAGCGTCAGGTTCTTGTTGTACTAAAGCTGTACCCTTAAATTTTTCAATTTTGTCGGTTGCACTAAAAAAGGAGTCGTGTTTTTCTGCCGTCGCACCGGTCAAAGGCTGGAACCAGTGGGTGTAGTGTGTAATACCCTGTGAAATCGCCCATGACTTTACCGCAGCCGCTACGGCATCTGCGGTGTCAGAATCAATCTTTTTACCATTGTCGATGTAATACTTTACTTTTTTGTATACATCGGGAGAAAGGGTCTCCTTCATGGATGAGACATCGAAGCAAGTCTCGCCAAAGTAATCAGATACTTTGTTGGAAGGCCGTTCAGGAAATATTGGTTGTCTTTTCCCGGCTTCTTCAACAGCTTTAAATCTTAAATAGGCCATAAATAATCAGATAGTTTTGAGTTCAAACAATTTTTCCAAAATTACTACTTTTTTTAAAAAGGAGGTGTATTCACCCTGTTTTTTCTTAATTTTTGTAAATCAAATTGGTTTTACCCCTTTTTCACACCCTGATTTTACTATTTTTTCATTTTATTCCTGTAAAACAAATGCTTTTGCATGTCGAAGCATGACAATAAAGCCACAAAAAAGAAAGTCCCTTTAAAAATATACCTGTATTAATTTGAATTGAACCTGGACTACCCAAACGTGTACCTGGTGTGAGATTAAAAGAGGCAAGCCGAAACCTGCCTCTTTTCTCTTAAATAAAATTAGGTTAAACAATGGTTATGTGTATTATTCCAGAATGATGGTATATCCTCTGATGCCATGTTCATGCGAATCCAGCCCTTCCAACTCGTGCTCTCTGGTAACGCGAATCCCAATGGTGGTTTTCAAAATATAAAATATGGCTACAGCAGAGATAAATGCAGCTGCTCCACAAGCCAGAACCCCATATAATTGGGGCATGAAAGGCATTGGAGCGCCATCGGAAGCCGTACCAAATATCCCTACGGCAAGGGTACCCCAAATACCACAAGTTAAGTGCACCGAAACTGCACCTACGCAATCATCCAGTTTAAGACTATCGAGTGTGACGGCTGACAAAACGACCAAAATACCGGCAACAAAACCAATTATCACAGCTTCAGCAGGAGTAATAACATCGGCGCCGGCAGTTATCCCTACCAATCCGGCAAGGATTCCATTAAGCACCATACCCAGGTCCATTCTTTTGAATACAAAGCCCGCTGCAACAAATGCTCCAAGAGCGCCTGCACATGCTCCCAGTGAGGTCGTTAGCAACACTAGGGAAGTTGAGGCAGGATCAGCTGATAACACAGAGCCTCCATTGAATCCAAACCACCCCAACCAAAGAAGAAATACTCCGATTGTAGCCAGCGGCACCGAAGAACCGGGAAAATCATTGGTTGCCCCATTTTCATATTTACCAATTCTGGCGCCAACCATCATAATTCCTGCTAAAGCCCCCCAGCCTCCAACTGAATGCACCAAAGTAGAGCCGGCAAAGTCGTAGAAACCAAGATCATCGAGAAAACCATATCCCCACTTCCAGCTCCCTATTACTGGATACACGATCCCTACGAACAGTACCGTGAAAATGAGATATGCATTCAGTTTTATGCGCTCAGCTACCGCTCCCGAAACAATGGTGGCCGCAGTGGCTGCAAACATGGCCTGAAAAAGAAAATCCGTCCAGTAGGTATAGCTGGCATCGGCGTAAGCTGCTGTTAGGCCCGCCTCATCAGTAGATATCCAAAACCCGGCAAAACCGAGCATTTCGTTTCCTCCCCCGATTTCGAACCCCGGATACATCAAATGAAAACCGGCTATGGCATACGTTATAATACCAATTACAGGGGTAAGTGTATTTTTAAAAAGTATGTTGACTGTATTTTTCGACTGGCCAAAACCGGCTTCCACTCCTGCAAAACCAAGATGCATAATGAAAACCAATGCTGTGGCCAGCATCATCCAGATGTTATTTGCAGTAAGCAATACATCGGTTAAAGATTCTGCCGAAGCATAGGCCACATCTGTTGTAGAAGCTGAAACAGTCTCTTGAGCCGACGTTGTCACTGAATCAATCACAGCTTTTACTGAATCCTGAACAACTTCTGCAATAAGGTGAAATCCGTTCGTAAATAAATTTTCCATACAGACATTAATTGTTTTAAGGGTTTAAATAAATTACTCTACAAACACCTATTCTCAATAGTTATTTACATCTATGATCTGAGTTGCAAAGCGATAAAAGGCAATTAATTCTTAGGGCAAAATCTTTTACCGTTTGATTTTGACAAAAGTATGAAAGCAATTAGACAAAAAAGAAAAACGCAAAAAATATATGATATATTCAAAACGGACCATATTTATTGGTGTATGGTGAAATATTTTTAAAAATAAATCCAATAATATTGACATTTTAATAAAAATTACCAGGCCAAACTAAAAGCATATTCCAACATTTTATTGCACTTTATAAATATTTAACTTCCTTTTTATAATATTAATTAATTCTGTTTTAATATTTATCCCTTAATATTAAGTTTTTGGGTATATATTTACCCTAAATAATTCTATTTTTCATTAATATTATGTTTTTATGATCTCATCGAACCCTATCTCGGACATTATTATTACTTTTATCAATTTTTTGATCATATTCTAAACCAATACATACTAAATGTATTCCGATAGCAATATTTCATAATTATTAACTTGCCGAAAAAAATAAATCAACATGAACAATATTTCTGTAATCGGATCTGGCACAATGGGAAATGGAATTGCCCATGTATTTGCGCAAAATGGTTTTGAGGTATCACTAATTGATGTTAGTGAGTCGGCGCTGGAAAAAGGCCTCAATACAATTGCCAAAAACCTGGATCGCCAGATGAAAAAAGAACTGATAAGTGAAAATGACAAAAAGGAAACCCTGGAAAGAATCAAAACCCACACGACCATTGGGCAAGGTGTACAAAACGCGGATTTGGTAGTTGAGGCAGCAACGGAAAATGTGGAAGCGAAAATGAACATCTTTAAACAGGTATCCGACAATTCGCCTTCCAATGCCATTCTTGCTTCAAACACTTCCTCAATCAGCATTACTAAACTAGCATCTTCCACCGACAGGCCCGGTAAAGTAATTGGAATGCACTTTATGAATCCGGTTCCTGTAATGAAGTTGGTAGAAGTGATCAATGGTTTCGCTACAGATCAAAAGGTAACTGATGAAGTCATGAAACTCAGTAAAAAAATCGGTAAAGTACCAGTAGAAGCCAACGATTACCCCGGATTTGTTTCTAATCGCATCCTCATGCCGATGATCAATGAGGCAATATATACGCTTTTTGAAGGTGTTGCAGGTGTGAAAGAAATAGATACAGTGATGAAACTGGGTATGGCACATCCTATGGGACCACTTCATCTGGCCGATTTTATTGGCCTTGATGTATGTTTGTCAATATTGAATGTGCTATACGATGGTTTTGGGAACCAAAAGTATGCGCCCTGTCCTTTGCTGATTAACATGGTACAGGCAGGCTATATGGGTGCAAAAAGCGGTGAAGGATTTTATAAATGGTCAGACAAGCGCAAAGACTTCGTTGTTTCTGACAGGTTTTTATAATAATAATACAATTAAATGAAAAATATTCCCGCATTTTATTCAATGTTGAATTTTTCTAATATTCTTTTTAAAGTTTTTAACAAAAAGACACCAACCTTTTTATTTACGGAATAATACTCTATTTTTCTTTACATAAATGATAAAAAGGAATCACAATAGCATTATTCATATTTCCATACGGACAACCCCCAACCCCACTTGCACTTTCATCAGTCCATTTTTTTATTTCCATCTCAAAACTATTACACAACTTTATGATATGGTCAGATAAAGTCACAAATACCCTGTATTCTTGTTACTCTCAATTTATTTAAACCGATCACTAAAATGAAGAGGATATTACATTTAATTTTTGTGTTGTTGATCGCTTTTCCAACACTAATTACTGCGCAAAAACTTGATCAGTCATTATTTGAATCAATCAAACCCCGCCAAATCGGGCCTGCAGGTATGAGTGGGAGGATCACATCCATTGATGTGGTATGTGAAAACCCTGACCACATATTGGTCGGCTCTGCATCAGGAGGCCTGTGGGAATCAAAAAATGGAGGGACCACCTGGAAACCGCTATTTGACTATCAAAAAGCTTTGTCGATCGGAGCAGTGAAATTTAACCCTCACAACCCAAGTGAAATTTGGGTGGGTACGGGAGAAGGAAACCCGAGAAACTCCCAGTCCAGCGGATACGGAATATTTAAAAGCCTGGATGGAGGTAAAACATGGAAGCATCTTGGCCTGGAAAACACCAGAAACATACACCGTATATTAATCAACCCACTTGACCCCAATATCGTGTATGTGGGTGTCCAGGGAAGCGCCTGGGGCGCTCACCCTGAGAGAGGTGTTTACAAAACATCAGATGGCGGTGAAACATGGAAAAAAAT
>DNTA01000287.1 GCA_003500135.1 Cytophagales bacterium | reverse complement strand
ATTCGAAAATTACTCAACGCCCTTGGCCTTTTCCTGGTTCTGATATTTGCCTTCCTTGGCTTGAAAGGTGATTCTTTTTACAAACTTTTCGTCTTTCATGCTTACGTTTACACCTCATTGGCCTTGTTTGTTTTTAACCTGGCTATGGTACTCTTTCTCAAATACTATCGCAAAATTGGCTATAACTACCGCAAGGTGATCATTGCAGGGTATGGCGATATCGCTACGGAATTACGCAAATTCTTTACTTTTCATCCCGAACACGGCTATAAGTTTTTCGGTTACTTTGACGATCTAAATACCTCGCCACTGATCCGGGGGAAAATACGGGAAATTGAAAAGATCGCCCTCGACAAGGAGATTGATGAAATTTACTGTTGCCTACCCTACATGGACTACCACGATGTGCAGCGGTTGATCAAATTTGGGGAAGACAATTTTATTAAAGTGCGTGTCATTCCCGACTTCAGGGGCTTCCCCTACAAAGGCGTGGAAGTGATGCTGTATGACTACATTCCGGTTCTGGACTTCCGTCCTCAACCACTAGATGACGAATTTAATAACGTACTAAAGCGCGGATTTGATATTGTATTCTCACTATTCGTTATCATATTTATCATGTCATGGTTAACACCCCTCATGGCCCTCCTGATCAAATTGGACTCGAAGGGGCCGGCCTTTTTCAAGCAATACCGGTCAGGGAGAAACAACGAGCCCTTCGTCTGCTATAAATTTCGCACCATGCGGGTCAACCGGGATTCAGATAAAAAGCAAGCCACGAAAAATGATGTGCGCATTACTAAAATCGGCCGCTTTTTACGTAAGTCCAATCTCGATGAAATGCCACAATTTTTTAACGTATTAAAAGGACAAATGTCGGTCGTCGGGCCCAGGCCACATATGATAAGCCATACAGAAGAGTTCTCACAACAAATCGATCGCTTCATGCTCAGGCACCACGTAAAACCCGGCATTACCGGCCTGGCACAAGCCAAAGGTTATCGTGGAGAAACCAATACCGATACCAAATTGAAAAACCGCATTAAACTCGACCGCTTTTATGTAGAAAACTGGTCTTTAATGTTCGATGTCAAAATTATCGCCCTAACCGTCATATCAATGATTAAAGGGGATGAAAATGCGTATTAACTAAGTTCAAGGGTTCATGGGTTCATGGGTTCATGCGATTAGGGGTTCTCAATTTCAAGTGTTTATAAGCATTTACCGGGAAAATCTTTGCTTGCCCTAGTTCATCCCAACAACATAAATCAATTACTTATGCAGACCTTTCAGGTATTTAATAAATGAAAGAATGGACCTGTTTTGTGCACAGGGACACCCAACTTGATCTAAAGGCCTTGAGCTTTTAATGTTTATCCATGTTTATGGATTGTGAGCTACTTAAACTAAATATCTCAAGGATTTCGCTTTGCTCATTATCGGTAATGATAGGGATTGTTGCGATTTATTGCGAATTTGGTAATGTTACTTCTATGGCAAATATTGAAAGGAGTACTTCAATTACCCTGGCAGCACTTTTATCCGTTTTCTTCGCCTTGAGCTGTCTTTCGAGTTCCTTGTAAATTTTATATGCGCAGAAGGAAATGGTGATGTGTGTTTCTATTCGGTGAGTAAGCCTGTGGTAGATAGGCCTGATTCGCAGATCTGTCTTAGATATACGAAAAGCCTTTTCTATCGACCATAATTCCTTGTAGTGCTCGATGATCTGCCCGGCTTTCAGATTGGTGTTGGTCACATATCCCTTCAAGCCATCCCATTTAGCATCTTCATTGTATTTCTCATAATCGATCGTTATGTCCACATCACCGGAGATTGAAAGATATTTGTTATAACCCCTGTTATTAATATGTTTCTTGGTCAACTTACCTCCAGCCAGTGCTTTCTCTAGCTTCCTTAATCCCCTTTCTCTATTGTGCGCATCTTTTTTGGCTCGCTTGGCTGAATAACTCACAATCAAACGGGAACCATCAGCCATCTTGATCATAGATTGTTGCCCATCTTCAACAGACTGGGCCATTATCTTGTCGGTGATTTCTTTTGACATGGTTTTCAACCTGGCACCCAAAATGTATTTCATTCCTTGAGTGCTTAATTCCAAAATGTTCTCTTTTGAGATCAAACCAGCATCCGCTATCACGATAAGATCTTCTATTTGATAAGTCTGCCGAAAAGACTCCAGGACGGGAATCATAGTATGTCCTTCAAATTTATTTCCTTCATAAATCTCGAAGGCTAATGGATAACCATGGGCACTTACCAATAAACCTAAGACAATCTGTGGATTTTGGTGTTTGCCATCTTTACTGAATCCGGTAATACCAAGCTCATCCTCCTTCTCTGCTTCAAAGTAAATGGTAGTCACGTCATAGAAGACAACAGAAATAGCCCCGCCCAAGATCTTTAAAGTGTGCTCATAGCTTATTTGCTTAATCTGCTGCTTGTACTTGCCGTGGAGCTCATCCATATATCTGTATACCTTGTAAACATCATACTGAAGATTCAGATACCGTTTCATATACTCAACTGTCTTGAGTTTACTCCCCGGATAGGCAAGTCGTGAAATCACCAGGTGTTTGAAAAGATCGTCCTTGATTTGGTTGAACCCTATCTGGTCAAAAATATCACCAAGTAATAGGTTTGGACCTACAAGCCTATGTGACTGAATGCTATTTTCAAGGGTCTTAACAAAAGTACGATCAGCATGGTGGGCAAAGTCGATACTGGCCTGTCCAATGAGCTTGGGTATGAGTTCTATTCCCTGATGGTATAGCCTCTCAATTTCTCCCGGATCAGAAGAACTACCAACCGTTTTGATCACCCGATAGGTTCCTTTGCTCTTGTCAATGACTTGGACACTTACAGTGCCTGACTTATTGTGCTTTTTGCGGACAAACAAAAAATAAAAATTTTGGGACACCCAATATTAATACAAAATATGCCCTGTAAAGCTACATTAAAAGCTTTTGCGAAATTTTTAACGATTCGTGCACAAAACAGGAGGGGATGAAAATGCGTATTAACTAAGTTCAAGGGTTCATGGGTTCATGGGTTCATGCGATTAGGGGTTCTCAATTTCAAGTGTTTATAAGCATTTACCGGGAAAATCTTTGCTTGCCCTAGTTCATCCCAACAACATAAATCAATTACTTATGCAGACCTTTCAGGTATTTAATAAATGAAAGAATGGACATTCTTAAATTATCTAACTCTTGAAAAATTTTTGGATTCACAATATACCCTATTTCTTTTGCGATCATTAATTGAGTTTCTAATTCGCTAAGGGAACCAATTGATATGTAAAGAAACCTGATAAACTCTTTATCACCCGATCTTGCCGCTCCTTCAGCAATATTCGAAGGAATTGAGATAGAACTTCTTCTGATTTGAGCACTGAGGGCATACCTTTCGTGAGCTGGGAATTTATTAGCCAATTCATAAACATCTTTCACTAAGGAAATACTGTTTTTCCAGATTTTTAAATCCTTATGGGTAGCCATACTCTCTCTTTATAATGAAAATTTCAGATCTGGTTTAACTTATCCCATGAACCCATGAACCCTTG
>DNTA01000294.1 GCA_003500135.1 Cytophagales bacterium | reverse complement strand
TTTGCTGTCGCTCCGAAACCCTGGGGTACCTTTCGTCTTCGCGAGGCAAAACACTTACCACACTGTCATAGTACGCCGAGGCCATCCGGTAGTCTCGGTAATGGTCGTAATACAATTCCCCCAGCCTTATATAAGAATATCCTCGCTGTGTTTGATTGTTTTGACCAACTTCCAATGATTTTTTTAAATGTTTTACTGCAATGTCATGGTTGCCATTTTTAATTTCAAAACCTGCCAGTTCGTAGTAGATTTTATCGCGATATTCCTCATTTTTCTTATCCCTCAAGAGCTTTCGGAAATATTTTCTGATTTTTTTCAAATTACTGGCATCGGCGAGTTGTGTTACCTGGGCCATGTAAAGCTTTGAGTAAAAGGATAGTTCGTAAGTGGGGTTGCTTTTTAAAACACGACGATAATGGTAGTAGGATAAAGAATCCTGATTTTGTTGTTGATAGATCTGACCCAGAATAAAGTGATACCGGGCTCTTTTATCATTCTTATTCAATGTACTTACTGCTTCCTCAAGCGCTGGCGACACCATGTCCCACCTGTTTTCCTGAGCATATAAATAGGCGATCATTAATTGCCATTGCTCATAATTTTCTTCATTGAGTTTTTCCTTTTTAATGAAGTCAGAAACTGCAACGGCGTTGTTAAGCTCATTGTATTCTATAAATGTACGCATCAGGTTTACCAAAGCTTCATGCCGCGCGTCGTCATCTTCACTTTTGGTATTCACATATTTGAAAGTTTCAATGGCATTCACAAAATCGGTTTGATACATGCGGGCCTTGCCAACCAGAATGTAGCTATCATCAACCCATTTGCTGTTGCTATGTCGCTGAATAGCCAGTGAAGCTTTCTTAATGGCCTCTTCGATTTGATCCGAAACAGGAGCTACAACAATGGTATCGTATGGCGCGAAGATTTTTAAAGTTTTATTATAATCCGGCTCATAACTATCCCAAATAGCAGCTTCTACTTCCTCAATGTCTTCTTTCGCTAAAAAATAAGCATTGTAATGAGCCGTAGTGTTATGATAAGATTTGCTGAATATATTCTGGCGGCTGGAAGAGCAGCCCGATAAAACCACCAAACCCACCAATACAGACGCCAGAATGCTCCGGATCACAGAAAATTCCAATATTTTATTCAATTCTATGTTAATCACCGAAAAATATTACAAATAAGGTAAATATTGTCAATGGTTTGAATGATTATATATACTTTTGTTGCGCAAATAAAATAACGTTAGCCATTGAAATCTAGAAAAACTTTATCCAACTGGCTCACAAATCGGTATTTGCTGATTATACGAAACGAGGAAAATTTTGCCGAAAAAACGACCATAAGTTTTAACTATGCAAAATTAATTCTCATTTCATTTGCCTTTTTTGTGGTTTTGATGTTGGTAAGTCTGTATTTAAGCCGCACATTAATGGCACAGTGGTTCGATCCGCGTCACGAAGTATTTGTGTTGAGCAACGAATTGATTGATTTTAGGAGACAAGTTGATTCGCTTGACAATCAAATGCGGATGAAGGACCAGTACATGCAAAACATCCAATCGATTTTACGTGGTGAAGTTGCAGAAATCAATCGCGACTCAGGAGAAAGGGTCAAAATGCCCAAGGTATCTACTGATGAAATACAAAACCTGACCCCAATAGATTCGCAATTCAGAAAAGAGTTTGAATCGGCAGACTTATTGCTGACTGAAAACACCAATTTCGAATATGTGGACCTGATGAACGATGTGTATTTCTTCAAACCCATAGATGGTATTATCAGTAGGGGTTTCGATCTGAAAATAGATCATTATGGTGTAGATATCGTATCTAAAAGTAACGAACCTGTAAAGGCAGTTGCCGATGGAACGGTAATATTTGCCGATTGGACGCAGGATTTCGGAAATGTTGTGGCAATACAGCATCGCGGCAACATGATTTCCGTATATAAACATAATTCGGCTTTATTAAAAAAAGTTGGTAATTTTGTATATTCTGGGGAGGTGATTTCAATAATTGGCAACACGGGTGAATTAACCACCGGGCCACATCTGCACTTTGAATTGTGGTACAACGGATCACCGCTCGACCCGGAAGAGTTTATTTCTTTCTAAACATTTGAAAAATGTTCAAAAACAAAACTGTAAACATGGCAGCTCAAGATCACAGAGATTCAACTAACCAAATCGGAAAAGGAACCATATTAGAAGGCAATATAGAGTCATTTGGAAATATAAGAATTGAAGGTAAGGTAATCGGCAATATCAAAAGCAAGTCTAAAATTGCCCTTGGCCAGTCTTCTTATGTAGATGGCAATATTGTATCTCAAAATGCGGAGATTGAAGGAGAAGTGAAAGGGACTGTAGAAATATCGGACCTCCTCATTCTAAAAAACACCTCAGTAGTCCACGGCGATATCGTCACCAATAAACTGATCGTTGAATCAGGCGCCACCTTTAATGGTAGCTGCAAAATGGGCATAACCCAAAAAGAAATAAAGATTGGCGACAATGGTGCAATAAAAGAAGGTGATGCCAAAAAACCCGAACAAAAAATCAAATCCTTTTAGTGAATACTTAAAATATTCAGGCCTCGGCCTGCAAATGGGTATAATGGTTTTTCTGGGGTATTGGATTGGCCACAAAATTGATGAATGGCTGCAGTTCAACTTTCCACTTTTCACCGTTATACTCATTTTTTTATTTTTGGCGGCAGCCTTTTATTCAATCATCAAAAGTTTACCCAAAGATTGAAAAAGTTCTTTCTAAAATCCTCGTTGCAGTTACTCGTATTTACTGCAGGTATCGTATTGATTTTTCAAGGTTTAGGTAGTGCATTTCCGCAGTGGCTTTACCACAATATTGTATACCTTTATTTATACTTTTTTATACTTACCACCCTTAGTTTATTAGTGTTAGACCAGGTACAAAAGCATCAGCCCGAGAAATTTGTAAATAGTTACTTTGGCATCATGGTCGCCCGGCTTTTCATAAGTCTGGGTGTGGCGCTCGTGTTCATTTTTCTTGACAGGCCCAACGCTAAAGTTTTTGTGGCCAATTTTACGGTTTTGTATTTGTTTTTCCTTGGGTTTGAAATATATGGCATATTAACTAACTTGCGCCATCATTTTAAGAAGGGTACTGAGAATGACTAATATTTCGTTAGGTTTTGGCAGAATAGCGTTCAAATTTGGAACGCTAATTGCATTTTTGGCCATATTGGCCGGCACACCTGTGCAAGCGGCAGAAGAAGGAAGTGAGTCGTCATTTGTGATGCATCATATCAAAGATAGTTATGACTGGCACCTGATCGACATCAACCACCATCCTGTAAGTGTTCCTTTACCGGTGATCTTGTATAATAAAGGTACGGGATTTGACGTATTCATGTCAAGCGCCTTCCACCACGACAATGCCGGCAAAGTGCCTGTAGAAGCGGGCAAAAATACTTATTTGAAATATCACGAGAAGATCTATCTGGCCAATGCCGATGGTGATCTCACTTTCGACGATGCAGGCCACCCCACCAATGCCCGGCCGATGCTGGACCTATCCATTACAAAAAACGTTTTTTTCAGCATTATCACAGCAATTATTGTGCTTTGGGTGTTTTTAAGTGTGGCATCGAAATACAAAAAATATGGAGTGGCGGCGCCTTCAGGTGTACAATCGCTGTTGGAACCTGTTATTCTGTTTGTTCGCGATGATATTGCCATTCCCAATATTGGCAAGCAAAAACACGAAAGGTTTATGCCTTATTTGCTGTCGGTTTTCTTCTTTATATGGTTTGCCAATTTACTCGGGTTGTTTCCGGGAGCCGCAAACCTTACGGGTAATATTGCAGTGACTTTCACCTTTGCCTTTATTACTTTTCTTATTACTAATTTTAGTGGTAACAAACACTACTGGAACCATATTTTCAATACTCCCGGGGTGCCATGGTGGCTCAAGTTTGGTATTCCAATAATGCCAATCGTTGAATTCATTGGTATTTTCACCAAGCCATTCAGCCTTATGGTTCGTCTTTTTGCGAATATTACGGCGGGACACATTATCATATTAAGCATCATTGGACTGATTTTTATATTCAAAAGTGCAGTAATAGGTGTTGTAAGTGTACCATTTGCAGCAGCCATGACTTTTCTGGAGCTTTTGGTAGCATTTATACAGGCCTATGTATTTACCTTACTTTCGGCTATTTATATAGGAGGTGCGGTAGAAGAGGCTCATGATCATTAAGAATTCAATTGTTAAATTCTATAAACTATATTTAAAATGTTTGCACAATTGTTATTAGACGCAGCTCTCGGACTTATGGGTGCTGGTATCGGTGCCGGAATCGTAGCATTAGGCGCAGGTTTGGGTATCGGTAAAATTGGTGGTTCTGCAATGGAATCTATTGCAAGACAACCAGAAGCATCTGGCAAAGTTCAGACTGCCATGATTATTTCAGCCGCCCTTATCGAGGGTGTATCGCTTTTCGGCGTGCTGGTTTGTCTTCTTATTGCCACGGCATAAGGGACAAAAAGAGATACTCAGGCATTGACATTAGGTCTTGCCTGAGTTTTTAATCGCGTAAACAACAAAAATATTATAGCAAATGGAATTGATTATACCAGAAGCCGGACTCATAATTTGGCAGGTAATCATCTTTGTTCTGGTCGTATTTATCCTTGGTAAATTTGCCTGGAAACCAATTTTAGCGGCATTGAAAGCCCGTGAAAACTCTATTGAACAGGCGCTTCAATCTGCTGAGCAGGCCCGTCAGGAAATGGAGAAACTTCAGGCCAACAATGAAAAGCTGATTCGAGAAGCAAAAGAAGAGCGCGATCAGATGCTGAAAGATGCGGCTGGCATAGCCAATCAGATCAAAGAAGAGGCCCGCGATGAAGCATCTAAGATCACCGAAAAAATGATTGAAGATGCCAGGTCAACCATTGAAACTGAAAAGAAAGCGGCATTGTCGGAGATCAAAAACCAGGTAGCAGAACTTTCTTTGCAGATCAGTGAAAAGCTCCTTCGCAAAAACCTGGAAGACGATAAGTCTCAAAAGGCGTTGATCGACGAATATGTAAAGGAAGTTAAATTAAACTAATTCCATGTCAGACTACAGGGTTGCATCGAGATACGCAAAGTCAATTTTTGAGTTGGCACTGGATCAAAAGCTTGAAGACAAGCTTAAAGATGATATGGCACTGCTTGATAATGTTTGCAGTGAAAACAGAGACTTTAACAATATGCTGAAAAGTCCGATCATCAAGCACAATAAAAAGCTTCATATCCTCCAAAAGACTTTTAAAGGGAAGGTGAACGAAGTAACGCTTCGGTTTTTTGATATCTTATGCAGAAAATACAGGGAAAACCTACTTCCGGACATCGCCAGGGTCTATGTTGAATTGTACAACGAAAACAAGGGCATAACCGTTGCCGAATTGACCACTGCTATTGCAGTAAGTGATGACCTGAAAAAGGAATTTGAAAGCCTGATCAAAAAAGCAACTAATAAAACCCCTCAGATTACTGAAAAAGTAGACAAAGATGTGATTGGAGGTTTTATGCTCAAGGTTGAAGATCGTATGATAGACGATACGATCAAAGGTAAATTAAACGCCTTGAGAAGAAAATTTACTGAAAGTTATTAAGCAAAAATATTACGTAATAAAGCGCTAAAGAAATACAATGGCAAGTATAAGACCTGATGAAGTATCAGCAATATTGAGAGAAGAACTCTCCAACTTCAAATCAGCTGCAGAGCTGGAAGAAGTGGGTACCGTGCTCCAGGTGGGTGACGGTGTGGCTCGTATTTACGGACTGAACAACGCCCAGTCAGGGGAGCTTTTAGAATTTGAAGATGGTACCACAGCTATGGTGCTCAACCTTGAAGAAGATAATGTAGGCGCCGTACTTTTTGGCGAATCTGAATCAATTAAAGAGGGTGATACTGTAAAAAGAACCGGTAGAATCGCCTCGATAAATGTTGGCGATGGCATGACCGGCCGTGTGGTGGATACCCTCGGACGACCTATTGATGGAAAAGGTGCCATTGAAGGTGAACTGTTTGAAATGCCACTGGAGCGAAAGGCACCAGGGGTAATTTACCGGGAACCTGTATCAGAACCGCTTCAAACAGGTATCAAAGCGATTGACTCAATGATCCCTATTGGAAGAGGTCAGCGTGAGTTGATTATCGGTGATCGTCAGACTGGTAAAAGTGCGGTGGCTATCGATACCATTATCAACCAGAAAGAATTCTACGAAAAAGGCGAGCCTGTATATTGCATATATGTTGCCGTTGGTCAGAAGGCTTCCACGGTACGTCATGTCGCTGCTGCCCTGGAAAAAGCAGGAGCGCTCGATTACACGGTAATTGTTGCCGCCAATGCTTCCGACCCGGCGCTACTTCAGTTCTATGCACCGTTTGCCGGAGCTGCAATCGGGGAATATTTCCGTGATACCGGTCGCCCGGCATTAGTGATCTATGATGATCTTTCGAAACAGGCCGTAGCCTATCGCGAGGTATCATTGTTGCTAAGAAGACCTCCCGGACGTGAGGCATATCCGGGTGATGTATTCTATTTGCACTCCCGTTTATTGGAAAGAGCAGCTAAAATCAATAAAAGTGACGCCATTGCGCAACAAATGAATGATCTGCCCTCTTCGCTTGAAGGAAAAGTAAAAGGTGGAGGTTCATTAACTGCTTTACCAATTATCGAAACACAGGCCGGTGATGTAGCGGCATACATCCCAACCAACGTAATTTCGATTACCGACGGTCAGATATTCCTGGAAACCAACCTTTTCAACTCAGGTATTCGTCCGGCGATTAACGTTGGTATTTCAGTATCACGTGTTGGTGGATCAGCGCAGATCAAATCTATGAAAAAAGTATCCGGTACATTAAAACTGGATCAGGCACAATACCGCGAATTGGAAGCATTTGCCAAGTTCGGCTCAGACCTTGATGCCTCTACAAAACTTACTATTGAAAGAGGTAAGCGCAATCAGGAAATATTGAAACAAAAGCAATACGATCCGATGTCGGTTGAGAACCAGGTTGCCATTATTTTTGCTTCTACCAAAGGTCTGATTGATAAAGTGCCTATCGATAAAGTAAAAGCATTTGAGTCGGAATACCTCAATGAGCTCAGCCTGAATCACCAGTCTACCCTTGATGACCTTCAAGCTGGTAAACTTACCGATGAAGCCCAGGAGACAATGAGGAAAGTAGCCGGCGATGTGGCTAAAAACTATATACTATAAATAACGCTTATTAAAAGCAGCAATGCCAAGTTTAAAGGAAGTACGCAATAGAATAAGTTCTGTAAAGTCAACGCAGCAAATCACCAAGGCCATGAAAATGGTGGCGGCATCTAAACTGCGTAAGGCACAGGATGCAATTATACAAATGCGACCTTTTGCTCAGAAGCTACAGAGTATTCTGGTGAATATCTCTTCGGGCAATGAGTCAGAGGTACAAAGTGACTATGCACAGGAGCGTCCGCCGGCAAAAGTCCTTCTGGTTGTAATCAGTTCCGATCGTGGTCTTTGCGGGGCATTTAACAGTAGCATATTCAAAAAGACGGTAAGCCATATCGAAGAGCAGTATGAAGAAAACTTCAATAGAGGGGACCTTTATATATTGCCTTTGGGTAAAAAATCTTACGAATATTTCAAAAAGCGGGATTACAAGGTTATTGATGACTATTGGGAAATTTTCTCAGATCTGTCATTTGATAATGTTCGGGAAATAGCGGAATATGTAATGAATGAGTTTATTACTTACGAATTTGACCGGGTTGATCTCATTTATAATGAATTCAAAAACGTGGCTACCCAAATTCAGCGCACCGAACAATTTCTTCCTATACCGGAAATAGAGGAAGAGGAAGAAAATGAAGATGAGCACAATCTCGATTTTATTCTCGAGCCGTCGGCCGAAACGATTATCAACGAAGTGATCCCGCAGTCTTTAAAAATCCAGTTTTATAAAGCTTTACTCGAATCCAACGCCAGTGAGCATGGAGCACGAATGACAGCAATGGATAAGGCAACTGAAAATGCAGGAGAACTTCTAAAAGAATTGACTAAGGTATACAACCAGACTCGTCAGGCTTACATTACCAAAGAGATTTTGGAAATTGTAGGTGGTGCGGAAGCACTCGAGCAAAATGGTTAAAACGATATATTACCTATAAAAAAGCTGTCAAGTTGATTTGGCAGCTTTTTTTATGCGCTATCACGTGGGCTCTTAGGATCAAATGTATTAGATTTAGCACATGAGCGACCGCAGTTTTCTTATAGATCAGATTAAACAGCATAAAAGTAATTACACTGAAGAGTCATCATTTAAAAATCTTTTTCTTCAGCTACTCGAAGAAGAAAAATGTTTTTCTAGGATTAACCTATCCAGACATATTACCGGCTCAGCCTGGATCACAGATTTTGACCGGGAGCATATAGTTTTACTTCATCACAAAAAATTGAATAAATGGTTGCAACCGGGTGGACATGCTGATGGCAACAAGGATATAGAACACGTAGCCAGGAAAGAAGCAATGGAAGAAACCGGCCTGATTAATCTGCATTTAGCCCATCCCACCCTATTTGATATCGATATACATACCATCCCTGCCAAAAATAATGTGCCCGAGCATGATCACTACGATATCCGTTATTGGTTTTTGGCAGATTTCAACCAAACCCCAATAACAAATCATGAATCGAATGAGGTGAAATGGGTAAATTTAAGCGAAGCAAAAAAGCTGGCTGAAGGAAATAAATCATTGATGCGCATGATACAAAAAACAGAACAACATGAATTCATCTCATAAAATTGTTATTTATGGCGCATACGGTTATACAGGTAAGCTAATACTTGAAGAGGCCATCAGAAAGGGATACAGGCCGACCATAGCAGGTCGAAACCCGAAAAAGACTGGTGAACTGGCTAAAAAGTACGATCTGGAGTATGCTGTCTTCAGTATCGAACAGCATCAGGAGCTCAAAAAAGTATTGACAGATGCTTTAATGATCATTAATTGTGCCGGCCCTTTCGTCTATACAGCTGAAAAAATCATCTCAGCTTGCCTGGCTACACAAACACATTATCTTGACATAACAGGTGAATGGCAGGTCTTTGAGTGGATAAGGAAGCAAGATGAGGCTGCGAGAAAAGCGAACATCATGTTATTGCCGGGAACCGGTTTCGATGTTGTGCCCAGTGATTGCCTGGCCAGTTATGCTAAAAGCCATATGGAAGATGCTACCCATTTGGAAATGGGATTTATTGGTGTGGGTCAAATGTCGAGAGGTACTGCTTCTACAATGGTTGAAAATCTCGATTCAGGTGGAATGATCCGGCAAGATGGTATCCTTAAAGAGGTAGAAAATGCGCAATATTCCAGAGTCAAATATATTCAGGGGAAGGCCCGTAATTTTGCCAGCATACCCTGGGGAGATATATCTACGGCCTGGTTTTCAACAGGAATTCCGAACATAGTTGTTTATACTGGCATGCCTCCCCGGAGAATGTCTATGTTGAAACTGATCAATAAATTGAAGTGGCTATTCAGGAAATCTCTAATTAAGTCCTTCTTAAAACGATATATTGATAAAAATGTGGAAGGTCCCGATCAGCTGACCAGAAAAACAGAGAAATCGCATTTATGGGCCGAGGTCAGAAATAAAGATGGAAAATTTTTTGAGGCAAATCTGATCACTCCCGAATCATATTATTTATCGGCAATAACAACTGTTTTAGTTGCGGAAAAAATTTTACTGGGTCAATGGAAGGCTGGGTTTCAAACACCTTCTACAGTATATGGCTCGGATTTGATCATGGAAGTGGAAGGGGTGGAACGTAGTATTGTGTCAAACTAAATTTGGTTGTAAATTGGCCACATAAATTTGGGGAACAATGAAAAATAGCGCTTTAGGTTTAATGTTTTTGATTTCTTTATTGTGGCTGAACAGTTGTAGTAAGGATAAATCACAACAAATTATAGGCAAATGGGATGTGACCTGGGAAGCCAGGGGAAATGATTTTGAATCATTTGAACCGGAACAAAGAGTAATGAATGGAAAGATGAGGTTCAAAAAAAATGGTATCGTGGAAATTACGGCCTTTGGTTTTGAAGGCTGCGTTTTCAGCGCAGATACATTGATAAATGAAATACACTATGATATTACGGAAAACACGCTGAGTTTTCAGGAAGAGCCCGGTAAAGGAGGCCTGGACTACCATATTGCCGAGTTTTCTAAAAAGAAAATCGAACTTAACTTATTGGAAGATATATTCCTTACGTTGGAAAAATAGTAAGAAGTAAATACCATTGATAGTACTAAAGAAGCCGGTAGATATCTACCGGCTTTTTTAGTATCTGACGATTTATCAGTCCGCGCTTTTGTTCACAAAATCATCAAACTTGTTGGTTTCTTCCTGCCTTGGAAAGGTGTTGTTGCTGGTGTTAACGTCAGCTGTTTCTTTGAAAGGATCTAACTCAACCGAACTCAATTCCTTGTTAAGTGTAAATACCTTGGTCACTTCCTGTTCATTTTTACGCCATATTTCCGCAGGTATTCTTTTGATTTCAGTGCTTCCATCTTTGTAGTTGAGTTTCAAAATAACAGGCATAACCAAACCACCTTTGTTTTTAAACGTCATTTCGTAATAATTCTTTTCACCATCAAACAATTCACCGCCTTCACCTATCGGTATATTGATGTATTCATAGTCTTCAAAAGGATTTGGCTTATCGCCGTTCCTGTTTTTTTTATTTTTCCGATTTTCCTGCTTTTCAATATCAATTTCAGCGTCATATTTGTACCACTTCACATTAGCCAGATCGATATCGACGTTATCTGTGGTATAAAACCAGCCTTTCCAAAACCAATCGAGGTCAACGGCGCTGGCTTCTTCCATAGTCCTGAAAAAATCGGCAGGTGAGGGGTGGCGAAATGCCCATTTCCTGCAATATTCCTTAAAAGCATAATCAAACAACTCAGGGCCCATTATGGTCTCCCGCAATATGTTAAGCGCTGTGGCGGGTTTTCCATAAGCATTATTGCCAAACTGTTTGATTTGCTCGGAATTGGTCATGATGGGTACCATAGTGTCTTTGCTTCCCTTCATATACGGCGCTATTTTCTCTGCCGGGCCTCTGCGTGAAGGAAAATCCGGATCCCACTCCTTCTGGGCAAGATATTGTACAAATGTATTTAAACCTTCATCCATCCATGTCCATTGACGTTCATCAGAATTGATGATCATAGGGAAGAAATTATGCCCTACCTCGTGTATGATCACACTGATCATACCATGCTTTAACCGATCGGGGTAAGCGCCATCTTCATCCGGTCGCCCGTAATTAAAGCTGATCATTGGATATTCCATTCCTTTATTGGCCTCCACTGAAATGGCCACTGGGTAAGGGTAAGGTATGGTATATTTTGAATATACTTTGAGCGTATGGGCCACAACTTTGGTGGAATACTCACCATAAAGTGGGTTGGCTTCTTTTGGGTAGTACGACATGGCCATAACGGTTCTACCTTCAATATCAACACCCATAGCATCCCATATCAGTTTTCTGGACGTAGTAAAAGCAAAATCGCGTACATTTTCAGCTTTGTAGCGCCACGTTTTTCTACCCTTTACTTTGGTTTTTTCTTTTTGTTCCACTTCTTCCTGCGACACGATAATTACAGGGTCAGAGGCTGTTTTAGCTTTTTCAAAAAGCTCAAGCTGTTTATTTGTAAGTACTTCTTCTGGATTTTGAAGTTCACCGGTAGCGCCTACGATATGATCGGCAGGAACAGTGAGCTTCACATCATAATCCCCAAATGGCAAGGCAAATTCTCCCCGGCCTAAAAACTGTTTGTTTTGCCATCCTTCTTTATCATCGTAAACCGCCATTCGTGGAAACCACATAGCTATGGCGAAAAGGTGGTTACCATCCTTTTCAAAATATTCATATCCCGCCCGGGCGCGGTCATAAGTGTAATCATTGATATTTTGATGCCACTTCACTTTAAATGATATTTTATCCCCCGAAGTAAGAGGTTCTGGAAGGTCTATCCGCATCATTGTTTTATTGATCGTATAGGGTAGCTTTTGACCTTCAATATCCGTTACCGCTTCAATATTATAACCCAGGTCATCATCACGTCCGACAATTGTCTTGATTTGCCTTTTACTCATGTTTTCATCAATACTGGTAGGCGCTGTAGAGTAAGTGTCAGAGTCATTGCGCCGCATGTTTTGTTCCAACTGCAACCATAAATACCGAAGAGTTTCCGGAGAATTGTTATGATAGGTAATTGTTTCCTCGCCAGATATGGTTAAGGCTTCTTCATCGAGAGTGGCCTCAATCTGATAGTCGGCTTTTTGTTGCCAGTATTCCGGGCCCGGGGAACCCGATGCTGTCCTATATGAATTAGGAGTGGGCAACATCGTGCCCATTTGCTCAAACTTTCTACCTTCAAATTCACTTTGGGCCCATAGCTGTGGTGTGTTCATTGCCATGAACAATACCATATACAAAATCCTCTTCATATTTTTACCAATATTTGTTTTCGAACATCATGGTGAGTGCAATACCAGCAATAGCTGCTGACACTACTAGTACGTAATCCCGCCGGTTGATCCCGACAAGGCCTACCACCAGATAACTAAGAATCAGAAAAAGGGTTACAATTATAACCTGTCCGGCCTCAATTCCAAGATTGAATGATAACAGCGCTCCTACCAATTGATCTTTTTTGGGAAGCAGGGCGCCAAGGTAATTGGCAAAGCCCATTCCGTGTACCAGACCGAAGAATAATGCAAAAAAGTAATTGCGCTGTATATTTTTATAGATATGGAAATTGTCCTTCTTGCGAAAAACATTGGACATGGCCGTTATAAATATGGTAGTAGGAATTAAAAATTCAATTAATTTCGAATTTACTTGTATCACATCCAGCGCCACCATGGCCAGGGTAATGGAATGACCGATAGTAAAAGAAGTAACCAAAATTAGTACTTTGCGCCAATCTTTGGGCAGGAATATTACACATAAGGAAAAGATGAAAAGTATATGGTCAACCCCGTATATATCGAGGATGTGCTGTAAACCTAATTTAAAGTAGAGTTGAAAAATCGACATAATGTATTCGCTATAGGGAGAAAATTGCACTATTAAAAGAATCGCAATTATAAGATATATTGTTGAAAAAAGATAAAATAAACCATTAAATGAAGTTGTTTGTGTTCACATTCTGCTTGTCTCTCTTGGCATGGCACCCTTTTCATGTAAGTGTTTGTGATATATATTTTGATTCCCGTAAAAATGAGTTACAAGTGGCGCAGCGTATTTTTTTGGATGATTTTGAAAATGCCCTTCGAAAAAGCAGTGGAAGAGATATTGATTTGGTTAAAATATACGACTCCGACCGGGGTCAAAAACTTATAACCGATTATTTGGCGCGCAACTTCCGCGTAAAGTTTAAAGGGGAAAAAACTATTCTCAAGTATGTAGGCGCCGAAATAGAAGAAGATGTGATATGGTGCTATTTTACTATCAGTCCGGTTAGGTCAATGCGGCAAATCGAAATGAAAAATACGATCTTGTTCGAACTTTTTGATGATCAATCCAATTTGGTTCATTTTAACTTCAATGATAAAACCAAGAGTTTCAATTTGAATAAAAATGAACCTGATTGCAAGGTCGATTTTTAGTTAGCAGGCCCCTCAGGAGCAAAATCAAACTTTCGGTAAACATCCCACGTTTTGCCATTATGCCTTAAAAGGGCGAGATGATCGGCCTTGAAAGAAAAGGAAATAGGCCGATTTTTAAAGTTATCCCAGGCCTGCCAAAATTCGGTTTTGGAAAGATCACTAAATCCAACCGTCATATGAGGATGGTATTTTCTCGATTTTCTGAGATTTTCCGTTATGCCAAAATTGTTTTCCAAATATAAGGTAAGCTTATCGTGCAGCGCATCCAGATCATCACATTGACCCACTTTTACATAAATCACCCGTGGCTTAAATGAGCCGAAGCCATTCATATGCAACTCAAAAGCTTTCTGTTCCCGGGCAAAATCTTTAACTTTTTCTAAAAATTCATTTTCCCTGGCCTCCTCCAGGTGAAATGGAGGCTGAAGCGTAATATGAGGTGGTGATTTCAAGGCGGCTTTGGAGTGGTATTTATCAGCTATTTCTTTTTTAATATCTGTTACCGATCCCTGTTGGGGAGACCGGGGCAGTATAGCAATAAAGTAAAGCCTTTTATGCGCTTTCATATGATATAATCCACTTTGGCAATAGCAATATTATGAATATTAGCCGTATTCTTAAAAAATCTGGTTTAGATCGTGGAAAATTCTATTATATCGGGAAAACTTATTACTTTTATGTAGGTCAATCTTGAAACCTAACTTTTTGAACTCATGCCAGTCATCTTAAAACTACCAGTTGCATTAGCTATGTTAAGTGTATTAGCATGTTCTGATGCATTTAGCAAACATAGTGTATTTCAACTAGTCCAGGAAGATAGTACGATAGTATTACAGGGATATGTTTACGATAGTACTAGCAACCAGGGGAACCATTTGCCCTTACAGGCCAAAATTGTTTTGGAAAGTCTTCCTTACGGCAGTGAAATAGGTATCATTTCAACAAAAGATACTACCGGATATTTCGAATATTACCTCAATCCTGCACATTCGTATAAATTAGACATTAAATGTGAAGGCTACCGCCCTCATATGGAAATTTTAAATCCCAAAGAAGGTAATGGAAGCGTTTTGGCTAAAAAATTCTTTTTAAAACCAGGCCTAAAAGCAGAACAGGTCATTCGACTGGAAAACCTGATTTTTGACCAGGGCAAAGCCATAATCAACCCGGAGTCATATACTGAACTGAATCAGTTGGCAGCTATAATGAGAGACAATGACGAGATGGAAATCCAGCTTGAAGGCCATACCGACTGGCGGGGCAATAAAAAACTGAACATGCGACTGTCCGAAGACAGGGTTGAAGCCGTGAAAAATTATTTGGTGACCATGGGAATTGATAAAAAACGAATAAGGACAAAAGCATTTGGTAGCGCCCAACCAATTACAAAAGAAAAATCACTCCAAGCCTCAGAAGTAAACAGAAGAGTTGAGGTAAGAATTTTGAAAATAAAATAGTGAATATCAACCAAAAACAACAATTTTACGGATTAAAGATACTTTCAATGAATAATACTTTAATGATTAAAAAAGCTATATTCCTGTGTTTTATCCTGACGGCATTCGGTCAGGCAAGTGCGCAAAAAGTATACTGGGCTACAGAGGTTGTAGATTTCTCCTCAGAACTATCGCCATTTGAATATTCGGCAAAGCAGGCATTAGGCAAGCCGAACAGTCTGCCACAGGCTGGCGATTCTCCCGTGGCCTGGTTGCCTTCAAAACCCAATAAACTGGAGTATATAAAAGTAGCGTTTGAAAAAAATATTAAAGTCAGGCAGATAGCTATTGCGGAATCGTACAATCCCAGCGCCACATACAAAGTGTATTTATACGATGAAGCCGGTAATGAATATCATGTACATACGTTTGAACCCCGACCGATAGATCTAACTGGTCGTTTGCTAACAATTTTCATTGAAAAAACCGACTACGATGTATTTGCCCTTAAGTTAGAGCTGGATGGCGACGCAATACCGGGCTACAGTGGTATCGATGCAATTGGTATTTCTTCATCGCGCCGGCCTATAGAAATTGAAGTAGATATTCCCGAGAATGTCAGAAAAGGCATTCAAATAGATAAGTTAAGTGAAAATGTAAACAGTCGCTATATCGAAACCAGGCCTCTTATTGCCCCGGATGGTAAAACACTGTATTTCAGTCGAAGCTTCCACCCAGAAAATATGGGCGGCGAAGATGATGAAAATGATATTTGGTATTCCGAGTATGACCCTGAAACAGGCGAATGGAATAAAGCTACCAACATAGGAAGCCCTTTAAATAACAAAGGGGCAAACTATATCAGTAGCATCACGCCAGATGGAAAATCCATGACGGTAATTCTGGGTAATGAATATACCAGACGTGATAAAATGAAGCCAGGGGTATCTATCACCACAAAAACCAGCGAAGGATGGGATAAACCAAAAACGCTCGATATAATCAATGCATACATCGAAGACACTGATGGCAATTACTTCCTGGCCAACAACCGGCGGGTGTTAATCATGGCAGTGAACAGGTATGACTCATATGGAGGGAAGGATCTATACGTTAGCTTTTTACAGGCTGACGGAAGATGGACGGAACCATTGAACCTAGGAAATGACATCAACACCGCACATAATGAATCATCGCCATATCTGGCAGCGGACAATGAAACACTTTATTTCTCATCAAAAGGATATTCAGGTTTTGGTGGGAGCGATATTTATATAAGCAGAAGATTGGATGACACCTGGACCAATTGGACTGAACCCGAAAACCTGGGGACAGACATCAACAGCAAAGAAGACGACGTGTTCTTTACCATTCCACCTTCAGGAAAACTGGCGTATTTCTCTCGAAGCAATACAGCTGCCGATGCAGATATTCACCAGATACAGTTACCCATATTTTTTCAACCGGCCCCTGTAATATCAATAAAGGGCAAGGTTGTGGATAAAGAAACGGATGAACCGATCAGAGCACGTCTGATGTATAAATTACAGCCTGAAAACAAAATCATCGGATTTACTGAATCCGACAGCATTACAGGTAACTACGAAGTATTACTTCCAGTGGGTGCGGCATATACCTACACGGTTACAGCGCAGGGATATACCCTGGAAGAACAATCAATCGACCTTATGGAGGAGTCGGATTATCGCGAGCTTAACAGGGATCTTTTAATGGCAAGGTTAGAAGGTGCCGAGATAGAAGAACCAAAAGAAGAACTTCCGGTCATTGTTAAAAAAGAGGATAATCAGGATGAAGAGGTCGAGAAATTTTTAAATGACAAAACAGGACAATTGGTTCTAGACGATTTTATTTTCTTCGATTTCGCATCTGATTATTTGAAAGAGGAAGCCAGGTCCATACTTAATAAAATTGCTGAGTCTTTAAAGGAAAACAGTAAGGAAAAAATTCAAATAGAAGGTCATACAGATAATGTCGGGCCTTCCAGCTATAATCTTAGTCTATCGCAGAGAAGAGCTGAATCAGTTAAGAACTACCTGGCAAGTCAAGGAGTTAAGAAAAGCCAGTTGGAAACCAAAGGATTTGGTTCAGACCAGCCGGTAGCTACCAATGATACCAAGGAAGGAAGAGCGAAAAACCGACGTGTGGAATTTAAACGGATTGACTAGCAAGTAATTGATAAAACAAAAAGCCCGCCAAAAAAGCGGGCTATTTTTATAATATAAAATTCTTGATTTTTATCCCAGACGTTACGTATCTCATATCTTAGCCTACAATTTTTTAATATTCTTATTCCCGGCAATAAATTTTGTGCAACACTGCCTGAGGAAGAATTATAAGGGGATTTTTGTTTGTCGTGGGAATCATTCTTGGGCTTGCCATTCAGTAGATGTCAGGGCACAATCAACCGCAATGCGCAGGGGAGATGTTTAACTAAATACTGCTCCTTCAATTACTAATCTAGGCCCGGGTATTTCCATAAATTTAGAATCGGTCGCACATTATAAAAGCACATTTGGGATTAAAACCGGATGTTTATACCATGGCGATGCTTATCGGAGCCAATCATTTTAATATGCCATTCCTTATGCTGCGTTGCAATATAAATATAACCTTGCACTCCTCTTTGGTCGTGATCGCAGAATGGATTACTATGCAGGTTTATCAGCTGGCTACGGCTATTGGCGCCCACTATTTGATGAACAGGACACTGTCGATACCGATTATTTCATAGAATACTCCAGGCTGATTGTACACGTACAGGCAGGTATGCGGTTTTTCTTTAAGAGAAAGTTTGCCTTATGGATTGAATTGTCGGCCGGCCCCTGGATAAGCGCTAATGCCGGAATTACTTTCGCATTTTAATGTGACGAAATACTAAAAACCTTCGTCTTCGTCTTCCTCTTCGGTTACTTCTGTATCGGGGATTACATCCAGCAGTTCGTCTATGGCATTGGGTTCTTCAACTCTCGGCATTGACATTTCATAAGGCTCTTCAATACCCAGGTAATCGAGTCGAAACATATTAATGAAGTTCAGAACATCGGGTTGATCCCCGAGTACAAACACAAATTCCCCGAAACCTGTTTTATCAACTTTAGTTTTGGAGGCTATAATATCATTAAACTCAGGGTTTGAAGAAAATAATGTGAGTCGGTTCTCTTCATAGCCCAGAAAGTACCATGATTCAGGTGATACCTGGATAAACATTTTCACCACATCTCCCTCATCCGTTTTTTTGATTTCTACAAATCCATCTAATAGGGCATTTAGGTCCTCCCTTTTTATATGCGAAAGCCCCACCTGACCATCGCTATACCATGCTTTATGTGTCTCGGACCATTTCATATCCAACTTGGAAAAGACAATATCACTAATCAGTTTACTCGATACCGAGGCAAGAGGCACATATTCACTAATTGATTGCTGATCAAACTCCATTGCCGCCCGGTCACCGGTGAAAGCGGCCATTTTATAAAGTAACAGATCCAAATCCGATTCTGCCTCAGGTGCACCAAGAGTTTCAATAAAAAAACGCATATCCTGGCTCATTGTAGTAAGCGCCAGATCGGGAATCTCAAAGTCAAATTTCATAAAAGTATTTACCGCGTATTCTGATTTCGTGGTATTCCCCTGACCGATCGCTGATGCCTCAATGATCAAATTTTCATTAGGTTCAATAAAATTTACCAGTCCCTCCCAGGTAATATCACCCGTATTATCGTTAAAAGTGAACAATTTCCCCTGTAATGCGCTTCCAAAAGCCTTGGATGTATCCTCTATGGCATATACGCCTCGTTGTAAATCGTACCGCAAATAACCATTAGGGACGAAAAAGTCCTCATCTGAGATTAATTTCCGGTCTTCAACAATGGTGGCATATAAGCTATGGTCATTTGTATAATAGTGAATTCCTGCACTTAGCTTTTCCCCGTTTTCAGTCACGCTGTTATTGAAATCAAAGATCACCTCCTGGGTTTCCTCATCGAAGCTCTCGTACTTAATCCAGGTATCATTATCGGGTCGGTTAGCAATAGGCAGGCGTACATATCCATCAAGCTCAAGCGCCTTTTGCTGGGCGTACATGGTCACTTTTCCTTTATATTGCATGCCCGGGGATATGATAAGGTTGTCTTCTTCAACAATTTCACCACCCGAAACCGTCTGAAGATCCATTTTTCTTAGCTCTCCTTCAAAATCCTCTTTCAATTCAAACTCATCGAACTCAATAGCGAAAGTATCTTTGGCGGCATTGACAAATTGATAAGTAGCGCTACCTAGAAATTTATTTCGATTGATAATGTTGATCGTACCATCATATAATTGGTGATAACCATGTAGGGTGTCAATCACAATTTTTGTGTTAAACAGAGTTCCTATACTAGAGTTTTCAAGCACGAGCACTTCATTGTTTTCAGGTGTTATTCTGGCATCGGCTACTTTAATATAAGGTATGCCCTGAACCAACAATTCACTGGTCGACAAATCATATTCCGCAGCAGTGGCATTGAAAGCAAGGGAATCGAGCTCCTCTCTTGTAGAATAGAAGTATGAATATTTTATATCCACATCGGCAGGTTTAACCATACGAACTTTCCCGGCTTCCAAATCCCAGGTTGCCTGTGAAATAGAGGTTTTCACCTGTGCATAAGGGAACTCTAGCGCTGCCACACCCTCTACTTCAGGGCTCAATTCGCCTACATTATTGATCAGGTCGAAATCGAGCCGTATGTCATCACCTTCCATCAAGGGCTTTTCCGGATTATCCGAGTTTACCACAAAATCAGAATGCCGGGCAGTCATATTGGCATCTTCAAAATTGAAGTCTTCCGATTCGGCCTCAAATCCCCGGGCAAAAAATGTACCACTGCCATTTGCCCCCTGGGCCGAAACGAAGGCTGTACCGTCAAGTGAAGCGGTTTGGTTGTACAGGTCAAAAGGTGTACCAACGTTGGAAACAGCCATTTTATCCTTGTAAGGTTCCCATTTTAATTGAACGGAGTCCGATTTTATATCCGGAAATGAAGCGACAGCCACTGATCCGCTTTTGATTTCAAAGTTATAAGCATCGCCCAATACAGAATCCTGATAGAAAGTATAATTTTCCGATTCCATACTGGTGGTCAGATACTCTATTTTACCCCGGCCTGTCAGTCCGTTTTTATCTAATCTGATCGTATTGTAAAACTTACCTCCCCCGCCATACACATTATATCCGTTGGAAGAAGTATTGTGTTCGAAACCGAGGGAATTGTCAGGCATAATCCTTAGTTTTTCCTTTATATCAGGAAAGATACCGCCGGAAACAAAAGTGCCTTCGAACCCAATGGCTGCTGGATCTTCAGCGCTCAGACTATCGATGGCAAAAGGAGGTACAACAAAATAGACAGATTTGTTATAGGCGCTATCAAGTATATCTTCCCGGTCAAAATAAACGATAGCGCCTCTTGAAGCATCAAATTTCGGGTAATCGGGGAAAATTTTCTGGCCCGATTTATTGTTGGGTTTATTGATGTACAACGTACCACTTGTGCTTTGAGATGAAACTTCTTCCACAGCATCTTCAAACATTTCAAGAGATACCATTTTATTGTCAACCTGTTGTTTTTCGTATTCATCATCTACATAAAAACGAACCGAATCTATATTGGGCATGTCTACCAGAAAGTCGTTGTACCGGAAGGTGAAATTACGACCTACAAACTCGAAGTTTCCTGCAAACATCTGACCCTCAAATTCGAAATCACGGTTTTCCTTTAGTCGAATAGAAGAGTCGCGGGGGAAAATGTAAACATCCAGGGTTTCGGAAATATAGAACTTTTCAATTCCACGTACCGTCATTTCATTTTTATCGAGGTGCAGAGTAGCATTGGGCACACCAACTTCTGGAAGGGAAGGGATCAACAAGTCATCATAATCTTTTTTACCCGATTTTGACCGCATGTAGTGCAGGGCCTTATCTTTCAAATATACCCTGCCTGATGCCTGGTTAAATTCTACAAAATCCCTGTAATGAAGCAGTTCCATTGAAGACATCAATGCATTCTCATTAAGCTTCATATCCCTTGCCATATCATGAACGAAAAATTCCCTGCTTTTCTTTTTATTGGCATAAAAATAGGCGGAAAGTAGGGGGTTGAAATTGTAAACACTGGCGAGTTCGTTTATCTTGTCGAAATGATAGTATTCATAAGATTCGAAAAGTGAGGGTACCATGCTTCTGGCATTCATAGTGCCAATATCTACACTATCAGCGGTGATATCCCACTTGATCATATCGGTGTCAATTGATAGCTTGAAATATGAGCTGTTAAAGGGTGTCAGGTTATATCCACCCTCTTCTTTATAGGCAAAAAGCTGATGGTTATTGGTGTAGTAATTGAATCGAACAGAGGGGTGAAATATGGAATCCCGACCATGATATACTGTTAGATATGCATTTTTAGCAGTGATCAGGCTGTCGCCAAATACGAACCTTTTTGATTCCGACCTGTATTTTCTCCCATCTTCCGAATTGGCTTTTAATACACCTTTTCCCTTTAACCAGGAGGCGCCTATCTTTTGTGCGCCAATAAGGCCAAAGCCACCTTTATATGTAAGAAATTCATCGCCCAGATTTGTAATAGTCAGATCATTGGCATAAGACATAAAGCGGGGATAAGCCACCTCGGTAATTGTATCATACTTCACCGACCGGAATTCAAAATAACCTTCTACTGGTTTTTCAAGCATTTCATCAAAATGAAGTGTAGCATTTTCAGCAGTTACTTCCGGGTTCCAAACATCAAAATTGAACTTCTTCAGTTTGGCATAGACGCCACTGGTTTTCAACTGGGTGTTGCCCCAGGTAAATGTGCCACCATCTCCCACAAAATAATGACCTGCGAGCTCATAATCGCCTTTGGTTCCTGACAATTTCACAGAATCATATCGTGTGACAAAGATAAAATCGACCTGATGAAAGTTGATGATTGCCCCCTCTGGCTCAGGCATTGGTTCGGCTGCCACAGTTTGTGCCAGAAATGACTCAATCGATTCCTGGGGCTCCTCTCTAGCTTCTGTAGTTTCTTCTTCCCAGCCACTATCACCCCAAGTATCTTCTTCGCCTGAAGCATCCCAGCTATCACTTTCATCCCCCCATCCATCGTCGTCATCTCCCCAGCCATAATCTTCTTCACCCCATTCTGTTATGCTCTGTTCAACTTCAGGGGCCTCAGCTGGTTCGTCACGGAGTAACTGATCTGCATAACTCACAGGGGCATCTTCCGGCGTTTTGAATGTAAAATCGAATTTAAGATTTACGGTATACAGGCTATTATTTCTTGTTTTATGCAGTGCTGCATGGGTGAACCATTCTTTCAGGTTAATCACAATTCTTTCATAGGTTCTGCTATCATAATACTCGTAAGATTTATCGAGCATAACCAATAGGCTATCCGTTTGGGCGCTGGTCAGATAGGCTCCTTTTGACTCGATCAGCATACCAAAAAAGTTTTTAATGTTTGGGTAAAGCCGGGTATTCTTCTTCAACATTGTTATGGAGAGGTCCATAATGTGTCTTTTCTGGAACTCCGTATAACCTCCCCATCGCGATTTAAATTCGCGCCCGATAGAATCCGCTTCACCGGTAGGGATGTTGAGCAGTAGTTCATGCACACGATCGCCAAACACATGCATAGTGTCGGGCAGCATGTATCGCTGACCGTAACCTTGAATGCTTATCAATGTAATGACGATGAAAAGTACTAAACCCCGCATGTTAGTCTTTAGATAAAAAAATAAATATATTCATTCTACAACTCATAAACGAAAAGAAGTGGTTGATGACACAAAAAAACAACAATTATTGTGCAGTTTTCTCAAAAATAAGACATGCCCAGCTATTCAGGCCATCAATGTTGATATTTTTCAGATTAAAATTTTTGGCCCTACCCTTAATATCGTCAGCGTCGGTTTCGTAGAATCCGCTCAATACCAGTATGCCATCTTTTGATAAAAGGGTTGCATAAGTAGGAATTTCATCCAGAAGTACATTTTTATTGATGTTAGCCAGAACTATGTCGAATTGCGATTTAAGCTGTAGCTCCTGGATCGTGCCTTTGAGCAGGGCAATGTCCTCAATTTTATTCAACTCAAAATTTTCCTGACTATTGGTTATGCACCACTCATCGATATCTGTGGCAACTATTTTATTTGCACCGAGTTTTTTGGCCAGAATGGCGAGTATGCCCGTACCGGTTCCGGCATCAAGTATATTCCGGTTTTCGATTTTCAGGGTCAGCATTTGCCGGATCATGAGGGAGGTAGTGGCGTGATGCCCCGTACCAAATGACATTTTCGGATCGATAACTATTTCGAATGGGATATCAGGACGTGGCTGATGAAAGGTAGCCCGGATAAACACCTTTTCACCAATCAGGACCGGATCAAAGTTCTTTTCCCATTCTTCATTCCAGTTTTTTTCTTCAAGAGGTTCTGCCAGAAAATGAATGGGACTTCCATCTTCATTTTTGTAGTTTGTCAGCAGGGTTCTCAGGGCTTCTTCATCATAATGGCCCTTCTCAATGAATGCGAGCAGGGCACCCTCAGTTTCCTGGAAAGAGTCAAAGGAAAGGTCTAAAAGTGCGGCAATCAACAGTTCTGATGTACTGTCGTCACATTGTATTTCAACTTGCATGTATGCCATGAAAGGTTATTGATTACAGCCTGCAAAAAATTCACTATTGATGAAATATATGCTGAAATCTGCTTTTCCTCTGCTTTCAACGAAGTAAATGCTAAAATCCTGAAATCCTTTTGTTTCGGTGAAGTGCCAAAGTCCGGGTTTATTAGCCCAAAGGCGATCATCGACCTCAAAAACTAATATATCGGCGAAAGCTTCTGAATCTTCTTCGTAAACCAGAAAATCGGCATATTGAGGATCATCCTCGATATATACCGACCCGAAAACCTGGCATACATCAATGCTTTGATGTGGTGAGGAAAGTAAAGCAAAACCGGAAGGCGTACTGAAACAAAGCAGTAACAAAAGCATTCCGGCCATGCGAAATATTTTGAGCATTAGAAAGATTTGATAATATCGATAAAGTCTCTGGCTTTTAATGAAGCGCCACCGATGAGTCCTCCGTCAACATCTTTACCGGCAAATATCTCATTGGCGTTGCTTGGTTTGCAGCTTCCACCATAAAGAATTGAAATACTTTCAGCCACATCATCACCAAATTTGCCGCTCAGATGAGCTCTTATTTTGGCATGCATTTCCTGCGCCTGTTCTGCTGAGGCAGTTTTACCGGTACCAATTGCCCATATAGGTTCGTATGCAATCACCAGTTTTTTCATTTCATCAGCACTTAGATGAAACAGGCTATTGGTAAGTTGTTGGGTTACAAATTCAAAATGAGCGCCTTTTTCACGTATTTCAAGGGGTTCGCCACAGCAAAAGATCGGAGTTAAACCTGCTTTTAATGTAGTGTCAACTTTTTTGGCCAGAAATTCATCCGTTTCACCAAAATATTCGCGACGTTCACTATGTCCTATGATGACAAATGTGGCGCATACCGACTTCAGCATATCTACTGAAATTTCACCGGTGTAAGCGCCAGATTCATGGTCATTGCAGTTTTGAGCTCCAAGAAATACATTAGTTGTATTGCCAATTATACCGGCAAGGCTGTGAAGGTGAATGTAAGGAGGGCATATAACAGCAGTTACATCGTCTTTTACTTCATCTTTGTAAATATTTACAATTTCAGAAGTAAGTGATTTACCTTCATCGAAGGCTTTGTTCATCTTCCAGTTTCCGGCTACAATTTTTTTTCTCATTATCCTATATTTTTAAGGTTTACAGGTGTCATTATCGCATCAAAGATATGCAATTTGCCTGCCAAGGAGCATGAGAAATGTCAATTTTTTGAACTATCTTTTTTCACGATGAACGGTATCCAGCGAGAAGGGTGGCAGACATACCGACCAGTACTCTGCGGGTTCATCGAAAGGGTTGGAATATCTTACCCTGGCGCCGGCTTTAACGAGCAATGTTTGTCCTTCTTCCAAAATAATTTTCTCACCATCTATTTCTACCATCTTTTTGCCTTTCACCATTAAAGTAAATTCATCGAATTCAGGATTTTGGTGTGGTTCTTTCCATCTTGGGGGTACTTCCATCCTGGCAATACTGCATTTCTCATATTTATTGCTCGCGTTGCCGAAATGTTCCTCTATCAGTTTCATATCGTCGGTAGGAACTACAAATGGATCATCTTCTTTAATAAAATTTTTCATCAGTAGATTAAGGTTTCTGTGATTGAATACATTGTTGTATCCAATTTGTTTGATTTTATGTTTCCTCCCCTGCCACTAGCAACTGTGCTTTTGAAGCTGGAATAAAACGCTGTTTTATCAGAAGGCTCTGCTTTTATCAATCGATCCCTTTATACCAATCTTTTCGGTGCATTGCCGAAAGCACATCAATTATTGATGTCAATCGCAAAAACCCGGAATGTTACTATCGTAACGGATACCGATATGTTGACCGGTAATAAATGCTTCGAAGGGTTAAAGCAGTTTCTTGACATTTTCAGGCGGCCGACCAATTACCGCTTCACCATTTTTTACCACTATAGGCCGCTCAATAAGCTTTGGGTATTCGATAAGTATATCAAGCCATTCCTCGTCCGTGTATGACCGGCCTTTAAAATTATCTTTATAAATACCTTCTCCTTTACGAACAATTTCCTCCGGTTTCATACCAAGCATATCCAATACTGATTTCAGTTCAGCTTTAGCGGGAGGTGTTTTCAGGTACTCTACGATTTCAACTTGAGCTCCTGAATTTTCAATAATCGCGAGTGTATCGCGGCTTTTCCTGCGCCTTGGGTTATGATAAATTTTCATAATGAGTTGTTTAAGAAGGCAGGTGATTCCACCTGCCTTTTATGTAAATCTATTCCATTGAGACGGTATCTTCCGACATTTCTTCCTCAGAAAAATCATCTTCTTCCAATTCCATTTCCATTGAATTCAGCTCATCCATCAAGGTATTGTAAAAATTTGTGGACTTATACGGTACAGTTTCCAAAAACCCGGAAAGGGCTTCCTGACTGTAATTGCTGCCATTTTTTTTGAGTTGCTTTTCTGCAAGCACCGCAACGGCCACTTCCTTATCGTCAAGCACAAGCTTTGATTTTTCGATCCATCCCTTCTTTTTTCTTTCTTTACCCAAAACTTTCACAAAATCGCCACTTTCTTCTTCTACAGCTACCATTGACATCACGGGTATTTTGTCTTCGGTGACCGTTAAGAGATCGGGGCGCTTATATATAACGGCCTCCTCTTTCGTTGCAGCCAGTTTTGCGTCAATAGCTAATCCGTAATCAACTGACCAACCTTCCGTACCATCAGAAAGTACCACATAAACATATCCACGATTTTTATCGGTACTGTCAACGGCTGACTGGCCGGTGTGGGTTACCGATTCACCAAGCGTAATGGATGAGAGCCATTTACCTTCTTTGGAAGGTGCTTGTCTGACAGAAATTCCTTCCCATAGCGAAATGGCGTTTACCTC
>DNTA01000325.1 GCA_003500135.1 Cytophagales bacterium | reverse complement strand
ACCAGTTTTTAGAAGTACCCTGAAATAGAAATGATAAAAAAAACAAAGACTGTCGACCATGATGAGCTTTTTAAGCTAAGGAGTCAACTGGTAGCATCTATTGATCCAATCCGGTCTGATGGTGCAGATTTACAGGATATCATTATGCAGTGCACTAGAAAGGCAATTGGGGAAATAGACGAAATAAAATGAAAACGCCATTTAATTGAGTAGACGGACGTGGGCCATAATGCCCACGGTGCGCCTACTGACGATAAATGTCAGCAGTTTCAACCTCACATTTATCTGCCGAAATGCAATGAATGCATGACCACTGTACTTCCCGCATTTGCGGGATACAGCAGTTCATAAAGCATATTACAACCGCTCTTTACACCAGTTGTAGCTTTGTCTTAATTTAAGTGAAGGCTATCCGCCAACTGGCAGATTCCTAATCGAATTTCAGGCTACTTCACGTTCAGCCTCTCAGTAAGGTGAACCCGCCTGCCTGCAGGTATCCTTGTGCCTATTCCTGCCACATCTACTATTTCGGTATTGGCCTCTTGCGAGGAGTTGGGCTTCGGTATGGTGTGCTACCTCATCCGACCTCATAGCCTCTTTATGTGGTTCCTGTACTGACGCAAATGATAAGTATTTTCAATTCGTCAGTACGGGCACCGCAGTTGGGAACGATGCTGCACCGATGCATCAGCAGTGAATTACTTTAGTCCTAACCTTATGGTTAGCAACCATGCCACTTTCTTCGCTTCCGGGCACAGCCTGTCCCGTACTTGCTGCGGGAACCCCAGCGCGTAAGGGACTTTCACCCCTTGGATCACTCAACTTCATGAGCTATTTTCACCATTCAAGGCACACACAATAGCGAGCATCCACAGCCGCGCAAGGCCCAAGCTACCCATGCCAGCCAGGACCGTTTTCAAACCTCTCTTTTCCCTGTTTCCCTTGATGCCTCCACAGATGAAAACAATGATGTCAGGCTCATTGATGCCTTTGTCGAAAACCGACATATCGCTTCCCTTGGCTTTGACATTGACCATGTGGACAATGGCAGGCCTGCCTATCATGCCACAGGTTTGCTCAAGCTGTTTATCTAGGTTTATCTGAACAAAATCAGATCTTCAAGAGGACTGGAAAAGGAGACCAAAAGGAACATAGAAACGATCTGGCTGCCCAAGGGCCTGAACCCCGATCACAATACCTTCAATAACTTCAAAAAAGACAATCCGAAAGCCATCAAAAAGGTTTTCCGAAAAACATTGGAAATAGCCAGAAACTTTGATCTGATAGGCGGCATTTTGTTGGCAGGAGATGGCGCCAAACTGGGCGCAAAGAACCCTAAGAAGAATAACTACAATCAAAAAAAGATAGATCGTCACCTCAAATACATCGAAGAAAGGCACGAAGAATACACGGGCCAACTAGCCGAAGCAGACGGAGATGAAAAGCAGGAGATCAAAGGTAAGCTTGAGGAGCAAGCGCCTCGAAAAGCAGGATACAAGCAATAAAAAAGGTATTTGAAGGAACCCGGAGAGAAGCAAATATCTACTTCAGGACCAGAGGGATGGCAACCCATCATACATGGGGCCATCACCGAAGTAGCTTACAATGTGCAGTCCACCGTAGATGCCGAACACAAGCTACCCATCGATTATGAAGCGACCAATGAGAATGATACTGGCGCCATGGGCAATATGGCAGGAAGGGCAAAAAGCATCATTGCCCACAACCGTTTCTCCCTCCTATTTGACAAAGGATATCATGCTGGCATGGAATTGACCAAAGTTCAGCTGTTGGAAATTGATGCCCATGTGGCTTTTCCATCTGTTCCCAAGACATCGCAAGCGCCCAATTCCGATTACAATGTAGGAAACTTCACTTACGATCAAACATCAGATAGCTACCCATGCCCGGAAGGCAACACGTTGAAAACCAATCAAAAATGGCATACATCCCCCCAATTACCGCTTCAAGCAATACAAGACAAAAGCATGTAAAACCTGCAAGGTCAAATCAGCATGCACCCTGGCCAAAAACGGCAAGACCATCCAGCGAAGCGAATACCAGGGGGCTGTAGAAAAAAACAAGGAAAACATCCTGGCTAATCCTGGGCTATACAAACAGCGGAAAGTCCTGGTCGAACATCCCTTTGGCACGATGAAAAGGCAATGGGGTTTCGACCATATCATGATTAAGAAGACAAAGGCAAGCGCTTCGGCAGATGTTGGTTTTATCTTCTTGCCTACAACCTGGGGCGGCTCATCAATATCATCGGAAATGGGCCATTAAGAGCATATCTGGGCATTTGCCAGGCCACTATTTTGGCGATAATTGATAAATTGTTAGCATGTTAAAGCCGGGTATTCCATTTCAAAGAAATTTCAGTTTCAATCCAAAACATTAACTTTAGACGCGTAAAAGATGGCCAAAACCAAAATTTCCGTATTTTGGCCCCTATCAACCAAGGTTTTTAGACGGATTGACCTTAGTCGAAAGCAAAACAAAGACCCTGAATGATAAAAGAGATAATAAATTCCATATATCGAATTTCAAGTAACTCACTTGCTGAAATTGAAAAGATTGTCAAATATGAAAACTATGACAAAGGCATTTCTTTTATCGAAAAGAATAAGCTAAATAATAAAGAGTATTTTTTATTAGAAGGAGTTTGCAAAAGCTACCTTATTAATCCCGAAGGAAACGAAATAACACTTTCTTTTTTTGACGAAAATTCAGTTCTTTCCCCATATACAACAAGAACATCAAACAACCGTTCATTGATTTGTTTTAAGTCTTTAACAGATATAAAATTGGCAAGTATTGATGCTAATATATTTGCCGAATTAATGGTAAATAATCTAGAGATTAGAAATTTTGGAAACCAAGTATTGAGAAATGAACTTGCCTGTAAGGTAGATAAAGAAATCGGGTTGGCATCGCTTACCGCAAAGGAGAGGCTAATAAAGTTGAGAGAACAATTTCCATTATTGGAAAATTTAGTGCCTCATACAGATATTGCTACCTACTTAGGTATTACAAACATCTCCCTAAGTAGATTAAGGAAAGGTTTAATTAAATAAAATCACATCTTATCATTTGTTAATGGAAGTCATAATTCAAAGTTAGAACTTTGTATTGCAAACTTTTAAACAATAAATGATGAAACAGTTTTTTATAATCTTAGCAATTCTGTTTAGTGTCTCAGCTATCGCGCAAGATACATTAATGACAAGCTACATATCAGTAGAATTAGACCCAGCTCCATTTATTCTGGGAGGCTATTCCTTTAGCATAAAATACAGTCCGAAAAAAATGCAAAAAACAGCTTTTATGGCATCTGTGTATAGTTCTGATTTCCCAAACTCAATGATGAGTAATGAAAATCAAGAAAATGGATGGACAAACTTAAAATTAGAGGCCAGTTATGCAGTATTTGCAGAATTCTATTTGAAAAACAAAAGACGAGGCTTTTACTACGGGCCTTCAATATTTCTGTATGACAAAAGTGTTGAGCTTAGTTCTATAAACGAAAGAACAAGATTTAGAACATTATACCCAAATTTAAGAGCAGGATATGTTTGGTATCCATTTAAGAAAGTTGACTTGTATTTAAATCCGTGGTTTAATATTGGAAGTGAAATTAACATTGACAACAAAAACAGTCTGAATGGTATTGATTATCAACGTAGTAAATTCAATTATATTTTAGCGCTGCACATTGGATATAGTTTTAATTGGTGAAAATGCCAGCGCCCAATAACTAAGCTCTAATGATGCGCTGTAGGGCTGCGGTTCATTGGAGGCCCGAAATATTCGGGATGGACAAATCCGGGGTTTACATAATTAAAGCGCTAAATATTCCGGTGGTCCCGGCGACCCATCCAAGAAACCATGGTTGCCCCTTTGGTGTGATCTCATAGGCCTTTTCACTGTAACAAATTATAAAGCAAAGCCCAGGTACATGTAGACCGCCTCTTTATAAAACCGCATTATTTCAACCCGCGCCTTTACAAAAAGTGATTATCTTAGCAGGGACTTCCAGATATTCACCCACCATTATTAGGGGGGGTATATCAGGAAGGGGTTTTGATATTTTGTAGTTAGCGATAATTAAAAAGTAAAGAAAAGATGAAAGAGTTATTCAATTATCAATACAACAAACTACTCAGTAGTTATTACTTACCATTCCTTATGTTGTTTTTGATTTCCACTTGTGTTGAATTAAAAGGACAGAATAGGGAAAAGTCAATCTCAGCTCAGAACACCGAGGAAATGGTTTCAAAGATACAAACAGATATAGACCCTGAATTTATTTATGATTATGAACATTCGAAGTTCGTTCCACCAGATGGTAAAACGTTACTTATTATGGGGCAGACAGTTGAAAGGATTACTGAATACATGGATCATTTTCAGCATCGGCCGATCCCTGGGGGTTGGTCTGCTTATTGGGGAATTCCTGAATTTGCCGGTATTACGGAAGCCCATCAACATGAAACAGGATCTTCTCAAAACCACCAGATGTTGATAGAAAAATTTCCTAATACAGTTGTTCAAAGCGCCATGTGGATGGTGGGGAAATGGGATGTTGCGAAAAAAGCTGGCAATGGGGATTATGACCGGGTTGTTAAGAAATATATTTCTTGGGCTAAATCGGTTAACAGACCAATCTACTTGAGGATCGGTTACGAATTTGACGGACCGCACAACGAACTTGAACCGGAGGAATATGTCAAGGCCTACAGGCATATCGTTGATCTTATGCGAGCAAAAGGAGTGGATAACATCGCATTTGTTTGGCATTCATATGCATCCAAACCTTTTAAGGACTATCCCCTGTCTGCCTGGTATCCAGGTGATGATTATGTGGACTGGGTAGCTATATCTGTCTTTGGGCATGCTTATGGTGATACTGACTTTGGCCCTTATTGTGATAATGTGCTGAAATTTGCCAAACAACACAAGAAACCGGTAATGATTGCAGAGTCTAACCCGATCTACGGTATCGATAAGAAAAATATTGAGGTCTGGGATCAATGGTTTGTCAATTTCTTTACGTTTGCCTACAGCAAGAATATTAAAGCCATTAGTTTTATCAACGAAGACTGGCCTCGGACAAAAATTGCTGGGATTTCAGAATGGAAAGACGGTCGCCTCTACAATAACGAACAAGTTTCCAAGGCATGGTTTAGAGAAACCAATAAAGATCGCTATTTGAAGCAATCAACGGAACTTTATAAGCAGTTAGGGTACATTAAAAACTAGACAAAGAGTTTTATCTGATTAGTACTCTAATAATTACATAAATCGCCAACATTTAGCCGAATAGCTGAAAAAACGTTTAGAAAACGCCTCAAAGGGTGATGGTCTTTGAGGATTTTTAATGGTTGGTTTGGACCTGTTCGTTTTTTCAGTTATTCGTTGCCTGCCTACCTATGGCAGGAATGGATTTTGGAAGCCACGGCTCTGGTGTGGTTGTTTTTCCAGGCAAAGCCATGGGGATCGAACAATGCCTGGAAGCCTGTCTTAATCCTTGTTGACATGGCACTGGGGATTTAGATGATCAAAAGGGGATACCAGGGCGGCCCGTTTACATTCTTGCAGGTGTAGGTAAACCATAGTGGTTTCGATTCTGGAGTGCCCGGGAAGCGCCTTGATGGTGTGCAGGTCTATGCCCTGGTCCAGCAGGTGGGTGGCAAACGAGTGTCTCAGGCTATGTGCCGAGTACATGCCTTTTTCAAAGCCGGCATCGGCCATGGCATTGCGGACGATGACCTGCATGGCACCATTGCCCATGGGCTTGCCGATCCTTCTTCTTTCAAAGTAACCACCTCGTAAAGTACACACCATTTCCAGCTTGGTACGACAGTGGTTTTACAAGGGGCTTATTTCTGCCACTTTTCAGGCAGTAGGCCTTCAATTTTATTGATCGGTTGGTCCTGGATTTTGGTAATCACGTCAGTGAGCCATGCAGAAGCCTCGACATTGTTTTTCTTACAGGTGGCTAGCAGTGAGTATATCATTGCCGCTCTTTGTGCCGCCTTATGTGAGCCGGCGAACAGATAATTCATTCTTCCAATAGCTATGGGTCTGATGGGGTTTACAACCCAATTATTGTCGATTTCATATCTGCCATCTTCAAGATATCGCTCTATACGGCGCCACATTCCAATAGCATAGCTGATTGCCTGAACCCATAACAAAATATTCTTCCGGTTAAGAACAAACCTTCCAGCCTCCAGCTTCGAGCTAATTCTTCCAGCCTATTGTCTTCAGAAGGGAGTTGAGCTGAACTCCGAGTCTTAAACTTATATCAGTACCGGCTTATCTTTAAACAGGCCCTTCAGTTCAGGCGGCAGGTCGAGGATGTCGTCCATAAAGTCATTGAGGCCGTCCAGGGTTTTGTTGGAAAGCAGGTTGGCCATTTCATCTATCGCCTCCATGCTGATCATCATAGGCATGGTTTCGTATACGATCTGATTGCCCTGAAACAGGCCGACAATCTGGTATTGCTCGGTATCATTGCGCGGGGTATGGGTAATGACGCAGTGCGACAGACAGTGGTCAATATCGGGCCGTACTCCACCCATCAGGAACTGATTGCGTGCCAATAGATTGACATGATGCGTAAAATACTCCTGAATATTTTTCTTCGACTCTTCCGACATCGTTTGATTGATCTCTTCATAGCAGGGCATACAGATAGCATATTCAAATACCACATCCGATTTTTTCAGCCCTTTGTATTGGTTTACGGCCTTTTCAATAAAATAGCGCGTCTGCCCGTCGAGGAGGTTTCGTCCACACACTTTGCAGTGATCAAAAGGCTGGCCGGTGTCGTAGCTGTGGAAGATCTTTGGAATATGATTGTGGTCGTCCGCCATAGGTTCAGGTTTCTTACGATCGTAAAAAACGAGATTCCCGACAAAGAATCAATTTTCCGGTAATATTTTTTATACGGATAAAAGCATGTCCAAATATTTTATAAAATTCAGCTACCTTATTTGACAATTGGATTCATCCGTCGTAATACCATAAAAACCGAGTTTTGAAATCAAGCCTGCAAAAAAGGGAATTTAGCTTACTGGTCAGAGAATGCCTGCCAAAAGTTTACGGACTGGCCTTCAGAATGGTGAATGATGCCGATGTAGCCAGGGACCTTTTGCAGGATAGTATGATCAAAGCCTGGAAGAATTATACAAATTTTGACAGGAACCGAAGTTTTGCCGTATGGCTCAGCGTAATTGTGTTGAATACCTGTAAAGACTATTTAAAATCACCTTATCGAAAACTGGAAAAAGGTGATGCCACGGAAATGGCAACCAGGGAAAATCAACAAGAGAAAATGGAACGCCATGAACAACATATGTTGATCGTGAGCTTGGCAGCTCATTTACCTTTAAAACAGAAAGAAGTTTTCATACTTCATGACCTGCAGGGTTATCCGCTTGCAGAAGTGGAAAAAGAAATGGGTTTGAAAAAGGGCGTGGCACGTAGCCACTTGTATTATGCCAGAAAGAAATTAAAAGAACAATTGATCCATCATGAAAAACAGGAAAGAGCAAGAGCAGGGAAAATGCATCGATGAGCCAATGCTACAGGCACTTGCCTTTGGCGAACCCGATAATATTGAGGCCAAACAAATGGAGGAACACCTCAAGCATTGTTCATCTTGTAGGGAACGGCTTCAACCCTATCGGCAATTGGCAGAAATGGTGGCTGAAGAACGCTCAAATACCTATGAGTTAAATGAAAATGACGCAAGAGAATTGCTGGATCACACATTTGAAGTGGATCAAAAAGTGGTGGAAATGCCCCAAAGCTGGGTTAACAGGCTTAAAATAGCTTTTGCCGTAGCGGCCTCCTTTTTCATAATGCTGTATGGCTATCAGCAATACACCATACAAAAGAAACTGGACCGGCTTGAGCAGCATCTTTCCAGTATTCCTAACCAGATAAAAGAACCGGAAAGTAAAGATGTGGAACTAACGCTTTTCCTGAAAAAGCGCCTGCAAAACCTTCCTGATGATCAACAAAAATGGAAGGAACTGTACAAACTAAAAGAAAGCGAACTAAAGGAAATTGCACGCTATCTGGATAAACACTATCCGGGTTGGCGGTATGAACCAGCTCCAGAAAAAGTGGAGCTCTAAAAAAGATGATCATGAAACGAATAATAAAAAATATCAGGATACTTAAACAGCCCTTATGGATGTTGATCCTGATGGTTGGCCTTAGCGCCTGCCCACCTAAAACCAAAGTTGTTTCTACCATAAACCGCGATGGTAGCATTGATCAGAAGGTAATAGTCCATTCTGATCACGACAGCATCAGGTTTTCCTGGTTACCCATACCTGTAGATTCGACAAACTGGAAATATGAAATGCATACGAGTGATACCGGTAGCCAAAGCGTAATTTATCGGTATACCTTGGAGCGCGCTTATCCTTCAGCTGATGCTCTCAATCAGGCCTATGAAGAAAATGCTTCACAGCTAAAGCTGCTGGATCGACAAGTGAAAGTGGAAAAACAGTTTAATTGGTTTTTCAGCACGTTGACTTACCGCGAAGTTTACAAAAGCATATTCATGACGGTCGATTACCATATTTATATGACCGATCAGGAGTACGAAATTTATAATGCATACGAGCCCCGTGAACATCCGGCAGTTGCCAAACTGGATAGTGCAGCCCAAAAAAACCTACTGTATGAAATAGAAGCTAAACACGAAAAGGTACTCTACAGAAGCCTTATTAAAACATATTTGCATTGCGTGGATACGTGTATGTGTCAAATGTCAGGACAAACCGAACCCACTGTTTTCAAAAACCATCTGGATAGCCTTGATTTTGAAGTCTTGGAGCTTGATATTTTTGAAAATGAACCGGATGAAAGGGTACATACCTTTTTGCAAAAGATATATCCTGAGGAAGATAGTGTAACAATTAATCAGGCGGTACAATGTGCAGAGAAGGGAAGCTGGAAAACGATCAGTCAGCAGTTTGAAAATGCTTTGGAGGAATCTTATACGAACTGTATTTGTATGGATGGCCGATTACTGGAGACGAATGCCCTGGTAGTAAATGGCGATACACTTTGCTGGGAAGTAGAAGCCGAGCGTTACCTGGCCAATGACCTGGTTATGACCGCCAAATCGAAATACCCCAATACCTGGGCCTATTGGATAACCGCCATTATCATTGCCATTGCGCTTGGATTATTGCTTTACCGTCCTAAACGGCCAGGGCTTAAAAGGGATTGAGCTAATTGAAGGAGTCTTCCTTATCCGTCCATGCCTTACAATAAAGTTCAAAACGTTTCATCAGGTCGAGGGTAACCGGCCCGGGTTGCCCTTCACCAATTACCCTATCATCCACCTGACGGACGGCAAGAACCTTTTTGGTCGTTCCGGTTATGAAGGCTTCTTTTACAGTTTTCAGGTCGTTGAGGGTTATATCCGTTTCCATGACCGGGTAGTGTTCCGAAGCGAATTTTAAAAGATGCTTTCGGGTAACGCCCTGTAATATGTCGCGTACCGGGGTTTTTATGGTCCCGCCTTCATCTACAATATAAAAGTTGCTCCTGGTCAGCTCACTGATCCTCCCATCTTGATGAAATAGCAGGTCAAAAGCGCCGGCGGCATCCAGTTCGGGCTGGCGGTAAATGCCCATGAGGTAGTTTATGGTTTTGACGTCGGGTACATCTCTCAGGTATGATTCACTAAGCAGTTTTATGCCCTTTTCATAGTGGTGTGCATCCGGGAAACGTACCGGTTCATTGGTAGCGTAAAAGTTGGGCCTGCTGATTGACCAGGCATTTTCGGTGTAACCCCCGGTAAGGATCATGCGGACGGCCCCGTCTTTCATTCCGTTTTCCCTGATCATCCGATGGATCAGCATCTTCAGTTGCCGTCGACCGATCGGGCATCGCAGCCTCAGGCGGTCGGCCGAACGGTATAGGCGCTCCAAATGGTCATCGATAAATAGCGGTTGAAAGTTGACATACCGAAAGAAATCGAACAGGCCATAGCCGCGCAATAAGGCCAGATCATTGTATCCAATGGCCACCTCATTTTGATCCACCAGTTTTTTTCCGAAAATGAACTTCATTTTATTAATCTATTCTTGCTTTACCGTATTTTTGCCTTTTGAATACGGTATTAAATCTACGTATTTTAAAGCAAACAAAGTATAATCTATGTCCACCGCCATCAACCTATGCATCGCCAAAAGCGCCCATTGCGGCGGTATGCTCGGCATTTACCGGCCTTTTATTGAAAGTGGGTGGACAAGCTTCGAAACAGAAGTACCTTCAGAAGTTGATTTTTTGACCCGCATAGAAAAGACGCTATCGGAATTTCCTTGGCTTGTTGCCACGGATAAACAAAACGAGGTGGTGGGTTACGCCTATGGAGGGGCGCACCGGTCACGGGCAGCCTATCAGTGGAACAGCGAATTGAGTGTGTATGTGCATCCGGATTGGCGCAAAAAAGGGGTGGCCAGGCATTTGTACAAGGTATTGATGCATATATTAATCGAACAGGGCTATGTCAATTTTCTGGCGGGCATCACCTTGCCCAATGATGCCTCTGTGGCTTTTCATGAAAAGTTGGGGTTTGAAAAAATTGGCATTTATCGCAATATTGGCTATAAAATGGGACAATACAGAGATGTGGGCTGGTGGTCATTATTCGTGGGTAACCCTGATAAAAAGCCCGAAAAGCCTACCCCATTCCCGGAAATGCCAACTGAAACAATTCAAAAAATTATAAATCAATAGGTATGACCTTTACCCTTGCGCTCGAATATACAGGAACATTTTTTCTGGCCATTTCAGGTATCCGAATGGCGGCGGCACACAAGCTCGATCCGTTTGGAATGCTCGTTATCGGCTTTATCACGGCAACCGGTGGAGGTACGCTGCGCGATATCCTCATCGATACCAAGGTTTTCTGGATGGACAAACCCATTTATACAGGTATCATCATCGCCGCATTTTTCTTTACCTTAATTTTCAGGAAATTTGTGGTACACCTGCGCTATACGTTCTACATATTCGATACGCTGGGCATCGGCCTTTTTACCATAATTGGCATTGAAAAATCCCTTTCAATGGGTTATTCACCTATGATCGCTTCATTTATGGGCGTGATCACTTCTGTGGTGGGGGGAATGACGAGGGATATTCTACTCAATGAGGCGCCCCTAATCCTGAGAAAAGAAATATATGCTACGGCTTGCCTGGTAGGATGTGGCGTGTATTTCGGGCTGAGCTATTTCAATATCAGTCAGTCCATCATCGACATCAGTACTTTTGCCACAATAGTGCTGGTGCGTACCCTGGCCATTAAGTTCAAGGTGAGCTTTCCTACCATCAATGTGACATAGATTTAAAAAGCCTTATAAATTTTTTTTAAAAAGGTTGTATTTTGTTGATCCAATTCGATCATGAATCCTCCCTGTTGATCTAGATCAAGAATAAGCTTCAGGTTTTTTGTAATACTTCAATAAGTTGTGATGTTGAAATATTGCCAATAAGTTTATTGGGTGTGTTTTGAATTAAAAAGCTATTCTTAAAATCTGAATCCTTGGTCAAAACGATGAAATTATTTTCATCTGCATAATTACAAATGTCATCATCCTTTGTATTCCATTTTTCCAATATTTCATTGATATGAATAGCTTCTATTTTTAATGAATTCAAAAACTTCGATACTTTAAATGAAATATGAACATCACAAAGGATTTTCATCATACCATTTCTTTAGCGTTTTGTCCGGATAGTGAAAGCTTAGCATACTGCAAGCAAGCCAGAATGTTTTATTTTTCGAGTTCGGGATGGTCTTCTAAGATATTCTGTATGCTCATTTCCGATCCCAGCATATCAATGATCACTTCAACCGGCCAACGCATGTTTCTTATGCATGGTTTACCATGGCAAACATCTTTATCAATAGTTATTCTGCTCAATAAATTCATTTGATCCGAATCGTTTAAATTGTATTTAATGCGTAAATCATTTAAGCTTGTTAAATCATGAATTTTATAAATGAGAGCGATAGGCAAAACCACATCTAACCTCCTGCCCGATAGGTGAGCCATCAGGCATATCGGGCGCTTCCATTTTTTGTGGTTCATATTCTCCTTTTTCGTACTGGTCTATTTGTTCTAACAAAGCCATTCCAACCGATTGTGTCAGTTCATTCCGGTTGACCGATAGTTCAATATGCTGCTTCAGCGCTGCAATAAAAGACCTGGTCTGGGCTCTAACGGCAAAATGGCTGTTTTCATCTTCCGCTAAATCGAAAAGTTCCGCCAAAGTAATTGACATGATTTCATGGGCTATCAGCTTTTGAGTGGCGGTGGCATTCTGTGATAGGTTGAACACCTGCTTTTCCAGTGCATCAAAAACCGAGGTAAGGCCCGGTTGGTCTTCGGTGTAGCCCCGGTACAAAACAAGCCGGTTGGCCCTGGCGGAATTAAGTAAAAGGGACAGGGTGTGGCTTGCCGAAGCCTTTGCCGCTGCCAATGGATCAAATGCCGGTCCGGATTGGGTCGGGATGCTTTCGCGATTGCGTCCGAAACCCGGTGCAGGTGGCTGAAGTTGTTGGTACAATTCCATCGGGATATCCAGATTTGCCGGATCGAGTGTTTTCATCAATGCGGCTATGGCATTTCTTTGGATTGCCGGATCGATTAATTGGCTGGTTTCATTATTTGACCCTTTCACTTCGTATTCAAAGTCCATTCCGCCCACTATTTTTACCGCAGCCTCTGTTTGATAACGATGACTGTAATACAATGGCGCGAATGTTTTTTCCAGTTCGCTTAAGGAGGTACCTTCTTTTAGCGCATTAGAAGAAAAATTGACAAGGGCCTTTTTTCGTACTTCTAACAACCTTTCCAACTCGACGGCCGGGTTTTGTCCGTTATCCCATAAGTGCCCAAAAGGATGTATGCCATTCTGTGCACGCGCATCAGCATCCGACACGTATTTATATCCATCTTTTTTTGCGGCATTCAGTACCTCTACCGGGCCATTTTTTTCATCTTCAAAAGCGCCATAGCCAAACCGAATGGTGATTTTATCCCATTCGCCTATGCCTGTATCATATGCATCGCTCAGGTCGATCTCTCCATTTTCATCCAGCCGGATCAGGGGGTGAGGATAATCCATCACCGAAGCTCGGCTGTTGTAGCTGGCAGCAAAATTGTGTCGCAAACCAATGGTATGTCCTACCTCATGGGCCGAAAGCTGACGAATTCTGGCCAACGCCATATCCAGAAGTGGCTGATCGGCTTCCTTTTCAGGCACACCATCGGAATAGGGGGAAGTAAAAGCCTGTGCAATGAGAAAATCCTGTCGTACCCGCAGTGAACCCAGCGAAACATGACCCTTGATGATCTCGCCAGTTCGTGGATCGATAACCGAAGCGCCGTAGGACCAACCCCGTGTGGAGCGGTGCACCCACTGGATCACATTGTATCGCACATCGAGCGGGTCGGCGCCGGCAGGCAGTTCTCTAACCATAAAAGCATTACTGAACCCGGCGGCTTCAAACGCTTCATTCCACCAGGAAGCGCCTTCAATGAGGGCTTGCTTGACGAGTTCCGGCGCGCCCCGGTCCACATAGTACGCGATCGGTTCCACGGGATCGCTTATTGCCTGGTCAGGGTTTTTTTTGATCAGCCGGTGCCGTGCAATGAACCGCGTGGTCATATCTTCAGTAATCGGAGCCGCATAATCCATGTAGCTGATATCGTAGAATCCTGAAAACGGATGGTAGGCCCTTGGCCCATAGTCATCATCGGGCAGCTCCACAAAGGAATGCCGCATGCGAACGGTTACCATTTCAGGTGAGGGAACTACCTGCCGGATATATTGGCCCTGGGGCGATCCATCAAAAGTGAGCATCACCTCCATTTCTGTATTTTTCGGGAAACATTTGGTGTTGTCGAGATACAGCACTGACTTTTCTTTTGCCAGGCTGTAACTACCCTGTCCGCTTTGCTTCAACCGCTTCGCCACGCCATGTACATCCTGCATTAGAAATTCACTTATATCGATCAGGTATTTCCCCTCTTTTTCCGCCTTTATTTCAAAGCCTGCCAATACCGATTGAGCAAAGGCTTCCTCAACCGACTGCTTTTCCTGCTCATTATCGCTTTCTGCGCGGTATGTGAGATTGGGTTGAATGAGCAGGACTTTATTACCGGATTTTTTGAAATACACGACCCGGGTATCCCCCAGTTGTCCGCGGTCCAGGCCGATGTCATTGGACCCCACACCGGAGGTAAGAAAATTGACATACAAAAAAGGCGCTTCCCATCGATCTACCTCCAGAAATATTTTGTTTTGAGGTTCATCTATGTACAGGTTGTAAAAACCTTCTTTTAAAACCTTGTTTTCAGTAAACCGATCAAATGAAACTTCCTGAGCATTTAGTGAGATGAACGAAAGGACAAGCAATAGTAAGGGTAAAATACCGGACAGCGTTTTTTTCATAGTATTAAAATTCAGCGATTAGCGAACAAGATAAGTAGAAAAGATGGCTTTTGACAGAGACCGCTAATTACAGAAAAAAGGTTGTCTCGAAAGACAACCCTATCCCCAATTAGATAAAAAAATGAAAACGACGATTTATTGTTCTATGATCACAAACTCAACCCGTCTGTTCAGCTCCCTGCCATTTTTTTCCTGAGAGTTGGTGGCTATTGGTTTACTTTCCCCATAACCTTTCGGTATAAGCCTGTCTTCTCTTACTCCATTTTGGGTGAGATAATTTACCACCGCATTGGCACGTTGCTGGGAAAGCCACTGGTTGTACTGTTCGGAGCCAATGGCATCGGTATGGCCGGCAATTTCCACTTTAATATCCGGGTATTTACCCATTAATTCAATTACGCGCTTCAACTCGGGAATAGAACCTTCCTTTAGTTCATATTTGTCAAAATCGAAAAATATGTTGTTCAGGGTTACGATGGCGCCCACTTCAACCGGCACCAGAAAAAGGTTTTTTTCTATTTCACCGAATTTATATGTTTCTGTCAGGTCAATGTTAGCGCTTACACTGGCAAATCCTTCTGCTTCAGCCAGATAGCCATACTCAATTCCCGTGGGCAGCATGATTTTATAGTCCCCCGTTTTAGGGTCGGACATGATGGCGCCTACTTCTTCTCCTTGAGGAATGGTTTCATAATAAATCCTGGCTTCCATGGGCTCACCGGTTTTGGCATTGAATACCTTGCCACTGATGGCAAGTATGGGTTCCGGCTCATATTCCTTGGGAATATCAAAGCGATATATATCTAGGTTATCACCGTCGAAATCGCGGACAAAATACCCGAAATCGCCGGTGGCCGGAATATTCAGAAATGATTCGTCCGTATCCGTATTAATTCCGGGCCCCAGGTTTTCAGGAGTGGTCCAATGCACCCACGTATCATCAAGACGACGTGTTACAAAGATATCCTGCCCGCCATATCCGGCATATCCTGTAGAAGAAAAATAGAGCGTTTTATCATCGGGTGCCAGGAAAGGTGCAGCCTCCTCACTGGCTGTGTTGACGTCAATGCCCAGATTGAGGGGCTTGGACCAGGATCCGTCTTCCTGTAAGAAGCTTACATATAAATCACGATCCCCATAGCTTGGTTCCGACTCTATGGACATAACCAGCACTTTGCGGTTGTTGGCCAAAAAGAAGTTGGCATTTTCCGACATGTTGACGAACTGCTCAATATCCAGGTTCTCAGTGGCTGTCCAACCTTCACTTGTTTTGGTCACCATAGATACCCCCGACTTCATTTTGCCTTTGTTTTTGTAAGCATTGCCCAAAGTAAAAACCAGGGTATTGCCATCCGGGGTGATTGAACTGATGAAGTTCGGGCCCGGTGTATTTAAGTGGTCACCAAAATTTACGGCCTCTTTCCACTCCTGCTTTTCCTCGTCCCAATCGGAATACCAAACATCTTCGTCATCCATTATGCCGGCGGCATTTTCAGGGTGGTTCTGCCGGCTGAAATACATGCGGTTACCATCCGGCGTAACCATGGGTTTCAATTCGTTAACAATACTGTTTACCGTCGGTCCCAGTCTTTCGGTTTCCACATTTGTGATGGCGCTTTCCGTGATGTTAACCTCCTGCCTGATCGGGATCACCGAATTGGATATACCAACAGCGTCAATTCCGTAGAAACCGTCAATTACGCCCCCAAGAAAAACGAGTTTTACCGCTTTCACACGAAAAGGTGTGAGGTCGAAGAAAATATACTGCATTCTGGACGGCAAGTCAATCTGGGTGGGATTAAAAGTATTGATCAGATACTCATTATCATCTTCATCATAAACGAATACCTGATAGAGCGATCCCGGATTAAAGTTTTCTGCTACTGCGATCTGCCGGATCTCAAAGGGATCTTCAAAACCTACTTTTACATATTGTTCATTGTCCGGAACGCCGGGCATCCATGCATTTGGGCTTTCTGTTATACCCGGCGGTACATCGGGCGGACCGATCAGTTGTTCGGCGGAATATTGTGTAGGGGTCAATTCCGTGGAGGCTTCCAGAATTTCATTTACCCATTCCACACGTTGGGCGCTGGCCTCTTGCCGGGTCATTAATACTAATCCGGCTGTACAAACAACTAAAAAAATGAAAGCCTGAACGGGCTTTTGGAAAAATTTATTATTCATGATTGGTTGGGGTTATTCCATATTTCAACATAAAAATATTCATTCAGGGTCAATGTATAAAAATAATATGATTCCTAGCTGTGTTCAAAGAAATTGGCCCAATAATATTTTAATCCATTATGCGCCAGGTCATAATATAATTTGAGATAAGGCGCCATTTTTGCCAAAAAATAAAACATTATGAAGCATATACATGAAGTAATTGACTGGCTAGCTGATAACATCGGCCGTTATCTTACAGCAGGATTTAACCCGAAAGTTGAGCTCCTTTCGGGCGATCAGCCCCAATTCAAGACCTGTGGTGGTATCATAAATATTGAAGAGGCGCTTCCTTTTCTGGAATAGCGACAAAAAGCTATGCCTGGACAGGGTGGCAAGGTATATTTGCATCCGGATATTGAGAAGCGCCAACATTAATTTCATTAATTAATCCATAAACCAAATATTTATTTAAATGTAAGGATTTAAGCCTAAATGCAATTAATTTACAGAGTGTATCGTGGTACGATGAATATTTGGCAAAAAACTACTCCAAATATCTATTCCGTTTAGTAAATTAATAATGAGTAAATCCTTTAATTTATTGATAAATGGCACTTTCTTTTGCTAAAATGTAGCCAAAAAACCCTCTAAACAAAAGGTTTTGAAGTATTATCTCCTTTTAACCATTTAAATGTAAGCTTTGGTTAAAAACAGCAATAATCTAATCAATTTGTAAAAAATCTATCGATACAATACATTTTCGATGTGAAAAGATATCAGGGCATTGTGGGTAGCCCATGGTGAATTACTATATTTCGACTGGGTCATTTTTTAAATAAATAGAATTTACCATGAAAATCGCGAAACAATTACTAGCAGTTTTAGCCTTGGCTGGCTTTTTATTTGTAGGCGCTTGCTCCCCAAAACAAGACAAATCTGAGGTTCAGGAAGAAACCGAAGAAGTAATGGAGGAATCATCGGAGGCTGTTGAAGAAGCAGCAGACGAAGTAGAAGATGCTACAGAAGAAGCAGTAGAGGAAGCAGATTCCACAATGGAAGCAACTTCTGAAGAGGTAGAAGAAACTGCAGAAGAAGTATTAGAGGAATAATCGTCTACTTCACACGAAATTGAGCGGCTGCCCTAAGGGTTTCCGCTTTTTTTATGTTTTTTTTAAACTTTACCACCACTACACAATCCACGTGGAGATTATTTGGCGCAATTAGTAAAGTGGTGTAGGGCAATTAGGTGGGTTTTGTTACCTTTGTGGCGTCGTTTAATTCCATAATTATCCATAGATGATCACATTCTTTAAGGCGCCAACAAAAAATATCATCGCCGTCCACTCCCCCGAAAATTTAGATCAAGATTCAACACAACGCCTGTCATGGCTCTTTGGCAATGCTCAAAAGCTAAATGATGATGAACTTTCAGGCGTTTTTATCGGTCCACGAAAGGAGATGATCACTCCCTGGAGTACCAATGCAGTTGAAATCACCCAAAATATGGGGGTCAAAGGCATTTTGCGTATCGAAGAATTTTTTCCGGCAGCTTCTGCGGATTCAGAGCATGACCCGATGTTGCAAGTAGTTTATCAGGGGCTCGACCAGGAGATTTTCACCATACATCACGACCCCGAACCAATTGAATATATAGAAGATATTGCGGGCTATAACGAACAGGAAGGCCTGGCCCTTAGCGCCGATGAAATAGAGTATTTGGAGCAATTGGGTAAAAAGCTGGAGCGCAAGCTTTCCGATAGCGAGATATTTGGGTTCAGCCAGGTAAATTCAGAACACTGCCGGCATAAAATATTCAATGGTATTTTTGAGATTGATGGTGAGGATAAACCAAGTACCCTCTTTCAGCTTATTAGAAAAACCACAAATACTAATCCCAACAGGGTTGTAAGCGCCTACAAAGATAATTGCGCCTTTATGCAGGGGCCCAAGATGGAACAATTTGCGCCTTCTACACAGGACAAACCCGACTTTTTCGAAATAAAAGACTATGAATCTGTTATTTCACTAAAAGCTGAAACGCACAATTTCCCAACAACTGTGGAACCATTTAACGGTGCGGCTACCGGAAGTGGCGGCGAAATTCGTGATCGGGTAGGCGGTGGAAAAGGCGCCATGCCACTTGCGGGAACGGCAGTGTATATGACGGCCTATCCAAGACTCGACGGTGGAAGGAGTTGGGAAAAGGCCACAGAAGCGCGAAAGTGGCTTTATCAAAAACCGGATGAAATACTGATCAAGGCTTCCAATGGGGCTTCAGATTTCGGAAATAAATTTGGCCAGCCCCTTATTTGCGGGTCAGTATTTACCTTTGAGCACTTTGAAAATGCCGCCAAATTAGGCTATGATAAAGTAATCATGCTGGCGGGAGGTATCGGTTATGGTAAAAAGGCAGACAGCCAGAAAGACACTCCGGAAAAAGGGGAAAAAGTAGTTTTGCTGGGAGGGGATAACTACCGGATCGGAATGGGTGGAGGAGCCGTTTCCTCCGTCGATACCGGTGAGTTCGCCAATGCGATAGAGCTCAATGCCGTGCAAAGGTCCAATCCTGAGATGCAAAAGAGGGTAACCAATGCCATTCGGGCCCTGGCTGAGTCTGACGAGAACCCCATCGTATCCATACACGATCACGGTGCAGGCGGGCACCTGAACTGCCTGTCGGAACTTGTGGAAGAAACCGGCGGAGTGATTGAAATGGATAAGCTGCCCATCGGAGACCCTACGCTTTCTGCCAAGGAAATTATCGGAAATGAATCGCAGGAACGCATGGGTCTGGTATTAAAAGAAAAAGACCTTGCGCTGCTCAAAGCAATTGCCGATCGCGAACGTGCTCCAATGTACGTGGTGGGCGAAACCACGGGCGACCTTAAATTTGTGTTTTTGCAAAAAGACGGGGAAAAGCCTATTAATCTCAACCTGATGGATATGTTTGGCAACCCGCCAAAGACCATCATGAAAGATAAATCGCTCCCTGCCGAATATAAAAAAGTAGCCTATGACCTCGCATTGGTTGCATATTACATTGAACAGGTATTGCAGTTGGAAGGTGTCGCCTGTAAAGACTGGTTGACCAATAAAGTTGACCGCTCTGTTACCGGAAAAGTGGCCAAGCAACAAACGGCCGGGCCGATACAACTTCCACTGAATAATGTAGGTGTTTCTGCCATCGACTATCAGGGCATAAAAGGTATTGCAACGGCGATAGGCCATGCACCGGCTGCTGCCCTGGTTAGTGCGGAAAAGGGTTCTGTACTTGCCATTACCGAAGCATTGACCAATATTATTTGGGCGCCAATTGAAGGCGGCCTGAAAGGCATCTCATTAAGCGCCAACTGGATGTGGCCTTGTAAAAACCCCGGAGAAGATGCCCGGTTGTACAACGCCGTGAAAGCAGCGAGTGACTTTGCCCTGGCATTGGGGATCAATATTCCCACAGGAAAGGATTCACTATCCATGACCCAAAAATACCCGGATGGGGAAAAAGTTTATGCGCCGGGCACAGTGATCATTTCAGCAGGAGCTGAAGTGAGTAACATAAGAAAAGTAGTTGAGCCGGTTATTGAGCCTATTGAAGGGTCGAAACTGCTTTACATCAATTTATCAAAAGATCAGTTTAAGCTCGGTGGAAGCAGCTTTGGCCAGATAGTCAACCGGCTTGGTGAAGATACCCCTGATGTAACAGGCCCGGCCTATTTTGCCCATGCTTTCGATACCATCCAGATGCTCATTGAAGAGGGATTGATCCTATCGGGTCATGACATTTCTGCTGGTGGAATGATCACTGCACTGCTGGAGATGAATTTTGCTCAACCTTCAAGCGGGGTTGAAGTAGATCTCAGTCAGTACGATCGCGATGAAATAGTTGACATTCTCTTTAGCGAAAACCCGGGATTGTTGATCCAGGTAGAAGCAGGTAGTAAAGCCTATGGAATATTGTCCGATAACAACATTGAATATTTCGAATTGGCGAATGTACTTTCCGGGCGCAGGTTCAATGTGAGGACTTCCGGAATGCAGCTTGAACTCGATATTGATTATTTGCGCGACACCTGGTATCGTACTTCATATTTGATGGACGAGAAGCAGACGCCTGCTGAACTTGCCAAATCGCGCTTTGATCATTACAAAGAGCAGGCCTTGGAGTATACATTCCCACAACATTTCAATGGTAAGTATTCTGGCCATGGAATAGATCACAAGCGAAGAAAAAGATCAGGAACACAGGCGGCTATCATACGAGAAAAAGGGGTGAATGGAGATCGCGAAATGGCCTGGGCGCTTCATTTGGCCGGCTTCGATGTAAAAGACGTCCACATGACCGACCTGATCAGTGGCCGGGAAACCCTGGAGGAGATCAATATGATCGTTTTCGTAGGAGGGTTTTCCAATTCCGACGTACTGGGCTCCGCCAAAGGATGGGCCGGTGCATTTCTCTACAATCCTAAAGCCAAGGAAGCCCTCGATAAATTTTATGCCCGCAAAGACACCCTTTCACTGGGTGTGTGCAATGGTTGCCAGCTGATGATGGAACTGGGGGTTGTAACGCCTGAAAAAGATCAAAAACCTACGATGCAGCACAATGATTCCCACAAATTCGAATCTATATTTTTAAATGTGGATATTCATGAAAACCAAAGTGTGATGCTGAAAACACTTGCAGGTAGCAGGCTGGGCATATGGGTGGCGCATGGCGAGGGCAAATTCAACCTTCCGGAGGAGGAAAGCGCCTATCACATCCCAATGAAATATCACCATAGCGCTTACCCGGGCAATCCTAACGGTTCCGATTACAATACAGCCGCACTTTGTTCAGCAGACGGCCGGCATCTTGTGATGATGCCACACCTCGAAAGAGCAACCTATCCATGGAATTGGGGATATTATCCTTCGGAGCGGAAAAATGATGAAATAACCCCCTGGATCGAAGCATTTGTGAACGCCAGAAAATGGGTGGAGAACCCAAAATAGATCACATTTAAAATCAAAAAAAGGAGCCCTGTTGTAAATCAGCAGGGCTTTTTTCGTATATGTAGGTATGGATAATTTTAAAAAACAAGAAATTACCACCATCGATGGCCTGGCATTGTTTTATTTAAGACTTACGCGATATAGAGCAGCAAAAATAAAGGAAAAGGCCTCACGTAAAAGATTACATAATTACAGGAAAACATATAAGAAGATTCGGGCAATTGATCATTTCTATGAGATATTGAATATACATCCGGATAAACAGTTTAAATCCTTTAAAAAGCTGTATAAACTGGGAGGTAAGGTTCGTGATATTGAAAATGAAACAAAACTGCTCTATGAACTCGGGTTGCCGGATAAATTGCTGGACAAATTGCGTAATAAAAGAGATAAAAAATGGAAAAAGAAAAATAAGAAATTGAAAAAATTCCTGAATACGGAAATGGCACAAAATTATTGGTCAAAAGAGGAGTTTAAGCAATACAGGCAACAACGACCCATGCTAGAAAGGTCAACCTTGCACCATATATTGAGTGTGGAATTGCAAAACTTAAAAGATTTAAACAAAAGGGATTATTTCAACGATGCGCTGCACGATACCCGAAAAACCTGGAAGAAAATATTTTATGCTTTAAAATTTTTTGGGGATCAGGAAAAGGAGATCATCAAACCTTTAAAAAAGAAAGTAAAAAAACAAGAGCAGGCATTAGGCGACGTGCACGACAGACAGGTTTTATATGGAAGCCTTCCTGGAAAAGTGATTGAAAAGATACCGGAAGATTCGGAATTCAAAAGGAAAGTGAAATATACGGGGGATTTACATGAGCAGTCGATCAGGTTAGCTGACGATCTTAAAAAAATATTTACAGTAAAAACTTCAAATCCGCTCGTTCCTTACGATTAAAAAAGGATTCTTATCTTTGCGCCGAATAATCGTAATGATATGAACGAACGTTACCGCCAACGAGGTGTTTCCGCCGATAAAGAAGATGTACATAGCGCCATAAAAAACCTGGATAAAGGGCTTTTCCCAAAAGCGTTTTGCAAGATTGTGCCCGACATGCTCCATGGCGACCCGGAGTATTGCAATATTATGCATGCGGATGGAGCGGGGACCAAATCTTCCCTCGCCTATCTTTATTGGAAGGAAACGGGCGACCTTTCGGTTTGGAAAGGCATTGCCCAGGATGCGATCATTATGAATATTGATGACCTGGCTTGCGTGGGGGCAGTGGATAATATTTTATATTCTTCTACAATAGGTCGCAATAAGCGCCTTATTCCTGGCGAAGTGATCGCCGCAATAATCAATGGTGCGGAAGAAGTTTTGCAAATGCTTCGCGACCAAGGTGTCGATATTATCAGTACCGGAGGTGAAACGGCCGATGTTGGTGATCTCGTGCGCACGATAATTGTAGATTCAACGGTGATTGCCCGTACACGTAGGGATCAAATAATATCCAATGATAAGATCCAGCCCGGCGATGTGATTGTTGGTTTGTCTTCTTTTGGTCAGGCAAGCTATGAAACTGAATACAACGGCGGTATGGGAAGTAATGGCCTTACCTCGGCCCGGCATGATGTTTTTGCAAAAACCTATGCAGAAAAGTATCCGGAAAGTTACGACCCGGCAGTTGACCATGGGTTGGTCTACACGGGCAATTATCATCTTACCGATGAAGTGGAAGGTGTGCAGGTAGATATGGGTAAGCTGGCGCTTTCACCAACCAGGACATATGCTCCTGTATTGAAAAAAATATTGGGATCCCTAAGAAATGAAATACATGGCCTCATTCACTGCAGTGGTGGTGCGCAGACAAAAGTCATGCATTTTGTCGATAAGCTTCATGTGATCAAAGATAATTTATTTGATCTTCCACCGCTTTTTAAAATCATCCAGGAACAAAGCCGAACTGACTGGAAAGAGATGTACAAAGTTTTTAACATGGGGCACCGCATGGAAATTTACCTGCCTGAAAAACATGCTCAGGGGTGTATTGATTCAGCCCAATCGTTTAGTATAGATGCAAAAATTGTCGGGCGTGTAGAGGCCTCTCCAAACAAAAGGCTGACCATAAAAAGTAAATACGGCACATTCGAATATTAAATCATGATGGAAGCACTGCTTACCCCGGAAAACCTGATTGCACTTCTAACACTGACCTTATTGGAGATTGTGCTGGGTGTAGACAATATTATTTTTATCTCTATTGTATCCAACAAATTAGAAGAATCAAAGCAAGGAAGGGCACGGTTTATCGGAATTACACTTGCTTTGGTAAACCGGGTGGTTTTGTTATTCTTTTTATCATATCTCATGGCCATTCAGGAGCCTCTTTTTACGATTTTTGACCATCCATTCAGTTTAAGGGATGTGATACTGCTGGCCGGTGGTTTGTTTTTGCTTTTTAAGAGCGCCAAAGAGATACATGAAAAAATGGAAGTGGAAGGAGAATACGCAAAAGAAATAGCAAAAGCTTCATTTACTTCGGTCATTGTTCAAATTATACTCATTGATATCATCTTTTCAGTTGATTCGATCCTTACCGCCATCGGGTTGACCAAAGAACTTTGGCTTATGATTACAGCTGTGATCATTTCGATGGTGATCATGCTCTTATTTGCGAGTCGTATAGCCGATGTGATCAAAAAACATCCCTCTCTCGAAGTTTTGGCTTTATCATTCCTAATTCTCATCGGTTTTATGCTCATGATAGAGGCATTTCATTATGAGGTACCTAAAGGCTATATTTACTTTGCCGTGTTTTTCTCGCTCTTAGTCGAAATGATCAACATCCAGATCACGAAAAGGAGAAGGGTATTAAAACTAAACAAGAGGATAGAGGAAAATTAAAAGCGTTCAATTCGCTATTCTACCTGCTTTTTTAAATCTAGGAATGTACCAGTAGCTGTGATGATAAAATCGTGAAGAAAAGATTGCCCAAAAAACTTACATCAACAACAAATACATTTATTGGTTATTAAACTTTAAATATCACTCATTTAAAGTTGTGTTATCTGTTTATGTAATATTTATAATAAAATCGGGAGATAGGCGGATGAAATATTTAAATGTTTCGACAAAAATCGTGATTTTTGTTACATATGAATCTAGTTAAAAATTATAGATGTGATTTTGTATGTTATAACTAATCATTAAATTAGCCATCGGTTTTTGGTTCCAAATAAAGTAAAGACAGCGCATTAACAACTTATCACTCTATTTGACAAGCCATTTACCATCCAAACAACCATCTCTACCATCCCCTGATACAACCGGTTCATCCCCTGGGCCGGTTTTTTTATGGCAAAAAAAAGCTGCTCCGAACTCGAAGCAGCTTTTAGTGTGAATAATTTATAAACTAGCTATCACCTTTTGATTTAAGGCTTTTATTGAAGAAATCAAGAGATATTGGTGAAGCAATGAATACAGACGAATAAGTACCAACCAGAATACCCACCAACAAGGCAAAGGAGAATCCTCTCAATACTTCGCCACCAAATATCAACAGTACTAAAATTACAATCAAAGTAGTTAATGATGTAATGAGTGTTCTGTTGAGCGTTTCATTCAGGGAGATATTAAAAGTTTCCTTGTTTTGTGTATGAGGTTTTAAAATCAGGTTTTCCCTGATCCTATCGAATACAACCACAGTATCGTTGATCGAGTAACCGACAATGGTCAGCAACGATGCAATGAAAACCTGGTCAATTTCAAAAGCCTTACCAAACAGTCGGGCGAAAGCAAAGGCGCTGATCACCACCATTACATCGTGGAACAATGCGGCAACCGCACCAACACCGAATTGCCATTTGCGGAATCGGATCAGAATATATAGGAAAATAGCAATTAACGCTACTATGATCGATTCCTGGGAAGTGCGTTTGATATCATCTGCAATGGTTGCCCCCACTTTTGACGATCCCACAATACTGAAGTTGGTTTCGTTGATATTGCGATCATCTTCAGTGTAGTTCAGGCCGGTATGTGCCTCTATTCCTCCGATGAGCTTGCTTTTTACCTCTTGATCCGCTTCGGAAGACTCATCATTGATGAGGTAACCGGACGTAATTTTCAAGATATTATTGGCGCCATATGTTTTTACTTCGGTTCCCAAACCTTCAAATGTTTGACCCAAAGAAGGCTCCAACTCGGATGGAACTACCGGATTTTGAAATTCTACGATATATGACCGGCCACCGGTAAAGTCGACACCATAATTCAGTCCGCCCTGTACCACTACCAATGACAAACCAACGACAATAAAAATGGCTGAACCAATGTAGGCAATTCTTCTCCTGCTCATGAAATCGATAGAAAGGCTGGAAAGCGCCTTTTTCGATAAGCCTGTCTCAAAAGAAATCTTGCTTTCATCACCTTTTTTCGTCATCCAGGTAACTATTACCCTGGTGATGAATACGGCAGTGAAGAATGAACAAACGATACCGATCATCAGGGTGGTAGCAAAACCTTTAACAGGTCCTGAACCAAGAACAAATAGAATGGCGCCCGTGATAAAAGTAGTTACGTTCGCATCGAGGATAGAGCTGAATGCCTTGTTATAACCTTGTGAGATCGCTCTTAACAGCGCTGATCCTCCCCTTAATTCTTCCCTTATCCTTTCAAAAATAAGTACGTTCGCATCGATCGACATACCGATGGTCAATACAATACCGGCAATACCGGGCAAGGTAAGCGCCGCATTGAGCTGGGCCAGAATACCCAAAATGAAGAATACGTTGAAGACAAGTGCGACGTTAGCTACCAAACCACCTTTTGAATAGTAGGCAAACATGAATAAAATAACGATCACCAAACCGGCTACCATTGAGAAGATACCCTGTTTTTGGGCTTCTTTACCCAAGGTTGGTCCGATAACCGCTTCTTCCACAATTCTCGTTCTGGCTGGCAGGGCGCCGGCTTTTAGCACATTGGCAAGGTCTTCCGCTTCTTCCATGGTAAAATTACCGGTAATAACAGACTGTCCGCCCGGAATTTCATTTTGCACATTAGGAGCTGAATATACATAATTGTCCAGCACGATGGCGATTCTTCTTCCAACGTTTTCACGAGTTAGGTTGCGCCATTTTTTGGCGCCTACTGCATTCATACTCATCGATACAGATGGTCCGCCACCTTCATCGAATGATTGTCGGGCATCGGTGATCACCTCACCGGTCAAAGGTGCTTTTCCGCCTCTTCCCACACGTACGATATAGAGTGGCATCATTGGGTCTTCCCCTTCAATTTCCATGGGTTTAACGCCCCAGAGGAATTTAAGTGTACCTGGGAAAAGGCCCTTAAGATCGCCATTTTCCATTCGGTCTAAAATACGGTTTACCTGAAGGGTATCTTTCAGGTCGACCAATCCCTGGGGGAAGTTGATCATGGTGAAAAACTGAGATATTTCCGGTGTAGCGGCAGTGTCTGCAGCAGTGGTATCGGTCAACAATGCTTCCAGGCTGTCCTCTGAGCTAATCGTGTCAACTTCTTCTACAGTTTCTTCGGTTACAGCCAGTTCAGCTAAAGCATCCTGATAGGCTTCTTCACCAAGTTCGTCAACATCCGTACTTTTGAGTTGTTCTTCCTGAACAAGTTTATTATTGATAGCCTGAAGCGACTCAAAATTTTCAGTGAATTCACTCACTTCCCAGAATTCCAGTTTTGCCACACCTTGTAGCAGTTTTCTTACCCTTTCCTGGTTTTCTACGCCCGGCAATTCGATCTGAATTCTACCGGTACCCTGTAATCGCTGAATATTGGGTTGTGAAGTACCAAAGCGGTCAACACGAGTTCGCAAAATTTCGAATGAACGATCGATGGCCTGGGTGATTTCTTCTTTGATCACATTCAGCACCTCCTGATCCGTATCTTCAAAACTGATTTTATCCCGGTTTGAAGCATTGGTAAAGATAGGGGCAAGTTTCTGGTCGGGACTGGTTTCCTGAAATGCCTGGTAAAAAAGGTTTGCAAAACTCTCATTGCTGGTTTTTTGCATTTCCCTTGCTTTATCCAGTGCCTCGAGTAAGGCCGGGTCCTGGCTATTGCCACTAAGACCTAAAATGATATCTACTGGGGATACCTCGAGAGTTACGTGCATACCACCCTGAAGGTCAAGTCCGAGGCTAAGCTCTGTTTCTTTTACTTCTTTCAGAGTGTACTCGGCGCCAAACAGATTGTACACCGTCTCGTTCCAAATAGAATCGAGATAGGCCTGTTTTTTTGAAAAGTCAACATTACCTTCAGCATCTTTGGCATAGGTAATGGCATCTTGATTTACGCTTCTTGATACAAATGTAAAAGACAAATAGTATACACAGAGAAGCGTAACGATCACCGTAAGAAATACGATAAAACCTCTATTACGCATGATAATTAATATTTGTTAATAAATGATTCTTGAATAAATAATTAAAATTGGTTCCCTGGACCGTATTCAGGGGAAAGTAGATTTCAGTTAAGTCTTTAAATGCTAGGGAGCATTAGGGGAAATAATAGTACGGAATAATCTTTTATATAATTTAGTTTCATGAAGCGAGAGGAGGGTAAGTGTTTCCGATACAGTCTCCTCTGAAATTTCATATAAATCAAATTCAAAAGAGAGGTCGGCATGAAAATGCAAATGAAGCAATGATACAGGCGCCTGGATCATTTTTATAACATAGGCTTCACCCTGCTCATCAGAAGGTATATCGTGATCTATGTCAGGTTGTTCATGTGCCGGGTTTTGGGTATACACTTCAATCGAGTTGCCGGAAGCATTGGCAACGAACAATAAAACCGAAAGCGATATAAGTATGAAGCGCTTCAAAATCACGTTTTTAGGGCGAGCAAAGGTATGAATAATTGTGAAAACTGCAACGGAGAAAAGAAATTTAGTTTAAGAGCTCATTGAATTTGGCTATATCTTTCTTTTTACCGATTAAAAATATAGTGTCGTGTTTGTCAAATTTTGTATCCGGCTTGGGCACGCCAATGATTTGGCTATCCAGGATATTACCTTCCTCATTTACCGAGTTTTTCCTGATCGTAATTACATTGAGCCCATATTTTTCACGGAACTTAATTTCGGAAATCGTTTTTCCCACAGCATCTCCGGGCGCCTGGATTTCCACGATTTCGTGGCCTTCATCCAATTCAATCGATGCCAGTATATCGGGTTCTAACAGCATATTGGCTACATCCTTACCCACGCTTTCTTCCGGGTTAAAAATGCGTTGGATGCCCAGTTTTTTTAAAATTTGAGTTTGCCGCTCCGACATGCTACGGGCAATGATATTTTTGATTTTCAGCTCCTGCAGACCTACGGTAGTGAGAATCAACCCTTCAAAATCTTCTCCTATTGCCACTACCACGGCGTCCATTTCTTCTATTTTCTGGTCCTTCAGGGCAGCGGTGTTCGATGCGTCCATGGCCACGGCGTAAGCCACCTGGTTTTTGATTCGCTCTATTTTATCATAATTGCGATCGATGGCCATTACTTCGGCGCCTTTTTCGGCCAGGGTAAGCGCTATGGATGTGCCAAACTGGCCCAAACCAATAACGGCAAATTTATTTTCCATAAAGCCTAAGTTGCAGAAAAGCTACTATAATATCAACAGCTTTGTCGTATCGGCTGTTATTTGGAATGATCAGATCGGCCTTATCGCGAAAAGGCTTAATGAATTTTTCGTAGACTGGAGTGACATGGTGTTGATACCGGTACAGTACGTCGTCGAGATCATAGCCCCTTTCCTGGTTGTCCCTTTTTATACGACGCGATATTTTAATGTTTTCTTTGGCCTCTACGAATATTTTGATATCAAACAGGTCGCATATCTTTTCGAAATAGAAAATCAGTATCCCTTCTACAATAATGATTGGTGCCGGCCTGAATGTTAGATCATGTGGCTTAACCTCAGGGTTGTTAAAGGTGTATTCTTTTAATCGGACCGTTTCGCCAGACATTAACTTTCGAATATCCCGGTAAAATGCCTCATGATCAATGGCCAGAGGGTCATCAAAATCATGTGCTCCTTCCTTATCGAGTGGTACCAGGTCAAGGTCTTTATAATAATTGTCCTGTGAAAGCACTACTATTTCACCGGTCTTAAATTGGCTGCGGATTGCATTCAGAACGGTAGTTTTTCCAGATCCGCTACCACCGGTAATGCCAATCATTAACGGTTTTCGCATCTTAAGCGATAGATTTTAATTGGTTGACCAGTTTTTCAAGCGCTATTGCCCGGTGGCTTATCTTGTTTTTTTCTACAAGGGGCATTTGTGCAAAAGTTTCATCATAATGATTTGGTTGAAATATGGGATCATAACCGAATCCATGCCCCCCTCTTTTTTCTTCCAAAATACGGCCGTGTACTACGCCCTCAAACTGCTTTTTTTTGCCATTGATGATCAGCGTGATCACTGTGCGGAACTGTGCTCTACGATCCTTAACACCCTTCATATTTTGAAGCAATAGATCCATATTGGCTTCCGGGTTCTTAGAGTCGCCCGCATAACGGGCAGAATACACCCCGGGTTCGCCGTCAAGGGCAAATACTTCCAGTCCGGTGTCATCTGCAAAACAGTCAACGCCAAATTGATTATATACAAACTCCGCTTTTTCTAGGGAATTTCCGCCAAGTGTTTTTTGATTTTCGGGGAGCTCTTGTGTACAGCCAATATCTTTCAAGCTGCAAAGCACAATATCCAGCCCTTCGAGTTTGTGCTCAATTTCCTTTATTTTATGGGTATTGTTGGTCGCAAAGCACAACTTCATGGCTACTTAATTTAGCGACTTGAACTTCACATTGAAGATTAAAGTGGTGTTTGGTGGAATACTGCCTTGTTGATTAGGCCCGTAAGCCAAAGGTGAGGGTACAAAAAAGGTGGCAGAATCTCCTTCTTGTAAGTAAAGGAAACCAACATTAAATCCAAGAATTACACCACTGGAATTATATATAAAACTTAATGGTTCGTTACGATCGTAGCTAGAATCGTATTTATTCGAATCCAAATCATACAAGATATAATCTGTTACAATATTATCACCTGTCAGGGGTCTGTTCGCAGAGTTTTCAGTACTATGGATTAATATCCGCATGTCGTAAAGGGAATCAATTAAAACATTGGAATTCAAATTATTTTCAACCAGAAATCCTTCAATGATGCGGTTTTCTTTTTCCAATTGCTTATTTGGATCGTACGGATCATCTTCATTAAAACATGAAGTAAAGAGAGCGGCCGCAACCATTGCGGCCATTCCGTAGAATAGTATTTTTGACAGTCCTTTCATTATCAATTATTGCTACTTTCAATCACATCAAGTAATTCGATGTCAAACACAAGAATGCTGTTTGGAGGTATAACGCCACCAGCGCCTCGCTGGCCATAGCCCATGGTAGAAGGAATGTAGATGGTGCCTTTTCCGCCCACGTTATATAACGGTATACCTTTGTCCCATCCAGGAATTACCCGGCCCATTCCCAATTGGAAGGTAAAGGGCTCTTCTCTGTCAAATGATGAATCGAATTGGGTGCCATCGAGAAGTTTACCGCGATAATTGACCACTACTGAGTCACCGGCCTGGGGTTGTGTGCCTTCACCCTTTTCAGTCACTACGTAACGTATTCCGCTTGCTTCATCAATTTGAGCATCGATATTATTTTCGGCCAGGTAGTCGTCAATTTTCTTCAGTTCTTCCTGCTTTTGGGTTTGCTGCTTATCCAATTGCCATTCCTGGAACCCTTCCTCGTCCATTTCTTCCTCAAACCTCAGATGTATAAAAATTGGAGAAGTAGTGGTCATCGACTCTGGCAGTGGCGCCCGCATTGACATGGTGTAAAAATCGGTTGCAGCCATTTTAATTACGGCACTGTCGCCGGGGGTAAGGAGCTTAAGGGCCTTGAAGAACGGACCGCTTTCATCCCATCGCTGCTCGCCATATTTTACGATTACCGGCTGCCCTTTTTCTTTAGAGCTAAAAAGCAGGGAATCTTTTTCATCGTAATAGGCTACGTCATATATGAGCATATTGCCATCAGTCGGGGCTTTAGTGCCTTCATCTTCGACCATCATATATTCAAAGCCCTCTTCTGACTTTACAAATTTTTTCTGGTTACAGGCATTGAACACAAAGGCCAATGCGATAAATGCAAATAATAATTTTTTCATGTCTGTTGTAATACTTCTTTTTGGTGATTATCGTTGAGCGCGGCCTCATATCGTGGCAACAATGCTTCAAACTTTTTTACGGTATCTTCAAAATTATCATCAGAGGAAGCTCCTGAAGCATTTGCATGACCTCCTCCGTTAAAATTTTCTTTTGCAAAAGCGCTTACCGAGAAATCGCCTTTGGATCTCAGTGAAAGCTTTACGCCGTCTTCCCTCTCAGTGATCAAAGCGGCAAAAACAATCCCTTTAAGGGAAAGGGCCATATTTACGAGCCCCTCAGTATCCCCTGTACGGCTTTGATATTCACTTAAATCTTTGGCGCTAAGTGCTATGTAGGCCGTTCTGTATTTTTCGAGCACTTTTAACCGCTGGCTAAGCGCAAAACCGGTAAATTTAAGCCGGTTCAGCGAGTTATTATCGTAAATGAGCTTTCCTACCATGGCGGTATCGGCGCCAAGGTCAATCAGTTGTGCAGTTACCAGATGAACATTTTTGGTGGTATTGGGATGCTTAAACTGCCCTGTGTCTGTCATGATGCCCGCGTAAAGGGCATTGGCAAGGTCGCCATCTATGAGATAAGATTCGCCCAAATCTACAATAAGGTCAAAAACCAACTCACAAGTGGCGGCAGCATCGGCGCTCCAGTATTCAAAATCTGCAAAATGCTGCGGCTCCTGATGGTGGTCTATCAGCACTTTAATGGATTTTGCTTCCTCAACCATCTTACCCAAACCGTTTATTCTGGACAGGTTATTAAAGTCGAGGCAGAAAATCATATCTGCACCACTGACCAGCTCTGCCGATTTATCTTTATTTTCCCCATTTTCAAAGTTGATCACCTCTTCATTGCCTTTCATCCAGGCAAGAAAATCAGGATAATCTGAAGGAGTGATCACCGATACCTGGTGACCTTTCTTTTTCAGATAACCTGCCAGTCCCAGTGAAGAACCCAATGCGTCTGCGTCAGGTTTGTGGTGTGTGGTGATTACAATCTTCTTGGGTGATGACAGTAGCTCTTTGAAAAGCTGTAAGTTTTGCATAAACCTTTCCCTACGGACATGCGTCTAACAAGTTGCAAAGCTGCACATAAAATATTGAAAAACAAAAGCAAAAATAAGCAGCCCGCTCAAAATAGGAATCCGGTGACATTTCATCTTTGAAGGGTGCAAATTCAAAATTCAATCGGGCAAATTATGGGGCCCGGTATTAATTTTTAAAGTTAATTGGCCAGGCTTAACAGTTTGAAGATCAACAAATTTGAATCTGCAAACCCAAAATATGTATTTTTCACCTTCAAATGCCATTTAATCTTATAATTTTGCGGCCAAACACTTAACTTTTCAAATCATGGCAAATGACATTACATTCAGTATGATCAAACCCGAGGCGGTAAAAGAGGGCAATGCCGGGGCAATATTAAAAATGATCGAAGAGGCAGGCTTCAAAGTATCCGCTATGAAAATGACCAAACTGAGCAAATTCAGGGCCGGTCAGTTCTATGCGGTACATGCTGATCGCCCTTTCTATACCGATTTGTGCGACTATATGTCGTCAGGGCCGATTATTGCGCTGAGGCTAAAGAAAGACAATGCAGTAAATGATTTCAGAAAACTAATTGGCGCTACCGATCCCCAAAAAGCAGAGGAAGGTACCATCAGAAAGCTATATGCCAGGTCTATCCAGGAAAACGCTGTTCATGGAAGTGATAGCGATGCCAATGCAAAAATTGAGAGCGACTTTTTCTTTTCCGGAATAGAAAAGTATTGATTCATTGTAAAGAAGCCGGCTGTTTAGTTGGCTTCTTTTTCCTCTCCACTTTTCTTTTGTTTTTTAAAAAATACCCGTCGCACCCAGCGCGGAAGGAAAACCACCCCCAACAAGAGATATAAGTAATAGGTCGCTAATCGCCAGATGATAACAGTGCCTATCACGTAATCATTTAAAAACGAACCAAAGAACACCGGGAAGAAGTATTCTGCCGTACCGCTACTACCAGGAGTGGGTGAAATCAACATTACAATCCAAAGAATAATATGCCTGCCAAAAATCAATATGTGTTGAAACAAATTGAGGTCGACAAAAGCATCTGCAAGGCAATTCACCAAAAGATAGCGCGATGACCAAATAAAAATGGTCAACAGGGAAATCCTAACCCAGTACATTGGTTTCTTACCACGTAGTTGTTCGGAGGCCCATAAAATTTCATTACCTCTTTCGTAGGCATCGTACCTCCATCTTCGTAAAAACGGCAAAGAGGTGATTTTAATTAAAAACCACTTGAACAACCGGGGATTAATGAACACGGCAAATGCCATAAAGAAGGTGTAGAGTGTAATCAATCCATAGCTGGTATAAAAAAGGCCGGGAAGGCTCTTTTTGAAGTAGGCGCTTGCTTCAATGACCGGAAAGATCTCGTTCCCTCCAAACAGAAGGGCAAATGGCGCTGCTACCACAAAAAACAGATTGTCAAATATGGCTGTCACCATTACGAAGGCCAATGCTTTTCCAAGCTTTAGTCCTTCTTTCCAAAGTATAAACACGGCAACAGCCGTGCCTCCCACTACCGATGGTGTGACTGCCGAAGCAAACTCCCAAAGCAGAATTACATAAATGCTGCTTGTCCAGCTTAGCTCCTGATTGGTAATAGCCCTGATACGGGTCACATAACCTACATCGCGGGCAACCAATACGAAAAGAGCCAGCGCTATGGGCCACCAGGTTGCTTCGGTGATCAGCCGTATTTTGTCAGGAGTGTAGTTTTCGTCCTGGGCAAACATATATATGACAATACCCAGCCCGATGATCACCGGCAACCATACTTTGTTTGGATTGAGGGTTTTAAAGATTTTTTTAGCGTCGAGATCCATTAATTCACCAGTTCTTTGTCCAGGTTTTCTATCCAGAAATTATTGAAGCCCTCGCCCAGATGTAGTGAAATGAAACCAAGTTGAAGCAATTCCAGTATTGCAAGAAAATTATGGATCACAGCAATTTTTTCGGGATTGAACTCTATGATACTTGAAAACGCCACTTTTCCTTTTCTTCCTATTTTTTCCAGTATAAAACCTTTCTGGCCTTCTATTGTGTATGGATATTGCTGTACGGTATGGGTTGGTTTATTCTTTTCTATTTCATACCGCTGCACCACCTTTTGGTATACTTGTAACAACTTGTAAAGATCTACGTGCTGGAGCTCACTTTCAACATTGACCAATTCAGAAAGTTTTCGTATTTCTTTTACTACATTACCTCGTTTTACTTTGTCAATCATAGTTGATTCCATGTCTGACAACTCACCAATAACAGATTTATAACGCTTGTATTCCAATAAGTGCCTTACCAGCTCTTCTCTAGGGTCAATCTCATTTCCTTCTTCATCCAATTGAGGCCTGGGCAATAACATTTTGGCTTTAATACGCATTAATTTGGCCGCTACGAGGATAAACTCGCTAGCCACTTCAATGTTCATTCGTTCCAGATGATGCAGGTACTCCAGAAAATCTTCCGTGATTTTGGAAATGGGTATATCGTATATATCGAGCTCATCTCTTTCAATAAAAAAGAGTAGAAGGTCAAAAGGTCCTTCAAAAAGCGGTAGTTTAATTTCGAAACTCAATGAAATCCATTTACGTGATTCACCATGCTTTTTAGCCACAAGGTTTGCAGCAAGGGTTCAAAGATATTATTAATCGCAAAGAAACAGGAAGCCTTCCTAAAAAAAATGTATTTTTGCTACCGCAATTAATATTTTGGCAAACTTCAATACACAATTCTGAAACATTTGATATTTTTCTGTTGTTGAAGAAGCATCACTAAAAAAATTGATTAAAATGCTCATCGAACCAGGTAAGCTACTCGCTCAAATCGACTCGCCTGACGATTTGAAAAAACTCAATCAGGATCAATTGGTTCAGCTTTCGAGTGAATTGCGGCAATACATAATTGATGTAGTATCGATTTATGGAGGTCATTTTGGCGCCAGCCTGGGGGTAGTTGAGCTTACCGTGGCGCTGCATTATGTGTTCAATGCACCCAATGATCAGATCGTTTGGGATGTAGGGCACCAGGCTTACGGGCACAAGATTATTACCGGGAGACGTGAGCAATTTCATACCAACAGGGTTTATAAAGGACTTTCTGGTTTTCCCAAGAGAAAAGAAAGCCCTTATGATGCTTTCGGGGTTGGGCATTCATCAACATCTATATCAGCTGCCCTAGGTATGGCTGTGGCCTCTAAATATAAAAAAGAAGAGGAAAGACAGCATATTGCCGTAATAGGTGATGGCGCTATGACCGGCGGAATGGCATTTGAAGCTATGAACCATGCCGGCATATCGAATAGCAACCTTTTAATTATCCTGAATGATAATTGTATGTCTATCGATCCGAACGTAGGGGCCCTCAAAGATTATCTCACAGATATCACCACCTCACATACTTACAACAAAATTAAAGACGAAGTATGGAATGTTTTGGGCAAGATCAGCAAGTTCGGAACACACGCCCAGGAAATTGTTTCCAAAATAGAAAATAGCCTGAAATCTTTACTGCTTAAGCACAGTAACCTTTTTGAATCGCTCAACCTGCGCTATTTTGGTCCAATAGACGGGCACGATGTAGATCATTTGGTACATGTTCTGAATGATCTGAAAGATATTCCGGGTCCGAAAATACTACATTGTGTTACCACGAAAGGCAAAGGTTTTGGACCTGCGGAGATAGATCAAACCAAATGGCATGCTCCCGGAAAGTTTGACAAACTTACCGGTGAAATAAGAAAGAAAGTGGTAGATACACCCCAACCACCTAAATATCAGCAGGTTTTTGGCAGCACAATAGTTGAACTTGCGGAAAAAAATGAAAAAATAATGGGGGTAACACCTGCCATGCCTTCGGGTTCTAGTATGAATATTATGATGAAGGCGTTACCAGACAGGGCTTTTGACGTGGGAATAGCCGAACAGCACGCAGTAACATTTTCTGCCGGCTTAGCTACTCAGGGCCTGATACCATATTGTAATATATACTCCACTTTTATGCAGCGGGCATACGATCAGGTGGTACATGATGTATGCATTCAAAACCTGAATGTCATATTTTGTCTCGATCGAGCCGGTGTAGCCGGTGCTGATGGTCCAACCCATCATGGTGCTTATGATCTGGCATACATGCGTTGCATACCTAACATGATCGTATCGGCGCCCATGAATGAGCAGGAATTGAGAAATTTGATGTACACTGCTCAATTAAAGGAAAATGGTCCATTTACCATTCGTTATCCACGCGGCCAGGGAGTAATGCCAAACTGGAAAACACCATTCGAAGAAATTGAGATCGGGAAAGGGCGTTGCTTAAAAGAGGGAGAAGAGCTGGCCATACTTACGGTGGGCCACATAGGAAATTATGCCGTAGAAGCTGCTGCCAAACTTTCGGAAGAAGGTATCGAAGTAGGCCATTACGATATGCGATTTGTAAAACCGCTGGATGAAGAACTATTACACGAAGTTTTTCAAAAGTATAAAAAAGTGATCACCGTTGAAGATGGATGTTTGCAGGGAGGTTTTGGAAGTGCAGTTCTTGAATTTATGGCCGACCACCATTACCAGGCACAGGTGAAAAGACTGGGGATTCCTGATGAAATTATTGAGCATGGTGAGCAAATAGAACTTCATACCGAATGTGGCTATCATCCGGGAGGCATTCAGTTGGCCGTCGAGTCGATGCTTCAACCCGTTATGGTGAAATAATTTATACGCTATGAAAATAGCAGCTAATGAGGCTCGCAAAGGGCCTACCCTTGTATTTCTACATGGATTTTGTGAATCAAATAAAATCTGGAATGATTTTGTTGTCCCTTTCAGGTCGAGTTATCAAGTAATTACCCCTGATATACCCGGTTTTGGAAGTTCCCCACTACCAATGGGCAATTTCTCACTGAAAGACGTAGCCGAATCCATTTTGTTTGATCTCGAACAAGTCTACAAGGTGAAAAAAAGTATTTGGATTGGTCATTCCATGGGAGGATATATTGCATTAGAGGCATTAAAACAAAAGCCTGAAAGTTTATCAGGATTATGCCTTTTAAACTCATCCTGTTTCGCTGATAGCAGGCAAAAGAAAGCCAGCAGAAACAAACTAATCAACTTTATACATCGGCAGGGTGTTGGCCCATTCGTCCGCACTTTTATACCATCATTGTTCTACCCTCCCAATCAGCCGGTCCTGAAGCCAGTTATTGAAGCATTGAAAAATGAGGCTATGAAGCTGCAGCCGCAAAGCATTCAGCGCTATGCAGGAGCCATGCGCGACAGAAATGACAATGCTGCGATTATGAAGAGAAATAAGTATAAAATGTTGATCATCGCAGGAAAAGAAGACCAAAATGTAACGGCCGAGATCAGCGCCAACATGGGGTATCTCGTTGGTATGGACAAACTACACCTCTTGGAAAAAGCAGCGCACATGCTGATGTTCGAAAAACCTGCCGAAACCCAACGTATTTTATTGGAATTCTGTGAGCAAATGTCCGATAACTAAGCAGTTTTTGGCAGACGCTGCAAAACGGCCTGAGTGATTGCATTTTTGGGTAACACTCCTGATTGGCGCCATAGTATCTTTCCTTTATTGAACAGCATCATGGTGGGTACGCCGCGAATCTGATACTTCTCCGCCGCATGTCTGTTTTTATCTACATCAATTTTTATAACTTTGATTTTACCCGATAAATCCCGCGCTACCTCCTGGATAATGGGAGAAAGCGAATGGCATGGGCCACACCAATTAGCGTAAAAGTCAACCAAAACGGGTGTTTCGGAGTTATTTATCAGGCTACTGAAAGATTTTTTCTTTGTCATGGCCGGAATTCTATATTTTTACAAAAATTAAATAAAAATATTTTAGGATGCATAAAATATCATTGCCCTCATTTTTACGATGGATGTTCATTTTAGTTATATGCACACCACTATCGGTTAAGGCACAAACATTCACCCTGGAAGATATTTTCCTCACCAACAAGCTTTCTGCCGATCGTTTTGGATCGGTGTCGTGGATGAAAGACGGGCGCTTTTATTCAGCGCTTATTTATGATGGGGAATCCCAGAATGACATCCTGGTGAAATATGATATCACTTCAGGTGATATGACTGACATCTTATTTGATCCCCAGCAGTTGAAATGGCCCGAAGGTGATGTGCCAAGAATAGGTGACTATGCTTTTAATAGCACCGAAGAAAAGATATTGCTAAAGACAGATGTTGAACAAATTTATCGTCGTTCAAGCGTAGCGGTATTTTACATTTACGATATAAACTCTGGAAGTATTCAGAAACTAAATGAAAGTAATGAAAAAATATCATACGCCACCTTTTCTCCCGATGGTGGCAATATTGCTTATGTAAAAAATAATAACCTGTACTACTACAACCTTGCCAATAATAAACATTTGGCGATTACCCGGGACGGTAAGAAAAATGAAATAATAAATGGTGCGGCTGACTGGGTTTACGAAGAGGAGTTTTCCATGTCCAAGGCTTTCAGTTGGTCTCCCGATGGCCAAATGGTTGCCTTCCTGCGATTTGATGAAAGGGATGTACCTGAATACAACATGCAGTTGTGGGGCGCCTTATATCCCAAAGATTATCGTTTCAAATATCCTAAAGCCGGAGAAACCAATTCTACTGTTTCCCTACATGTTTACGACCTAAAAAATGGTGAAACCACCAAAATTGAAAGTGGCGAGGAGCCTGATATTTACATACCGCGAATGTATTGGGTGCCGCAAAAGCAAATGTTATCGTTCATAAAACTCAACAGGCTGCAAAACGACCTGAAGATCATTCATGCCAACCCCAACACCGGAGATACAAATGAAGTGTATCATGAAACCAGTGGCACTTTTGTCGACATGGATTACACTGACGACCTTACATATACATCCGATGGCGAAGCCTTTTTTAAAACCAGTGAAAAAGATGGCTTCAAGCATATTTACCATTATTCAATCGAAGGCGGACTTATCAGTCAGGTAACAGAAGGAAACTGGGAAGTAAGCGAACTGATCGGTATTGATGAAAAGAAAAATACGATATACTATATATCAACTGAAGATAGCCCTCTTGAGCGCCACTTATATTCCATAAGGACAGATGGTAAAAAGAAGGCCAAAATCACACAGGCCCCCGGAATTCACAAAACTGATTTTAGTCCTGATTTTAAATATTTCGTCGATACATTTTCCAATACGGAAAGGCCCAGCACAAGCGTGTTATATGAATCAGGAGGTAAGGAGGTTAAAATTTTGGAGCGCAATAATTCACTTTTGCAAAGAGCGGCAAATTATCAATTAACCCAAAGAACGTTTTTTGAGCTAAAAATTCAGGATAGTACAACATTGCACGGATATATGATCAAACCCGTAGACTTTGATTCCACGAAACAATACCCTGTTTTAATGCATGTTTATGGCGGTCCGGGCAATCAAACTGTACAGAACGAATGGGGTGGAACGAGGGAAATGTGGCATCAGTATATTGCACAAAAAGGATATCTGATTGTCAGTATTGATAACAGGGGTACCGATGGAAGAGGGGTTGATTTTAAGCACAGCACTTACGCTCAGATGGGAAAGCTTGAAGTACTGGATCAAATTGCCGGTGCACGTTTTTTGCAGACGCTCCCCTATGTTGATCCCGATCGCATCGGGATATGGGGTTGGAGTTATGGGGGTTACATGTCGGCCTTGGCGCTTTTTGTGGGCAACGATGTATTTAATATGGCCATATCTGTGGCTCCGGTTACCAATTGGCGGTTTTATGATACCATCTATACCGAGAGATACCAGGGGTTGCCACAGGAAAACCCCGAAGGCTACGATGCCTTTTCACCGATCAATCATGCCGAAAAACTTAAAGGAGACCTGTTGCTTATTCACGGTACCGGTGACGACAATGTTCATTTTCAGAACAGTGTTCATTTACAACAGGCTCTGATAGATGCCAATAAACAATTCCGGTCTTTTTATTATCCAAATGCCAATCATGGGATGTCTACCCGGAAAAACAGGCTGCATTTGTATCAAATGATGACTGATTTTGTTTTGGAAAAACTTTAATTTTTTCAGAGTTTAATGAAATTTTAACGTGTAATCTTCTGAAAATCCCAATTTAATTTTTGATATTGTTGTGATAAGTGGATGAATTAATATCTATAATCAAGAAATATTATTATATTTCATCCTCTTAAGAGTACATTTTTTTATATTTATAGCTAGGGTTTGAAGAAAATTTTACAGAATCATGAACATTTATATCGACCTGGACACATGGAATACTTATGGTAGATATGCAGCTTACCTGATGTTGGCCATTTCGCTTATCATCATTTTCTACCATCTTTTTAGCCTTACCATGATCCGCGACTACAAAAAGCGGTACGATTACCTCAACAAACACGAAATCAGCAATTACTGGTACGCCAGTGTATTTTTACTAATTGCCATTGGTATTTACATCAACACATTGGTACCCGCAGGTGAGGTTTTATGGGTAGGTGTTCGAGTTTTTGTTACGCTCATGATGGGGCTTATCGTCGGCGTAATAGTTAGTAATTTGTTGAAGTTTTATTATCCTTTTTTTGTAGAAAAAAGGCTGAAAAAACTTAGGTATGCCCCAAGAATCTCTCCAAAATCCGGAAAGCCAATGAAATTATTGAGCGAAGATGAAGAGGATGTTTATTTGGACGAAGGTATGCAGGCAGAAGAAAATGTGTTTTCGGTAGACTACGATGTATGGATAGACGAAGAAACCGGATATACGAAAATAGAAAAATATGCAGGTCATCTCATTGCACAGCAATGCCCTGAATGTAACTATCAGACCCTAAAAGTGACAAAGGAAGAAATTATTGAGTCACCATCTGAAAATACCGAAGGTGAATTGATGAAGTTTTACAAATGCGACTACTGCGGATATAAGGAACGCAAGGCTTTCAGGATTGCAAAACTTAAAAATACAGCTAATGGCCAGGTAGTTTCATAGGATTTATTAGTGAGTTTACTCGATAAAAACCGCATTCAGAACCGAATGTGGTTTTTTTGTCTATAATAAATTTAAAACCTGTTCCTTAATTTTCTCAAGTTCTTCTTTCATGTTCACCACGCATTTTTGCAATGGGGCATAATTGGCCTTTGCACCCATTGTATTGATCTCCCGGCCCATTTCTTGCGAAATAAAATTAAGCTTTTTGCCTTGAGAGGAGGAAGCATGAAGCACTTCTTTGAAATATTCGATGTGGCTTTTTAATCGTACCTTTTCTTCGCTGATATCCAATTTCTCAATGTAATACACCAACTCCTGTTCAAAACGATTTTTATCAACATCATCCTTTTGTTGTAACTCTTCAAGGCCCTGTATCAATCGTTGCTTGAGAACGTCGAGACGTTCCGGATCCAGCCTTTTAGCTTCAATCAGTAGTTGTTCAATGTTTATGGCATATTGCTCCAGTTTTTTCGTCAGGTTATCGCCTTCTTTCTTTCTGAAATCATCACATTTTTCCAGCGCCTCCTCAACCATTTTCCCTATAATTTTCCAGTCCTTCTCGATGGTTTCTTCATTTTCCAGGCTGATAATGACATCGGGCATTTGAATGGCCATTCGAAAAATATCTTCCGCACCCTGATTTACTTCTTTTGAAAGCTTTTGAAACTTATTGAAATAGGTTTTAAACAGCTTTTCATTCACGCCCATTATTATGCTACCATCATCTTTTCTAACATACTCGATGATCAGGTTTACCTTGCCTCTTTCTATTATATCATTGATGCGCTGCCGAATTTCCACTTCTTTATCACTAAGCGATTTTGGCAACCTTAAATTGGCGTCCATGTATTTGGAGTTCAATGTTTTCACCTCAACATATACGCTCAAAGTGTCATCATCGTGGCGTGCCATCCCATAGCCAGTCATCGATTTATTCATGTTGCTATATTTTCAATTTTCGTTTATACATTTGAATGGTATTTTCCAGTCCGTAGTACAAGGCATCGCAAATTAAAGCATGGCCAATTGATACTTCGTCAATATAAGGTATTTTGGCGATTAGGAAATGCAGATTGTGCAGGTCAAGATCATGACCGGCATTTAAACCCAGGCCGAGCGATTTTGCCTTTTCAGCAGCTTTAATATAATTGCCCACCGCTTTTTCCCGATCCTTATGAAAATTTGACGCATAAGGTTCGGTGTACAATTCTACCCGGTCAGCCCCACATTCCGCAGCCCCTTCTACCATTTTTTCGTCGGGGTCAACAAATATCGAGACGCGCATACCATGTTTTTTGAGCTCTGCAATTACTTCTTTCAATAAAGAGGCCTTTGCTAATGTATCCCAGCCTGCATTTGAAGTAAGGGTGTCCGGTGGATCGGGTACCAGGGTAGCTTGGGTGGGCCGCACATCAAGCACGATTTCCATGTACCTGTCATCCGGATATCCCTCGATATTAAACTCAGTAGTGACAATTTTTTTCAGGTCGTAAACATCTTTTCTAGTAATATGCCTTTCATCGGGTCGGGGATGTACAGTAATGCCCTCAGCCCCGAATTTTTCGCAATCAACAGCCACCTGAACAACGTTGGGATTGTTTCCTCCGCGTGCATTTCGCAGGGTGGCAATTTTATTGATATTCACACTTAATCTCGTCATCTTTGTGATTTTATTGGCTAAATTAGCGCAGAAAACTATTAATGGAGCAATTTATGAGTTTAAAAGCACAAATAGAAGCAGATATAAAAAAGGCCATGCTGGCTAAGGATAAAGACCGGCTTCGCGCTCTTCGCAGCATAAAATCCGCAATTATGCTGGCTGAAACTGAAAAAGGTGGCGAAGCGGAGCTTAGTGCGGCCACTGAAATGAAAATTTTACAAAAAGCTGCCAAGCAACGACGGGATTCAATGGCGCTATACAAAGAACAGGGTCGCGATGACCTGGCTTCGGCTGAAGAGGATGAACTGAAGGTAATTCATGAATATCTGCCCAAGCAAATGTCGGAAGCGGAGCTCGAAGCAGCCGTTAATAAAATTATAACAGATCTAGGGGCATCGTCAATGAAAGATATGGGAAAAGTGATGGGTATTGCCACCAAAACCCTGGCGGGAAAAGCTGACGGAAAAGCAATTTCTGAAAAAGTAAAAGCACTATTGAGCTAAGTTTTTGGAAACCATTGACATCATTCTCGGGATCTTAATTTTGTTTGGCGCCTACAGAGGCTATCAAAAAGGGTTTTTGTTGGAAATTGTAGGTGTATTGGCTCTAATATTGGCCATTATTGGGTCATTTTTGTTATTGGATCTTGGCGTCCAATGGGTTCAGCCTGTATTGCCTGATATGGGCCGGGGACTTCCGGTTGTGGTCTTCATAATCTTATTTATTATGGTGGTTTTGGCGGTAAACCTAAGTGGCAGGGTATTCAAAAAAATCATCAACCTGACACCGCTTGGAAGCGTAGATAACCTGGTTGGCGCCATTGTAGGCGCCTTGAAATGGTCTTTTATCATTAGTCTCTTTCTATGGATATCTGACGGTTTGGGGTGGCAGTACTTTGATGAAAAAGGCCAGGGTGCGGTAGTTTACCCATATGTTCGGGATGTAGCGCCGGCGGTAGGTAAATTTATTGCAGCTATGTTTCCTGCATTTGAAAGTATATACGATAGCCTGGTTCAATATTTTAGAGAGGGCTGGGTTTGATACTCATCATCGACAATTACGATTCATTCACGTTCAACCTTCTTCATTATTTTGAAAAATTTGAAGTGGATTGTGAACTGATCGAGCATGACCTGTCACCGGCAAAGATTGATTGGGATAAATATCATGGCGTGGTGTTATCGCCAGGCCCGGGTACCCCGGAAAAAGCCGGCTATTTAATGCAATACATAAATGAAATTTACAAAAAAAAGCCAATTCTCGGAGTTTGCCTTGGGCATCAGGCATTGTGCGTTCACAAAGGCGCCAGGCTGGTAAAAGCTATAAAGCCAATGCACGGCAAAATATCCGTTATCACCCATAACGATCAAACCATTTTTAAAGAATTGCCAAATTCAATCAATGTGGTTCGTTACCACTCCCTGGTATGCGATGACATACCTGATAACCTTCAAATACTTGCCGCCACGGAAAATAAGGAAGTGATGGCCGTAAAGGACTGTCAATTTCCGGTTTGGGGTTTACAGTTTCATCCTGAAGCAGCATTAACACAGGGGGGCATGCAAATGATTGGTAACTGGTTAAGGCAAAACCAAATAATTGATCCATTAAAAATTGTTTGACCAAAACATCCGTTGATCGAATAAGTTTTACTATTAAATTTATTATTAATAACTCAAGTTTCGCACA
>DNTA01000240.1 GCA_003500135.1 Cytophagales bacterium | reverse complement strand
CAATCTGAGGATGGTCTAAATACCTTCAGATTGTCGCTGAAACCTTCAATTTCCATTTTATCGCTCACGGTTTCCGCCTTTTTACGATTAAACAGCCATATGAAAAAGAAAAGTAGCACGGTAGTTAAAATGTCGGCGACAAACTGCTGGTTGAAATCGTTAAGCAACCAGGCATCAAGGGTGAGGTCAAGCTTGGAAAGGTCCTTAAAAATACGGCGGATGACGATCAGCGTAATAATTTCGTACTGCTTAATGATGTAGGTGGTGATCGATTTTGGCAGATAGTAGATCAGCAGGTAAACTTCATACAAAAGAATAAAGGAAAAAGGGGTGTATATAGCAGCTATCGGATCAGCCAAAAGATCATAGTCACTCCCCTGAAGTATGATCTCCAGGTCTATCAGGGCGATCACCCCAAGGTGGATCAAAAAACTGGCAATAGATATGATGATGATCCACTTCTCACTGTTTTTCTGTGCTTTTTCAGATAACAGAAAGTTGTAATAACGCCTTCCGAATGCCTTGAACTTCATTACAGCTTAACCGAATGTATGCCAAACTGTTATTGAATGTGAATTCGATTTTTAAAAAAAAACCGGCAACCTTTCGGATTGCCGGATCAATAGGCTTACTTCTTATTCATCCTTATATTTAAAGGACAGGCTCAGTTTGGTGCGGAAAGCCACCACTTTACCTTCCTCAATCTTGAGGTCCTGCGATAAAACCTCTGAAATACGTAAATCACTCAGCGATTGGCTGGCACGGTTCACTGCATTAATTGCTGCGTCTTCCCATGATTTTTCGCTGGTACCAATTACTTCGATTACTTTATAAATACTAGCTGACATGATGTGTTGGTTTTAAGTTGAAAATCAATTTTCGTTAGTCCTTTAATATACAAATCAGAAGGCATTTTAGAAACCTTTTTGCTGATATTTCGCATTGGAAAATTGACTTACATAAATTCATTCCTCAATCTTCGGGTTTCATTATACTTCTGTTATATTTATAAATGGCCACATTTAACACAACCCTCGAACGCTTCCAGTCTGACATTTGGGGTTATCATTTTCCCATCCCAGAAAATATTGCCCAAAGTTTTCGGGAGCGCAATCAAACCCGTGTCATATGCAAGATCAATAATAAGCTCATCCAGCAATGCGCCCTACTGCACATCGATGGGTGCACCTATATTCTGATCAATAAAGCCAACAGGCAAAAGCTCGGCATAAGCCAGGGAGCCAAAGTACTGATAGAACTTGAAGCAGATCAATCGGATTATGGAATGCCGATGCCCCAGCCATTGCAATCGATGCTTGATCAGGATCCCGAGGTGAATGAAATCTTCCACAGCCTTACCAAAGGCAGGCAACGCAACCTGATCTTTATCGTGAACAGTGTGAAAAGCGAAAAGAGCCAAATCAATAAAGTACTTGCCATAGCCGGGCATCTCTCAACCTGCCAGGGCAACCTTGACTTTAAAGTACTGAATCAATTGATCAAGAAATACAACCAACAAAATAAATTGAAGTAATGGTCAATCCTTTTTTTGGTATAAGTACCAAATCACCATTAATTATTTAAATTTATATTATATCGGTTAAAATGATTATCATGTAAGCGCCGATGTTGCTCATAAACCTGAATAAAACATGCTTAACCTCAACCCACTCAACCCCAACCCCGAACGCGAACGACTGCTGACTTCGATGAATGATAAATCCCCATGGAAGTTCTGGGGGCCCTATTTGAGTGAACGCCAATGGGGAACCGTTCGCGAAGATTACAGTGACCATGAAGAAGCCTGGGAAGCCTTTAGCTACGAACAAGCCCTTTCGCGGGCCTATCGATGGGGAGAAGATGGAATTGCCGGCATTTCTGATAATGAACAAAAACTCTGTTTTTCCGTCGCATTTTGGAATGGGGCCGATCCATTTATTAAAGAAAGGTTATTTGGGCTTACCAACCGGCAGGGCAATCATGGCGAGGATGTGAAAGAGTACTATTATTACCTGGATAACACGCCCACGCATTCTTACATGCACTATTTATACAAATACCCGCAAGAACCATTTCCATATGAAACCCTGGTGCAGGCAAATGCCGGGCGAGGTATGAATGATCGCGAATTTGAACTGATTGACACGGGTATTTTCGATCAGGATGCCTATTTTGATATTGATATCCGCTATGCAAAAGCCGGTGGGTTTGATATTCTTGTAGAAATTGAGGTTCATAACAGGGCGTCCAAAGCAGCGCCTATACATGTGCTACCCACAATTTGGTTTCGCAATACATGGACAGGAATTGACACTTCACCGTACAAGGGCCAATTGGAAAGTGTTGAAGTCGATGGGGTTGATACAATAAGGGCCGATCATAATGAATTGGGTCCTTATACGCTATATTCAGAAAGCAAGGCTGAACCGTTATTCGTTGAAAATGAAACCAACTATGCCAGGCTTTTTCATTTACCCAATCAAACCCGGTACCCCAAAGACGGTATCAACAGGTACATCGTCAACAAAGAAATTGAAGCTGTAAATCCACAAAAAAAGGGCACAAAGGCTGCCTTTTACATTAATGAAGTGGTACCGGCGCATAGTAGTAAAACGTTTCGTTTAAGACTGTCGAAAGAAAACAAAGGCAACGCCTTCGGCGAAGCGTTCAAAAAAACTTTTAAAATGCGTAAGAAGGAAGCTGATCTTTTTTATAAGCATATCATCCCGAAGTCACTACCGGAAGACGACCAGTCCATCATGCGCCAGGCATTTGCCGGCTTACTCTGGACCAAGCAATTCTACAACTACGATGTGGAATCATGGCTGAAAGAAAAAGACTGCGTTTATCCCCAGACCCGAAATGTGGATTGGAAGCATATGAAAAATGCGGATATCATATCCATGCCCGACAAGTGGGAGTACCCCTGGTATGCGGTTTGGGACCTGGCATTTCATACCGCATCACTGGTACTGGTAGATCCTGAATTTGCCAAAAAGCAGTTATTGCTTTTTCTCGATGACCGATATATGCACACTAACGGGCAACTACCCGCCTATGAATGGAATTTTAACGATGTCAACCCACCCGTTCATGCCTGGGCCGTACGGGCGGTATACCGACTTGATCGCAACATAGGCGACAAAAAGGAAGACCTGGAATTTTTGAAAACAGCTTTTGAAAAGCTAAAGGGGAATTTCGAATGGTGGAGCCATTTAAAAAGTAAAGAAGGCATTGAAGTTTACCAGGGTGGATTCCTCGGAATGGATAACATTGGTGTATTTGACAGAAGTGAAAAACTACCAACGGGTGGGTATCTTGAACAGTCGGATGGAACGGCATGGATGGCGCTGTATGCTCAGAATATGATCCAGATCACTACAGAACTTGCAGCACACGACACTGCCTACGAGGATGAAGTACTATATTACCTGGAGCAATTTCTAAAGATTGCCGGTTCGATGGACCGGGTGGGTGATCACCAGGATGAAATGTGGGATCCCGAAGACCAGTTTTTCTACGATGTATTGAGGTTTCCCGATGGGCATGCTACACGGATAAAAATTCGTTCTATGGTAGGCCTGCTGCCATTATGTGCCGCCATTGTAATTGAAAAAAGCACCCTCGACAAGCTTCCCCGTCTAAAGGCAAGGTTTAATGACCTCGTGGAACAACATGAAAAGCTGACCCGGAATATCGCCTGCCCCAGCACACCTGGAGTGAACGGCAGAAGGTTACTGGCCATTCTGGATGAGGATAAACTCAGGAATGTACTACATAAAATGCTGGATGAGTCCGAATTCCTTTCACCATTCGGCATACGTTCATTGTCAAAATACCACGAGGAAAACCCCTATCAATTTGAGTGGGAAGGCGAAGTTCATACCGTAGCCTACCTGCCCGGAGAATCCGATTCGGCCATGTTTGGAGGCAACTCCAACTGGAGGGGCCCTGTTTGGTTCCCCACCAATGTATTGATCATAAGATCGCTGATCAACCTGTTCAGCTATTATGGCAATGAGTTTACCATTGAGTATCCGACAGGTTCGGGCAACATTCTTAACCTCTATGAAATAGCGGAAGAAATTTCAGGCCGGTTACTAAGTATATTTCTGCCCGATGAAAATGGTCGCAGACCACTGTATGGTCATCATGGGAAATTTCAGAATGACCCTCACTGGAATCAATATATTTTGTTTTACGAATATTTTCAGGCTGAGACCGGTGAAGGACTGGGGGCCAGTCATCAAACCGGCTGGACGGCCAACCTTGCAATGTTAATGGCCACATTTGAAGCGATCCATCCTAAAGCAGTACTTAAAGGTGGACTTGACCAGGCAGTGATGTCGAAAAAGAAAAGAGGCTTCTGATTGATGTCCGGCTGAATATCTTTGAATTATATTTTTTTTGATGCGTAAATTAAAGTTAGACCCATTCATAGCAGCGCTCTTAGCAAGCATTGCCTTTGCCTATTTTATTCCTCAAATTGACCAATATCTTCCTCTGCACGAAATCAGCAGGTTTGGCATAGCAGGTATATTCTTTTTCTATGGCCTTAAGCTCAACCTGAGCCAATTGTTCCACGACCTTAGAAACTGGAAACTCCATATTCTGATCCAATTTACCACCTTTTTCATCTTCCCTTTGTATATCATTGCCCTGCTTCCGTTTTTGCCTGACGACAGGTACCGAATGTTATGGCTGGCGCTGTTCTTTTTGGCGGCGCTACCCTCTACGGTATCATCTTCCGTGGTGATGGTATCCATTGCCAAAGGCAATATTCCGGCTGCCATTTTCAATGCCAGTATTTCCGGATTAATTGGCATATTCCTCACTCCATTGTGGATGAGTGTATTTATTGGCAAATATGGAGGTTCTTTTGACGCTTCGCATATTGTGGTACAATTGGCATTGCAGGTTTTGCTGCCTGTATTTTTGGGGGTCATTTTAAATCGATACTGGGGAAAATGGGCATCCAAAAACAAATCACGATTATCGCTTTTCGATAAGTCGATTATCCTGTTAATTGTTTACAACAGCTTCAGCGATTCATTTAACAAGGGGATTTTTGAAAGTATCAACTTACTTGCCCTGATCAGTGTGGCCATCATTGCCATTCTTTTGTTTTATGGGGTTTATGGTATTTCGAATTATTTAAGTAAGTCAATGCAATTCAATACGGCCGACCGGATAACTGCTTTGTTTTGCGGTTCCAAAAAATCGTTGGTACATGGTTCTGTTTTTGCCGGTGTTCTGTTTCACGATTTGCCCCAGGCGGGGTTGATGTTGGTACCGATCATGATCTACCATGCTTTTCAGTTGATCGTGGTCAGTATAAAGGCACAGAAATTTGGCTTAAGAAATAAATAATCCTTTTTAACCATGCCCTTTTTGAGTAAATTAATCGGACTTAAACCTATGCCGAGCATAAACAATGTATATCAAACACACTTTTTCATTTAGATCGTTATTCAGAACTATATGGTGGCTTCTTTTAGCCACGCTTATTTATTCTACCATTGTTTATTTTCTGACTAAAATTATTGACACCACTAAGCTTGATGTACCGTTGGCGGTAACCACAGTTTTAGGAACGGCCATATCCTTGCTTCTGGGTTTCCGAACAAATGCCGCCTATGAAAGGTGGTGGGAAGCCCGTAAAATATGGGGGGCTATCGTGAATGACAGCCGTACACTGGTCAGGCAATTCATGGGTTTTCTCGATCAAAACCAAACCCAACAAAATGAAATGACCAGAGAAGTAGCCAGACTTCAAATTGCATGGGTGCATGCCCATAAAAATCACCTGAGAAATATTGAGATTGAACCCGAAATACGAGAGTTCCTCACTAAAGCGGAGACAGAACAGTTAAAGAACAAAGAAAATATCCCCAATGCAATCCTGGATCAAATGCAGCACAAACTTAAAATTTGTGTTGATCAAGGGTGGTTGGACACTGTACAACAATCCCGTATCGACACCACCATTGCCAGGCTTTGCGATGCCATGGGCATGTGCGAAAGGATTAAGAACACAGTATTCCCTATTCAATACAGCTCCTTCACTGTTCTTTCAATTGGCATATTTGCGCTGTTATTTCCATTGAGTATTGTCCGGTTAGAAGGCGTATATGTGATCCCTATTACCTTTATAGTGGTTTTCGTTTTCGTACTTATAGAAGAGATCGCTTCTTATATGCAAAACCCATTTGAAAACCGAATGTCCGATACCCCAATGACCTCCATTGCCCGCACGATAGAGATCAATATTTTACAACAACTAGGCCAGGATAAGGTACCGGAAAAAGTTCAACCCGAGAAAGGGGTTTTGATGTAAAGCATGTAGGATAAACAAAATAGGAAAATGAAAAGCCACCGAATTTTACTGATAACTACACTAACTCTTCTAATAGCAACTTCTTTATGTGAGCTTCAAGCTCAATCAGGACATTACTGGACCAACCAGTACGGCACGCGTTCTATGCTGTTGAGCGGTTCGGTAATTGGTGGCGTAGAAGACCTGGGTGCGGTGTTTTACAACCCTGCCCGCTTATCTCAGACTGATAATCCGGCATTTTTGATCAGTGCAGACGTATATGAATGGCAAAGATTAAGTATCGAAAATGCCGTAGGCCAGAGTGCGGATGCCAAAAGATCTTCCTTTGGGGGAGTACCTAGTATGGCGGCAGGTACGTTTAACTTAGGCTTTCTTCCCAACCATCAGTTTGCTTATGCTGTTTTGTTGCGCCAAAAGGGCGGTTTGAATTTTGGATACCGGGAAGAATTCTCAGGTGACATCATTGAGAGTTTCCCCGGAGAAGAGGTTTTTGAAGGACAAATCAGCATTAATTCCTCCACAAAAGACGAGTGGTTCGGATTGTCCTGGTCTCATGCTTTAAACGATGTTATTAGTCTCGGCGCTTCCGGTTTTTTATCTATAAACAATACTTCAAATTCGACCGACATTCGGCTTCGTGCCCTTTCAGAAGCCGGCTCGGTAGCCATTTACGATTTTAACAGGAATATTGGCTATGAAACGTTTGGCCTGATATACAAACTGGGTGCCGCATTCCAATTTGATAACTCATCCTGGGGTATCACGCTTACTACTCCGCGTATAAATTTAAAAGGTGATGGAAATTACAGGTACCAACTGTATTTTTCCGGGATTGAGGGACAAACGGCAGAAGACACTTATGGCAACAGTTATCAGAGTGGGATTAAACTAAAATACAAAAGCCCCTGGGCGCTGGGGCTTGGAAGCTCATTTAAAATTGGCGCCAATCAAATGCACATTAGCGCCGAATACTTCACAGGCATACCACAATACCGTATGATGCAGGTTGCCGGCCATGCCATCCAGAGTAATCCGGATACCGTAATTAACTATTCCCTGGTGGAATCAGCCAGAGGGGTACTAAATGCCGGCATAGGATTTGAATGGTTCCTCAATGAAAAGATTTCAGCTTACACCAGTTTCAGCACCGATTTTTCAAGTGTCAGGAACGATGCGGTAGGCTTTGTTCAACTCGAACAAACCTCTAACAATTCCACAATAAGGGCTGACTACTACAATATGGGTGGTGGTATTGTACTGACCCTGAAAGGAGCAGATATCACGCTTGGAGCCACGTATCTGGGGGCAAAACAAAATTTTAACAGGCCGGTTGATATGCCGGAAGAAGGCGATGACGGCATATTTGATCAGGATGAGACCGGAACCCTAAAATGGCGCAGATGGCGCTTCGTCTTTAGTTTTTCCGTTCCGTTTTTTAAAGATTACGCCAAAAAGCTTGAAGACAAGTACCTGAAAAAGGATAGCAACTGAGGCTTACCATTCATGCAATCCAATTGAGAGGCCTGCAGAAAAGGATAAGGGTATATCGTCATTTACCCTGATAAACCTGTACCACCTGTTTTCCTCGCTGGGACACCCAAGTCAGATCAAGTCAAAAAGTCGGACCAGGTATTTCTGTTCATCACTATTAATGATGGTCTTTTCTATAGTTTGATTCGATTCCTTCAGGCTGACCTTGATGTTAAAAATGGTTTTGGCAATGTCTATGGCCTTTTCAGCACTAATGCTTGCATTCTTACTATAAAGTTGTCGTTCAAGTTCTTTATAAACCTTGTATGCGGCAAACGAAAGGCATATATGCGCTTCAATTCTTCTTTGTACACGATGGTATATTGGCCTGATCTTTAAGTCATGCTTTGAAATCCTGAAGGCTTTTTCAATTTTCCACAGTTGCCGATAGCTGTCCATTACCTGTTGCACAGATAATGACTTGTCATTGGTTTGATATC
>DNTA01000027.1 GCA_003500135.1 Cytophagales bacterium | reverse complement strand
CGGGGTGTAGCGCAGTCCGGTTAGCGCACCTGGTTTGGGACCAGGGGGTCGCAGGTTCGAATCCTGCCACCCCGACAATGAAAACCCAGCATTTTATGCTGGGTTTTGTTGTTTATGGCAGATCCACACTAGCCAGGCCCGGTTTTCCCGCCATAATCAACAAAACTAAGTCGTAATAGCGCATGAAGTTTTTATAGTCACGCCTTCCCATCAGGATCACCGGCGGTAATTTGCCAACCCGACAATGAAAACCTTTTTATAATAGGTAGAGCGGTTGTTTATTTAATGAGATGATGGCAGGAGGAGAACCTGCGAAGGAGTTCGAAAGCGCAGCTTCACGGATTTTGAGTTGAGTTAAATACATGATCGCATAAAAGGAGAAGATCAAATCTTGAAGTTCGTGCTGTACAAAAATGTTATGAGGTGGAAATAACTCTACCAATATTAAATGGGGTTTAACTGCCTCAACTAAACAAAATAACCAAATAGTGTGATTCATTCATAGAGGATTAAAAAATATTTATAATTTTGCAATAGTGTTGCAAAATAAAATATGAAGTTTTTTCTTCTCAGCATATTTTTACAGTTATCTTTTTTATCCATGGCTTTTGATCTGGATAAAGGGCCATTTAAAATTACGGGTCATGTTCATTCTGCAGATGGAGAACCTCTTCCTGGGGCAAGTATCAGGCTAAATGAAAATTTGATCGCTGTAACAGATAACAATGGCGATTTCAGATTAGATGGTGTTAAAGCCGGTAATCATCTATTATCCTTTTCCTATATTGGATTTGATAGCGTAAAAATTAAGGTGTCGTTAATCAATAAAGATATTCATCTCGATGTAAAGATGAATGAGAAAAGTGAACAACTCGACGAAGTTATTGTATTGGGTGATCACTACAAAACGGGTAGGGTGGAGCAGTCCATCGTTTCTATTTCAGTAGACGAGAGCTTTATTCGAAGTCAGAATTCAGGAGCATTGATCAATTCTATTGAAAAAATACCCGGAATAAACTCCATTAATACAGGAGTGGGAATTGCCAAACCCGTGATAAGAGGAATGAGTTTTAACAGGGTGATCGTGCTGGATAAAGGAATCAAGCAGGAAGGGCAACAATGGGGGGCGGATCATGGCCTGGAAATTGATCAATACGATGCAGAACACCTCGAAATTATCAAAGGGCCATCTTCACTGCTCTATGGATCAGATGGTATTGGTGGTGTGATAAGGATATTACCACCGGAAATCCCGAATGATGATAATAAAGTTTCGGGGGAAGCATTTTTAACCTACAAATCCAATAATGACCTTTTTGGGGGAAGCGTAAAAGCGGAAGGCAAAAAAGGTAATTACTTTTTCCGAGGGAGGGTTTCCGGACAAAGTTTTGCAGATTATGGCGTTCCCGCATCGAACTTCTTCTACAATAGCTATGTTCTTGATATTTACAATGAACGGCTCAAAAATACTGCCGGTAGAGAGGTTAATTTCAGTCTCACCGGAGGAGTAGAAAAGAATAATTACATTTCTTCAGTAACAGTTAGCAGTTTTAATCAAAAAGCCGGGTTGTTTTCGGGTGCAACGGGCATTCCCAGAGAATATCAGATGTTTCATGATGGTTCTTACCGAAATATTGATTTGCCGAGGCAGCGCACTAATCATCATAAGGTGCTTTCAAATTCCATTTTTTATTTCGAAGATAATTGGTTGACCATTGATGCGGGTTATCAGTTCAATAATCGTAAAGAAGAAGGCGAACCACATGCACATGGTTACCAACCTACGCCGGATGGGAATCTGGCGCTGGGTTTACAACTACATACCCTGTCAGTCAACGCGGCCTTCAATCATACGCTATCAGATAAGATCCAAAACACGTATGGATTCCAGGCCCAATATCAGCATAATACCCATGATGGGTTTGAATTTTTACTTCCCAATTATACGGCAAAACAAATAGGTTTTTATACTTACAGCGAGTACACTGCCAATAAAAGCCTTACCCTAAATGCCGGTTTGCGTTACGATTGGGGTGACAGGGACATTGAAAAGCACATTGAGCCAGACTATACAACTTTCGAGGAAGGTGATAGTATAGTTCGCAATGGTGATATATATCGAAAATTTAATAACATATCTGCTGCCGTGGGCTTATCCTGGTACCCTAACAAGTACATTAATGTTAAGTCTAATCTCGGAACCAGCTTCAGAATGCCAAGTGTGGCAGAACTTGCATCAAATGGAGTTCATCATGGTACCTTTCGTCACGAAAAAGGTGATTCTACCCTCAACTCTGAAAGGGGAATACAGCTTGATCTGAATTTCACTTATACAAAAAAACAATTTTACCTGTCAGTTTCTCCATATTTGGGCTATTTCTACAACTACATTTATATTAGCCCTCAGATAAAATTTTCTCCTTTGCCTAGTGGCGGACAACTCTATCAATATCGGCAAAATGATGCTTTATTCTGTGGTTTTGAATATACCTCTGAGTGGAATATTACTAAGAAATTGTTGTTTAGAAATTCTTTGGAGTACGTTTGGAATAAGAATATTGATAGGTTTCGCCCCCTACCTCTTACACCACCATTTTCTGTACTTGGGGAGGTAGAATATGATTTTAACACAAAAAATAAAAAGCAACAATACTCTGCTACGATTACATATCAATATTTCGCTGCCCAAAACAGGGTTGACACCAATGAAAAGAAAACCCCTGGGTACGGGCTTCTGAGGGCAAACCTGAATTTTAAAATTCCAATCAACCAAAAAATAGTAAATCTTAACTTAACGGTAGATAATTTACTAAACACCAAATATATGAACCACTTAAGCAGATACCGTTTACTAAATCTCGTCGAACAAGGGCGGAATATTATTATTTCAGTACAAATACCTCTTTAGACTAATATTGAAGCTTCTTATAAAAGCGAATAGATTTATTTGGTAAATTATTATGCAACAATATTGCATATAAATTTGATTTGCAACATATTTGCATAAATGAAAATTCAAAAATTATGAAAACAATACTATTCGGCACAGGAAAAGTATTCCTAATCCTCTCTTTGGTTATTTTTAGCAGCTGTGACAACAATGATGAGAACCCTCAGGATACAGAGGCGCCTGCAATTGAAGTGGAAGATCCAGCATACGGTGAATATTTTGAGGCGGGAAAATCAGTGCATTTTATGGCCATGATGACTGACAATCAGGGGTTAGCCACCTATAACGTAGACATTCATAACAATTTCGATGGCCATTCACATGGAAGGTTAGCCGCTACCAGCGAAGATCCTTCTCTGATCAAATGGTCATTTAGCCAAAGCTTCGAAATCCCCGGAAGCCCTAAGAACTACGAAGCACACCTTCACGACGAAGTGGAAATCCCTTCGGAAACCATGGCCGGGCCCTATCATTTTATTGTGCAGGCTATTGATATGGAAGGTAATTCAACTTCACATCAGGATGGAAGTGCAGTAGAATTAGAAATTTTCATTACCAATAACTCACAACCTGTAGTTGATATCACTAATCTCGTAGGAGATGAACTTGAAATAGAAGCGGGTTCAGTTTTTATGGTTGAGGGCGAAGTGACTGACCCTACTACCGGGGAATACGAAGGCTTTCATAGTATGGAAATAGTGCTAAGCGAAGAGCATCATGAAGGTCACGATCACGACCATGGCAGGGTTACAGAAGATCATGAACCCATGATTGATTTTCCTATTGAAGAAGGGGAAATGGAAAATTATATGACCGATGGAAAAATCTCCTTAAATGCTATCTTTCAGGAAATCAACTTTACACTATCTCAGGAGATGCTGAATGAACTTACAGCAGAGGAAATTGACCATCTGTTACTTATGGTTAGAGTTCAGGATGAACAGGGAAATATTACGGTAGAAAAAGTTGATGTTCACATACATCAGGATTAAGATTCATACGAAATAGTTTTAAATATAAAAGGTCGGATCAAAAGCCGACCTTTTTTCATTTATTCAAATCAATAATAATTTACTATTCCCTACCTATTTTTTTTGAACAGAGTTGGCATATGCCATTTACAATCACATTGGTTTCGTGCACAATGTGATTGGGGATATTGTACTCCGGAATTTTATAGCCTTCCAAACAATCAATCTCACCACATATATCACATTTAAAATGAATATGATTGTGATGATGGTCTTCTGGTTCACAGGTATTTGTGCATAAACCAAATTTGGCAATACCCGTTTCATTCGGGATTTTGTGTAGCATACCCTTCTCAATAAATGAATTCAGGGTTCGATATATGGTAACTCTGTCGTATTGGCTGTATTTTTCCTCTATATCTCTAAATGATAGAGCATGTTTAGATTTATTAAATTGATCTAATATATCAATCCTGCAATCCGTTGCCCTCAACTTATGCTTTTTTAAAATATCCTTATATACTTGATTCTCCTCAATTGTCATATTCCTAAAATATCTCCGGTTCCAACTATATGCTACAATATACTTAAACTACGAATTATATGAAAAAAGTTCAGAGATTGACTGAGTATCAGGTTTGATATTTAAGGAATTTACTTCTTTTGATAAGATTGCTTTTCCTTAGTTGAACAATCCTGACATACACCTTCAGCGTAAAACTGTGAAGGATCAATTTTGTATTTATCAAGGCATTGGAGATAATCACCGGGTAGCGCCGGTAAGCAAATAATCCTATCGCAATGAACACATCTCATATGTGGATGAGGACGCACATTTTCCTTATTTTTATCTTTATATATAAAAAATGGTGTTGCCTTTGAATTTATAAACTTCATAACAACACCTATGCTGATAAAAATCTTCAGTGATCTGTATATGGTCACCCGGTCAATTTGACTGCCGAATCGTTCTTCAATTTCTGATAAGGTATGGGCTTTTGGATTATTGATAAGGTAGCCAAGTAGCCTGATTCGCGGTTCTGTTATTCGTTTTCCGTGTTTGCGTAAGATTACTGTGGGTTTTAAGTTGTGCATTTTTTATGGTTCGTTACCTACCCGTCAAATTCATATTGGCCAACCGTCATTAACCTCACCTTCACCTACCGTCGAAGTCTCCGGCACATTCGAAGCCAGACACGCCAACAACTCGTTTGTGGTTTTTTTCTCGTCAAGACCTTGTCCGATAATCACCAGCTCATTCTTTCTATCACCGTAAACTTTATCCCAAGACTGCATGATAATTTGTTGGTTTTCCATGTAAGCAGGATTAAGCGCCCTTTCTCTAAATGGAACCGCAGCCCACCATCTGCCATATACTTCCGCTTTGAGAGAACCGCCCGCCTGACTCCACATAAGAGCCTTGTCAGGTCTTGACGCCAGCCAGAATATACCCTTGCTTCTTATAATATTCGATGGCCAGTGTTCGGATAAGTATCTCCAGAAAAGGGTGGGGTCAAATGGCCTTTTATCCCGAAATACAAAAGAGGAAATTCCATATTCTTCGGTTTCCGGTGTATGTTCATTGTTTAATTCCCTGATCCAGCCAGCTGACTGTTCTGCTTCCTCATAATCAAACAAACCCGTATTAATAATGCTTTCAGGATCGACCTTACCATACGTTGATCGGATCAATGTAGCTGTGGGATTCAGCTTTTTAATGATCCCCTCCAGCAGTAGTAGGTTTTCTTCAGTTACCAGATCCGTTTTATTAATGACAATTACATTGGCAAATTCTATCTGATCAGTCAACAGGTTGACAATTGACCTTTGATCTTCCTCATCATTGGTCATATTTCTGTCTACAATTGTATCGGCGCTGCCAAAATCCTTTAAAAAATTGGCGGCATCTACCAACG
>DNTA01000189.1 GCA_003500135.1 Cytophagales bacterium | reverse complement strand
AAGGCAGATTTTGAAAACCTAACAAGGGTTGCTTCTGGTAACAAGGGAAGCAATTTCCCAGAACTACATCGAGTAGTGATGAACCTGAAAAGCTGGCTAAGAGGCGTGCATCATCACGTCAACGATTTGCAAGACTACTTAAACGAATATTGCTATCGGTTCAACAGAAGTTTTATGAAAGAAAACATTTTCGATAACTTAATGAAACGGATGATTGAAGCCGAGCCTTGCTACATTAAAAATATTAGTCAGTAAATGCCTAAGTAAGTAAATTTAAATTGGTTGGATAAGACACGACCAATGTTAAATGGGGCTTATGGCTCACGGCCGTCTACTCGATTAGGCTCTGTTCTGGCATTTTTGCAGTAACTTTTGAATGTTATCGGAATTAATTTGACATTCCCAAATTCTTATTACTTCCCAACCCAAATTCTGCAAATATTCATTAATTTTTTGATCTCTTTTTTTGTTCTTCGTAATCTTACTCTGCCAATATTCATTGTTCTGTTTCGGAGTTAGATTCCTGCAATTATGGCCGTGCCAAAAACATCCATCCGTAAACACAGCAATTCGTAATTTTGGAAAAACGAAATCAGGATTACCAGTTATTTTGTAATTCCTTCTCCAACCTGTAATATTACTTTTTTTGAAAATATGTATTATTTTCAATTCAGTCGAATTATTGTTTTTTGACTTTATTTTACGCATTATCTCACTGCGCGTTGCTTTGGAAAATGTGTCTGACATTTCTATTTAAGTATAGTTATCCACGAAGGATCAAAACCGATTGAATCAAAAAGCTTGTCTTTTTCTATAGGTGGAGGGGTTTTCACTTTAATTACTATCGAGTTCTCTGGAACATCTTCTTTAATAGTAAATTGAGATCCATGAGGTTGCCATGTAAATCTGTGTTGTTTATTATCCTTATCAAATCCTTCAAGATTGTTGCTCTTGTTCCATTCCCAATAAAACAATTCCGGGTCATATCTAATTGTATCGAATTCAAATACTTTGACAGTTGTTAAGTCATTTGATTTTATTAGCGCTACTGTCCTTAAATTTTGATATTTTTCCCGTATTGAGGTTACTCGTGCATTCCAAATTTGCAAGACTTGCGCACCAGGTAAATTTGGATCTACCGAGGCGTCAATCCTTTCTCCAAATGAATATACAATTGAATTACGACCTGAAATTAGACGTACTTGTTTACATCTTGCAGGGTTTGAAGCTTTTACAGTTTTGGCGCCCCAAGCAGTATTTCCTAATACAACATCGTCTAATCCGACATTAGAAGGTTTCCATTCAGCGCCTATACAGTTTGCGAATGTTGCTTCCCATTCTGATCCCTCTAAACTAGCTCTGTTCTTTGTGGCAAGTAAATAAATGATCTCCTTACCTAAGGTTAAGGGAAAATCTTTTGGAAAATCATGTAAAGGGCAAGGCGGTATGGATTTACCTACAGTTCTTAATTTCGGTCTTTTACTCATTTACTTCCGTATTTCACTTCGTATTCCCGTAAAATTAAGTTTGTATCGAAACTTTCTGAAATAAAAGGTAAAAGTTTTAAAGAAACCGCTTCAATTACATTGACAGGTACTGCATTACCAGCCTGTTTTTTTCCTTGGCCATCGCTAACGATAATTTCAAAGTTGTCTGGAAAACCTTGTAGGCGCAACATCTCTCTTGGGGTTAGCCTTCTTTCGCCATTTACTAGTAAGTAATTATGAGATGCACCCGATCTTAATGCACAGGAATAGGGATATGAACAAATATTACCAGATTTATTCTCGTGCCAAATAGATAATGGATATGATGAAGTGTGTTTTAGCTTTCTTTTCTGTCTAATATATTCAGAAACATAAAACTTTTGATCTACTTTAACTTCTAGAATTTGATTTAATGGTACGCAATTACGTTCCGGATCTGGATAATTAAATAATATTGGTTCTCTATGGCCCACAATTATTACTCGTTCCCTTTTTTGTGGCAACCCATAATCTAAAGCATTTAAAACACTATACTGAACATGATATCCTATATCTTTCAAGGATTTCAATATCACTTTTAAAGTTTTGCCTTTATTATGACCGACAAGTTGTTTAACGTTTTCTAGGATAAAGGCTTTCGGACTTTTTTTATTCAAAATGCGAGCAATATCAAAAAATAAAGTTCCACGAGTGTCTTCAAAGCCTTTCATTTGTCCTATTATGCTAAAGGCTTGACAAGGGAAACCTGCTAATAGGATATCGTGGTCTGGAATATCTGATTCATTTATTTTAGTTATGTCACCGTGAGGTTTTTCACCAAAATTATGTTCATACACATTTTGACAGTGAAGATCAATATCAGAAGAAAATACACATTCTGGTTGTATATTATGTTCCTTACATGCATTTTCAAAGCCAATTCGAAATCCACCTATTCCACAAAAGAGATCAATAAACTTCAGTTTTTCCATTTTCCAAATTAACTAAAAAAGCTTCACTTAAACTAACAATTGCTAAAATAATTAGTATAAGTTGGTAGCAATATTTGCAGAATTTTTCCAAATGCCAGAATTGAGCCTAACGGTCTGTGTATGGTGTCGTAGCTATCCCGCAGGGTGCTATGCACTATACACCTTGTTGAACAAATCCTCCTTCG
>DNTA01000059.1 GCA_003500135.1 Cytophagales bacterium | reverse complement strand
GATATCAAACCAATGACAAGTCATTATCTGTGCAACAGGTAATGGACAGCTATCGGCAACTGTGGAAAATTGAAAAAGCCTTCAGGATTTCAAAGCATGACTTAAAGATCAGGCCAATATACCATCGTGTACAAAGAAGAATTGAAGCGCATATATGCCTTTCGTTTGCCGCATACAAGGTTTATAAAGAACTTGAACGACAACTTTATAGTAAGAATGCAAGCATTAGTGCTGAAAAGGCCATAGACATTGCCAAAACCATTTTTAACATCAAGGTCAGCCTGAAGGAATCGAATCAAACTATAGAAAAGACCATCATTAATAGTGATGAACAGAAATACCTGGTCCGACTTTTTGACTTGATCTGACTTGGGTGTCCCAGCGAGGAAAACAGGAAAAAAAACAAAAAGCGCCAAAGCAATCACAACTAAAATGGCAAAAACGTACAAAAGGCTTTTGATCAGTATGATTTGTCCAAATGAGCGCTTACTTATAGGTGAATACTCTTCGACAAAAGTGTTGATGATCGAAAAAAACAGACCAAAGAAAAAGCCTTGTAAAAGCACCTCAAGATGAGCTTCTGCCGAATAGGCATAAGACTTAAACGAACCTTCAATAAAAAGGTCCTTATAACCAATAAAAACTATGAAGTAGTAAAAGTAGAGTATTAATCCATGCGAGGCTGGAAATAGTCCATTCTTTTGCTACCTTTATGCTGAGCGCTTTTTCCACGTTAAAAGCAATTAGTAAAACAAAATTGAGGTTTTATCGATAAAGTCATATTGTTCCTCAATAAATCATGTAGTAAAAGTACAGGTTTTAATAAAATTAGTATATTTGCTTGATATCCGATGTTTAGGTTTAAAGCAATTTTAAAGTTAATAATGAGCTATATGAAGTTAATTAAAGGCATCCTTTCCGTTTCATTAATTTTCGCACTAATGTTAATTTACAGCTGTGGAGACAATGGAGGCGGAGATGAAGAGACTCAAAAAGAGGCCAGAACCAAAATTTTGACAAAAGAAGGTGGCTGGTCCATGTCGAGCATAAACGTACCTGCAGGAACTGTTTTTGATGCAAGAGAAACTGAATGGGAAGCTGTAGGTGTTACTTTTACCAGTACTAACATGAATTCGACGAACATACCTACCGATGGTGAAAAAGTATGGCCAGCTTCTGCAAGTTGGACAATGAACGATGAAGGCACTACAATTACCAGGGGTGATGGTGTAGTAATGACTTTTGTTGGAAATCCTTCCGAAGATCAAGTTGTATTCTCTTTTACCCTGCCAGAAGGAACCACAATAGGAAGGGTTCAATCCCTTGAAGGGGAATATACAGTTACGCTGAATTAGAATTTTACAATTTCATATAAAAGGCCGCCTCTTAAGGCAGGCCTTTTTTTATGGGGCAAAACATTAGTATAGGTAGCCAGCATTAATGCAAGGGAGCTGAACATAAATGAAAAGGATAATTAAAATACTGGTCATTTTTTTCGTAGGACTTCTGTTCCTGGTTTTGCTGTTAATCAAACCGGTTACCAATAGAAATATTACACAAACACAGGCTTACCAAAAGACAATAAAAGCTGCTGAAGAGGCTGAAATTAAGCATCCTGCAGGCCCCTATCGTATCAATTGGTTCAAAGTGAATATCACGCCTGAACTACCTGTTGAAATGGCGGGATACTTTCCTAAAACGGCCGGTAAAATACATGACCCGCTTTATGTCCGTGTAATTGCCATTTATAATGATCAAACGGTTGTGCCAATTATCAGTGCGGATTTATTAATGTTTCCACCTGAACTTAAGCATAGGATAATTAAAGGCCTGGACACGCTTTATCAAACGGCACTGCCTTACTTCGGGGCCATTCATACACACAATGGGATGGGCCATTGGACACCCTCCATAGTTGGCGAAAAGCTTTATGGCGATTTTAATAAATCAATGATTTTTGAAATGGCTAAGCAGATTGTAGAAGGGGTTTATAATTACCAGAAAACAAGTCAGCCATTTCAGGTCAGTTATATTTCATCTGTTCCCGGCGATTTTGTGCAAAACAGGGTCGATAAAGAGGCGGGAATGGTAGATCCTGTACTGAGGAATATTGCATTTAAAAAATCGAACAATGAATTGGCCCTCCTTACGTCTTATTCTGCCCACCCTACTTTGATTGATATTAAAGAAGAATCGATTAGCGCTGATTATCCTGGTTTTCTGGTGCGAAAGCTGGAGCAAAATGAAAATATCAACTTCTCTATGTTTATGGCCGGTATGGTGGGGAGCCATAGGCTTTACAATATACCGGGTTCCTCTTATGAATTAGCAGAGAATGCAGCCCGAATTTTATCTTCTGATATTGAAATTGGACTTTCAAATGCAAAGTTCGATTCTGTAACAAGTGTGGCCTATTCAAAAGTAGCATTGTCTTTTATGCCAAGTGCTTTAAGAATTGACAAAAATATTGGTTTACGGAACTGGATATTTAATTGGGCGCTTGAGCCACTGGAGGGAGATTTGGTGTCCTTAAAAATTAACCGGATTCTGTTAATGGGCACACCATGCGATTTTTCCGGTGAGATTTTTGTGCGACAAAAAATCGACACCGTAGCAGATTTTTATAACATAGAACCATTCATTACAAGCTTTAATGGTAATTACGTGGGGTACATTAATTCAGATTACCACTATTTTAAAAGCGATGCTGAAGAGGTGCGGGCATTGAACTGGACGGGGCCCGGATTCAGTCAATATTTCTCAGATGTGATAAAAACGAATCTTAAAACAATGTCTGGAACCAACAGAAAGTAATAAAATCTTAATATTCCCCAATTTGAATTGACGATTTTTTATTATTTCCCCTCCAAATTCACGTATTATTACTAAATTAGTATTGGGGCTTATAATTTTTTTAACTCAAATAAGGGGGGGATACCAGGCCTATCTATTGTCATTTCGATATAGCGAAAAACAAGATGAGATTGCTTTATCTCTGCATAACAACGGTTTTAATAGCGCTTGCTTGTTCAATTCAGTGCTTTGCCCAATATCAGGAAAAAGACCTAAGATTTCAGCACCATACAGGGCAAGCTGGGTTGTCGCACCAGGTTGTATGGGCAATGATGCAGGACCAACAAGGCTTTCTATGGTTTGGCACCGAAGATGGCCTAAACAAGTACGATGGTAATAATTTTGAAGTTTTTCGTCATGACCGAATGGATAACACCTCTATTGGCGACAATTTCATATATAGCTTAGGGGAAGATCATGAAGGGAACATTTGGGTAGGTACCAATAGCGGTGGCCTGGCGGTTTACGATCGTACCAAATCTAAGTTTTATAATTTCAAACACGACCCAAATGATCCTAAATCGATTGGAGACAACCGCGTTTATTCGATTCACCAGGATGTAAAGGGAAACATGTGGATCGGCACCTTAAATAGTGGCCTGAATAAATTTAACTTTTCCGATAGCAGTTTTACAAGGTATAGTTACAGTGCATCACGCTCCAATTCAATATCATCAGATGTTGTATTTGATATAGTAGAGGACAGCCGGGGCAATTTGTTTGTCTTAACTTCAAATGGGATAGAAGCTTTTGATCCTGAAAAGGGTACATTCAACAGGGTTACGATGCCAGGGAGTATTCAATTTAGCATCAATACCGATTATGTACACAATCTTTCAATTGATGCTTAAGACAATATTTGGATCGCAACGGATAACGGCGCTTTGCGTTTTAGTCCACAGTCCAATTCCTTCACACAATTTCTTCCATCCTCTTTTTTTACGGGTGTCGAGAATCGTGTGACCAATATTTTTAACACCAAAAATGGCGACATTTGGCTGGCAACAATCAGTGGCTTGGTTCAATTAGTTGATCAGGGCGAAAGAGCAATCCTGTATCAATCTGATGATACAAATGTAAATAGCCTGGCAGTAAATGAGCTCCTTTCGCTTATGATCGATAAATCCGGACTGTTGTGGATCGGGACCAGAGGTGGAGGTATAGATAAACTCAATCTGAAAAGGAAGGCATTCGAACACTATAAGGTAAATGTAAATAGTGAAATCGGCCTGTCATCAGAAATTGTACGATCAATTTGTTCCGACTCAGAAGGCAATTTATTTATTGGCTACCAGGACGTGGGGTTTGATGTAATAAACAGAGAAGCGAAAACCAAGCGCAATATAATACATGATCCTGCAGTGGCAGGGTCGCATACAATGAACAATATCACCACCATAAAACAGTTGAAAGACAACTTATTATGGGTAGGTACCTGGGGCGGAGGAATAAATATTCAAAAGCGAACCGGGTCATACAACTTTGAACACCTTACCACGGCAACCCCGAGCAGTAACGGTGTTCCGCTTTTAGATGACCGCATTCAGATGATGCTTGAAGATCGGTATGGCAACGTGTGGATAGGTACTGAAAGTGGATTGGAATTGTACGATCTTACGGGAAATGCACACAGGCACTTTTTACACGACCCCAATAATTCCAATACTGTGGCCGCCTATGGTGTTCAGTACAATGGAATTGTTGAAGATGCATATGGAAACATTTGGGTAGGTACCTGGGGAGGACTTAGCAGGTTAACGCCTGAAGACCCAGGCAAAAACACGTTCGTTTCAACTTATAATATCCAAAGGTATCACTTTGACCCGGAAGATCCCTTGCATTCAATTAGCGACAACAGAATTATTTCACTTCATTACGACAGAGAAAAAGAGAGGGATGTGATCTATGCCGGTACTTATGGAGGAGGGTTAAATAAAATAACTTTTTCTGATAACGAACCCGCGAAAATTGTAGTAGAGAGCTACACCACCAAAGACGGATTGCCAAATAATGTTATTTACACCATCCTTTCCGATAAACATGGTACACTGTGGTTGAGCGCCAACGACGGCTTGTCCAATTTTAACCCCTCAGAAAAAACATTTAAAAATTACGATGTAAACGACGGTTTGCAAAGCAATCAGTTTTTCTGGGGATCGTCATATAAAAGTCAGGAAGGGGAGTTGTTTTTTGGAGGGATAAATGGTTTTAACGCATTTTTTCCAGATGAGATCAATGACGATCAATACGAACCGCCGGTTGTGCTGACTGATTTCCGCGTATTTAACCGGTCGGTAAAACCAGGCGAAGTGGTCAGAAAAAAGGTGGTATTACACCAAAATATAAATGAAACCGTGAGTTTGAAGCTTACTCACAAAGAAAATGTGTTTTCGTTTGAGTTCGCGGCGCTCCATTATGCATTTCCTGATGATAATAAATATGCCTATATGATGGAGGGTTTTGATGAAGGCTGGATTTATGTAGATGGGGATCAAAGACTGGCAAGTTACACAAATCTGGATGCAGACACCTATACCTTTAAAGTTAAAGGAGCCAATTATGATGGTATATGGAATGATACACCAAAGACTATAGAAGTTGTCATAACACCACCATTTCATAAAACTATTTGGTTTTATGCCGTAATTGTGGTTGGCATTTCGGGCATAATTTATGCATTTATAAAATGGCGCGAAAAACAACTTAAAGAAGACAAAGACTTATTGCAAAGGGCAATTGATGGAAAAACGCAGGAGCTCGAGGCCCAGAAACAAGAGATTTTGCGGCGAAATGAGGCGGAAAAGGTTCAAAACTGGACAACTGCAGGGTTAGCAGAATTTTCGGGGATTATTAATAAACATAAGGATAGTTTGCAAAACCTGTCAGAAGCTTTGCTGGGCAGGTTAATTAAGTTTCTCAATGCCCATCAAGGCAGTATTACGATGTTGAATGAAGATGACCCCCAGGACAAGTACCTACAACTGATAACCACCTATGCTTATGATCAGGCAAAACTCACGCAAAAGCGATTTGAAACAGATGAAGGTCTGATCGGAGCATGTTATACTGAAGGGGAGGCCAATTATATCCAAAATCTTCCTGATGAATATACCAAGGTAGGCTCTGGTTTAGGTGAATCGCATCCACGCCACCTACTGCTTGTTCCTCTTAAGCAGGATGAAATTGCACTGGGAGTAATAGAGGTGATCTCATTCAATGGTTTTCAGGATCACGAAGTTGGTTTTGTTGAGCAATTGGCGGAAATGGTTACTTCTACATTGTATACCCTTCAGGTGAGTAACCGCACCAAAGAATTACTTGAACAGTCACAGTCGCAATCTGAGGAACTTAAGGCACAGGAAGAAGAGCTCCGTCAGAATATGGAAGAGATGGAGGCCACTCAGGAAGATTTCACGCGGAGGGAGCAGGAGCTGCATGAGAAGATTGATAGCCTTACCAAGGAAAGGAATGACCTGAAAGTTAAGCTGTCAGAAAAGGTAAAATAAAAAAATCGCCCCAGGGGGTAGGGCGATTTTAGGACTGTAAAGTAAAACCTCTTAATCCGATGTTGCTTTGTGAAAGCAAATATATAAAACCTTTCGAAAACGTTTGCATAAAGAAGAAACTTTTTTTAAAATTTTTTCAAACGTTTGCAGAAATGTACTTATCACACCTTAAAACCATAGTTCCTTAGCGGATTATTAATACATAAAACCGTTTATTAAGGAGGTTTAAAATTATTGGAAGTAGAATGGTGAAAAAATATGATCAACTCAAAATTATTGATCATTGTCATCTTTAAATTCAATTTAAAATGAATTACTTCTTCATTTTGATATTATGGTTAACTTTGCGATACAATAAAACCTCAGCAAGCTTTAAGCAAAAAATAAAAATTAGCAGATATTCAAATGGCCAATAAGATCAATTGTATAGCAGTGATGACCAGCGGGGGCGATGCGCCCGGAATGAATGCTGCCGTAAGAGCAGTAGTACGCTCCGCTCTGGATAAAAAAGTAGAAGTCTACGCCATCTATCAGGGTTATAAAGGTATCGTCAAAGGCGGTGAAATGATCCGAAAAATGAACTGGGATTCAGTAGGTGGTATTTTGCATAAAGGTGGTACCGAAATTGGTACTGCGCGTTGTCCGGAGTTCCGGCAAAGGGAAGGCAGGCTTATTGGAGCCAAACACCTCGTTAAGAGAGGTATTGATAACCTTGTTGTTATCGGTGGTGACGGAAGCTTAACCGGTGCCAATCTTTTTCGTGAAGAATGGCCTTCTCTTCTCAAGGAGTTAGAAAAGAATGGGGAGATAACCAAAGAGGAAGCCAAGAGGCATCCTATATTGAGAATTGTTGGATTAGTCGGGTCAATCGACAATGATTTGTCGGGCACAGATATGACCATTGGCGCCGATACAGCTTTGAGGAGGATCAGTGATGCGTTGGACTCCATAAGTTCAACGGCAGCCAGCCATCAGCGTACATTTGTTGTGGAAGTAATGGGCCGCAACTGCGGTTATCTTGCGCTTATGAGCGCCATTGGTAGTGGAGCAGACTACATTCTTATTCCTGAAATGCCACCAGAGGCTGGTAAGTGGGAAGAAGACATGTGTGAATCAGTTGCAGCATCCCGAAAGACCGGAAAAAATAAAAGCCTGATCATTGTTGCTGAAGGGGCAAGAGATCAGTCCGGAAATGCCATCACAAGTGAATATGTAAAGAATATTCTTACTGAACGAATCGGAGAAGATGCACGGGTGACAATATTAGGTCACGTACAGCGCGGAGGCGCCCCCAGCGCTTTTGACCGCTACATGAGTACCGTACTGGGCCACGCTGCCATTGAGGAATTGATTAATGATTCAGCAAATAAAGAATCGATCATTATAGGCATGCGCAAGAACAAAGTTGCCGCCATTCCGATGATGGACGCAGTTAAAAAGACCCATCACATTTATGAATGTATCGAAAAAGGTGACTATGAGCAGGCCATTGATCTGCGTGGCGGCAGCTTTCGCGATGCATTGGTTACCTTCAATACCCTAAGACAAACTTATCCCCACCCACCTGAGTCCAGGAGTTTTGAACCTTTAAATATTATGGTTATGAACGCCAGTGGACCAAGTCCGGGAATGAATATCGCGGTTCGAACAGCTGTTCGTGTTGGCCTCGATAAAGGACATAAAATCTTCGGGGTCCGAAACTCATTTGAAGGGCTTATACAGGGCAGCGTACACGAAATGACCTGGGGTGAAGTGGAAGAGTGGACCTCACAGGGCGGTTCTGTACTTGGTACCAACCGTAAAACCCCGGACTACAAAGATTTTTACAACATCGCCAAGACACTTGAAAAATATAATATAAATGCACTGCTCATTATAGGAGGCTATACCGGATACGAGGGCGCATATAATTTGTATCAAAAAAGAGAAGAATTCCCTGCTTTTGATATCCCTACCGTTTGTCTTCCAGCAAGTATCAATAACAACTTGCCTGGTACTGATTTCAGTGTGGGCGCTGACTCGGCTTTAAATAATATTGTAGATGCTGTTGATAAAATCAAGGAATCCGCAGTAGCCTCAAACCGTGCTTTCGTGGTAGAAGTCATGGGGCGCTATTGTGGTTATTTAGCTCTTATGAGTGGATTGGCCACAGGTGCTGAAAGGGTATATTTGCACGAAGAGGGTGTAACATTGAAAGACTTGCAAAATGATGTTGATAATCTGGTAAATGGATTTAGGGAAGGAAAACGACTCGGACTGGTCATCAGAAATGAATATGCCAATAAAATTTATACTACCCCATTTATTTCAGCCTTGTATGAGGAAGATGGGGGTGATGTATTTGATGTAAGGCAATCCATTCTGGGCCATTTACAACAAGGAGGTAATCCAAGCCCTTTTGACAGGGCCATAGGCACACGACTTTCTACAAAGGCCATGGAGTTTTTATGTAAAAAAGCCGGTAAACAAAAAAATGAAAGTGTGACTATTGGACTTCAGGGCGGACACGTACTGTACCGGAATATTGAAGACCTTAAAAAGGTAATGGACCTCAAAATCAAACGCCCAAAAGAACAGTGGTGGATGGAACTGAGGGAAATAGCACAGGTATTTGCCAAAAATGGCCCGAAAAAATAATTTGAAAAAAATATTTAAATTAAGTCCCTTATCGGGGCTTTTTTTGATTATAACCCAAGTTGATTATGAATTACGGTGTATTATTTACTTCTGCATTGCTGCTTGTAGCGCTTTCTGCCTGTTCGGGCAATAATAAAAAAGAGGGGTCAGCGTCGGTGAATGAGAAATCAAAAACGAGTTGGACACTTAATGATTTTTATAAAAGTGACCAGCAGCTGGCAGATTATGTGGACAGCATTTACCATAATTTGAGCGCATCTGAAAAAGCGGCACAAATGATTATGCCTGCCACTGGAAAGTGGGGCGAACCCGATAGTGTCATAGCAGGTTACATTCGAGAAAAAAAAATCGGCAGTATTCTATTGCTCAACGGTACCGTTGGCCAATTTAAGGACCAAATTGCCTTGTTTGACAAAGTAAACAGCAGTTTGCCTTTAATTTACAGCGCTGACGGGGAGCCCAGCCTCATCAACAGAAAGATCGAGGGCACACCCGAAGTACCCAAAACTTCAGAAATCACAGAGGTTGAGGAATGCAGGAAGGTTGCAGGCACTATTGCCGGGGCGCTGAACGACATAGGGATCAATTATAATTTTGCTCCGGTTTGCGATCTTAGTACTGAAAATGCAGCAATAGGAAATAGAAGTTTTGGAAGCAATCCCGACACTGCCGTAATGTTGGCTTCCGAATACATCAAGGTAATGCAGCAAAATGGTATTGTGGCTACTGCAAAGCATTTTCCCGGACATGGATTGGTAAATGGTGATTCACATCATAATGCTGTTTTCATCAAAGGAGAATTTAAAGAGTTGGGCGTTTACCCTCCCTTAATTGATCGGGGCGTTGTCAGTATAATGGTGGGTCACATATCTGTTGAAGATAACGAATACGATACGGATCAATTGCCTTCAACCCTTTCCAAAAGAATAGTCAGCGACCTGCTAAAAGATTCTTTAGACTTTCAAGGCATAACCATTACGGATGCTATGAATATGGGGGCCGTAAAATCAATTGATAATGCCTCCTGGCAAGCAGTTTTGGCAGGCAATGATATTATACTCATGCCGTTAAATGTTGATGGCCTGCATGGCAAAATAGTAAAAGGACTATCCGGTAATACTTTGTTAGCTGGTCAGTTGAGTGAGTCGATAAAAAAGGTGGTCAGGTTGAAGGTGTGCCTTGGCTTGCTTTAATCACTTTCTTATTAAAATAAACACATAATAGGCCAGGAAGCCTATCAAAAGGATCAGTGCTTCCCACCGGCCTGGTTTTTTGGCTTTAAGCGTAAACATGAAAAATAATAGAAGCAATGATCCTATTAAAAAGACGCTAAGGTCAATGTTCAATATTGGGTCGTAAGACAGCGCTTCAGTAAATGTGGTCACACCCAATACGAAGGTGAAATTAAAAATATTGGACCCCAGAATATTTCCCACCGCGATATTCGCTTTCTTTTTCAACGCAGCTACCACAGAAGTGGCTAGTTCAGGTAATGAAGCGCCTGCCGATATGATTGTTAAACCAATAAGTTTTTCACACACATCAAATACTTGTTATGTATCCACAGGGTTGTATATATCGAGTCTGCCTCCAAAAGTAAGGGCCAACATTCCACCTGCAACCATTGTAATAGATTTTCGGTTGCTGTGTACCTTGATCTCATCAAGGTCTACGACCTCTTTTTTATGGTATTTAATGACGTAATAAATAAAAAAGCCGAAAAAGGATAAAAGGATCAATCCATCCCAGTTTCCGGCATAATTATAATTTACCCCAAATATCAATTCATCATTTTCCAGGAGGAACAATACGATAGTCACCATAATATTGTATGGGATTTCCTTCCAAACCGTATTGAACTGAACACTCATTGGGTGAATTAAGCCGGCAAGGCCCAGGATAAGAAATAAATTGAAAATATTGGAACCTATTATGCTACCAAATACTACTTCATCGTATCCGTTTACACCAGAAAATAAATTGACAACGAGCTCTGGCGATGAAGTGACAAATGCAACTATCGTGAGACCGATCATCATTTCCGGTAATTGATAGCGCCTGGCTAGTGAAGATGCTCCTTCGACCAGAAAATCGCCCCCCTTGATGAGTAATATGAAACCAGCAACAATTAATAATGCATTTAAAAAAACTTCCAATGCAGCTGTTCTTTAAGGGTTAAAAAGTTTTCTAAATAAAATGCATTTATAAGAGATATACCAAAAAATATGACGGAATAGTACTATTTCTCTTTGTTAATGAATTTTTCAGCGATAAGAAAATACCGGTAAAAAAACTGAGGTCGTTTGAAAACGACCTCAGGAGTTTGTGAATGTCTAGTTTAGGTTCAAATCAGCGATTATACGATCAATTTTTTCATCCAACTGACCACTTATTTCATCGTATTTTGATTTATCCTCAAGTGGTGTGTTTACACTGAAGTAGAATTTTATTTTCGGTTCGGTTCCCGATGGGCGCACTGATATTTTGGTGCTTTTTTCTGTCAGGAATTGCAGCACATTGGATTTAGGAAAATCTATTTTTTTCGACGTGCCCGATATGAGGTCAGTTTCTTTAAGGCTTTGATAGTCTATTTTTTTGATCACCTTTTCTCCGCCGACTTTGTCAGGAGCATTTTGTCGCAGACCTACCATCATTTGAGCAATCTGATCAGCCCCTTCTTTCCCTTTTTTGGTTATTGAAATCAGTCGTTCTTTATAAAATCCAAATTTCTCGTACATTTCAATCAACATGTCAGATAGGCTTTTTCCGTTATCTTTGGCATAGGCAGCCATTTCGGCTATTAATGCACAGGAAGCAATAGCGTCTTTGTCCCGAACGTCATCACCTATTAAGTATCCATAACTTTCTTCGCCACCTACCACAAATTTTTTCTTGCCTTCGAGATCCCGAATTATTGAAGCGATGTATTTAAAGCCCGTCAATGTACGATAACAAGGGGTATTGTAGGCATCCGAAATAGTAGGTAAAAGGTCAGAAGTGACGATTGTCGCGACGGTAAATTGGTTGCCGTCAAGCTTATTGCCCTCTTTCCATTGTTGCAATACATGCCAAAGTAAAAGGGCGCCCGTTTGATTCCCATTTAACAGCACAAAATTGCCATGGTGATCTTTTATACCAATTCCCACCCGGTCTGAATCGGGATCTGTAGCCATGATTATATCGGCATCAATTTCCTGTGCTTTTTTCAAGGCCAGGCTCATGGCTTCCTTTTCTTCCGGATTAGGGTAAACTACCGTTGGGAAGTTGCCATCCGGTTCTGCCTGTTCCTGAACCACATGTACATTTTCAAACCCGATTTTTTTAAGTATTTTAGGCACCAGCGTTATACCCGTACCGTGGATTGGAGAAAATACAATTTTCAGGTCCTTTTGATTTTTTATTGCCCGGGGAGCCAAAGAAAGAGAGGAGATCATTTCCAGATAATCCTCATCGATATCCACGCCAATTGTTTCTATCAGGCCTGAGCGCTTATCAAACTTCACCTCATCGAAACTTTCAATTTTATTTACCTCTTCAATTATGTTTTTGTCATGGGGGGGGGTTACCTGCGCACCGTCTTCCCAGTAGGCCTTATATCCATTATATTCTTTTGGATTATGCGATGCCGTGAGCACCACACCACTCTTGCAATTCAGCTTTCTGATGGCGAATGATAACTCGGGAGTAGGTCGTAAATCTTCGAAAAAATAGACTTTTATCCCATTAGCAGAGAAAACTGCCGCGGTGGTTTCGGCAAAGTATTGGCTGTTATTTCTACTATCGTGCGCAATAGCAACTTTTATTTCTTCATTAGGGAAGCGCTTGAGCAGATAGTTGCTTAAACCCTGGGTGGCTTTGCCTATGGTGTATTTGTTCATTCGGTTCGATCCTGTGCCCATAATTCCGCGGAGACCGCCTGTGCCAAACTCGAGGTCTTTATAAAAAGAATCTACTAATTCGGAATCATCGCTGGCATCGATCATGCGCTGTATGTCCTGTTTCGAATCTTCATCAATATTGCTGTTGAGCCAACTTTGGGCTTTGTCAAGAATGGATGCGTCCATATTTGAATTTTTATAGGGTTATAGTTCTTATTTTAAGATGAGAAGCCGCTCGTAATATAACGGGCTAATCCGTAATTTAAAATCCCCGTTGGGGTATTAATGTAAAAATAAGGTTATTCCATATTTTATCGAAATTAAATTGACCTTCCAGATAAAAAATACGTTTCTTTGTGTTTTGAGACGGGAAACAAATCATCATGGTAGATATTAAAAAACTTGACGAGGACTTAATAGCGCTTATTGAGAAGCGTAATGAGCTCAAACAGCTCGATTACAACGATTCGGCCTATGACGATATGGAGGAAGAACTTCATGATATGGAAGACGATTTCGTAGAAAATTATGGCGATTTTCTTGAAGATGCCTTGCAGGCCGTTCATGACGAATTTTGTCCGGAAAACGATGTTTTATTGCCAACGGCTTATATTGCCAAGGCATATAAAGAGGTGAAGGACGAAGAAACGGGTGAGACCAAATTTTTGCCTACCCTAAAAGACGGGGTGCTTGTCGATGTGGAAATGTATCTGAATCACGTTTCAAGGCTCGTGATCGTACCAAAACCAACCCGGATTGTGTTAAGTGTTGACAATTCACATGCGGAGGAGGTTTGGAATTCGGAAAATGCTATCCAATCCTAGGAATAGATTGAAATAGATAGATCAGAAGCCAAGGTTTTTGCGTACCTTTTTCAACACATTTTGTGCCACTTCACGTGCTTTGGCTTCACCTTCTTCCAATTGCCTGTTTAATTCGCCCAAATCATTCATAAAATCATTGTATTTGGCTCTTTGGTCAGCATATTTTTCAATGATCAGTTCGAAAAGCGCTTGCTTGGCATGACCATAACCATAGTTGCCTCTTGCATAATTTTTTCGCATCTCGGCAACCTGATCTTCTGAAGCCAATATTTGGTAAAGTGCAAATACATTGCAGGTGTCCGGATTTTTGGGCTCCTCCAATGGGGTGCTGTCGGTCATGATTTGCATAATGTTCTTTCGCAACTTTTTATCCGACTGAAAGATGTCTATGGTATTGCCATAAGACTTGCTCATTTTTTGACCATCAATACCGGTTATGGTCATCACCTTTTCATCTATTTTCGATTCCGGCACAACAAAAGTATCGCCATATTGATGATTAAAAGAGCTGGCAATATCGCGGGTTATTTCGAGATGTTGCTTCTGATCCTTTCCCACGGGCACAATGTCTGCATTGTATAAAAGTATATCGGCGGCCATTAATACCGGATAGATAAATAAACCGGCGTTTACGTCAGACAATCTATCGGATTTATCTTTGAAAGAATGTGCATTTGCAAGCATGGGAAATGGCGTAAAGCAATTCAAATACCAGGTCAGTTCACATACCTCCGGGATTTTTGACTGGCGATACAATACATTTTTTGTTGTATCAAAACCGAATGCCAACCAGGCGGCCGCAACCGCATTCACATTTTCCACTCTTACCGCGGAATCTTTTATGGTTGTGAGTGAATGAAGATCCGCAATAAAAAAATAAGCTTCATTTTTCGGGTCGTTCGACATGGCAACTGCCGGTTGTATAGCGCCTAAAATATTACCTAAATGAGGCTTCCCAGTGCTTTGTATTCCTGTAAGTACTCTCGACATATCCTTGATTTTGTCACAAATAAATAAACAAATTGCCATACTCGAAACTATATTTAAAACCTGATGGCAAACAAATTGGGTTTACTGGCTATTAGCGGTTGATTGTCAGGTGATTAAAAGCTTTGAGGCCTGGCATAAATTGTTTATCACAACTCCCTGATGAGTAAAAAAGAGACATCTGTCACAATATCTTACGTTTTTGCCTATTGTTGACCTCCTTTGTTATCTTTGCCAAAAAAAAGGAACAGGAGCGATGGTAAAGATTTTTTATTCAACAGTGGCTATTCTTTTGGTTGCTAACCTGCTTTTGGCACAAAGCGGCCCTCAGATCAATTTCGACCATGAAATGTTTGATTTCGGAGTCATAAAAGAAGAAAACGGTGCAGTGACGCACCGCTTCAGCTTTACTAATACAGGTAATGCTCCGTTAGTTATAAATAAAGTACAAACCTCATGTGGCTGCACCACACCTGACTGGAGCAAAGAGCCTTTGCCACCTGGTGAAAAGGGCTTTATTGTCGCGAGATTTGATCCGCGAAATCGACCGGGCCAGTTTAGAAAAACCCTGAGAATTCAGTCCAATGCCCCAAAAAACGTGGTTTTGCAAATAAGCGGGGTGGTTCAACCCAGACCAAAAACAGTTGCGGATGAATTTCCGAATAAAACCGGCAACCTGAGGTCCCGATACCGCACTATGCATATGGGTAGGGTCACAACAGAAAAAGAAGTACTAAAATCATTTGAACTCTATAATGACGGATCAGCACCGATTATTATATCAGGCTATAATGCGCCGGAATACATCGTTCTAAAATTCGAGCCGGACACGATTGCCCCCGGGTCAAAAAGTGACATGCAGGTAATTTATGATACTAAGGCCCGTGGTGATTTTGGATTTGTGGCCGATTTGATCCAACTCAATACCAACGACACAAAAGATAGCCAAAAAAAATACCGTATTGTAGCGGTGATCAATGAGTATTTCCCTCCAATGACACCCGAAGAATTGGATGAAGCTCCACGACTTTCTTTCAGTACCAAACAACTGGATTTAGGGGCCATGAACGAGGGGACAGTAAAAAAAGCCGCAATAACTATTACTAACACAGGTAAAAGGCAGCTGGACATCAGAAGGGTGAAGACCTCATGTGGTTGTGTAGTAACCGAAATGGAGAAAGACAACCTGAAGCCGGGAGAAAGCATGGATATAACTGTTTCCTTCGATGCTACCGGACGTCGTGGTAATCAGATTAAGAGTATTACCTTTTTCAGCAACGATCCCGCCAACCCTACACAAAAAGTTTCCCTGTTGGCACGGGTAATTGCCTTGTAAGCTTATCTAATATGTGCCAAACGGTAACTCAATGCTTTAAAAACAGTATACTTCAAAGGTAGTAATTTATTTAAAATGGTAGCGGAAGAAGTTATTGAATCCTTGTTGCAGGACACCCACAAAATGATTAACGAGGCGGAAACATATTTTGTGCCCCTCGCTTATGATCAACTTATGAAACGGCCGCCGGACAACGGCTGGAGTATTGGTGAATGCCTGGGGCATTTAAACCTCTACGGAGAGTTTTATGTCCCTGCTTTTCAGAATGCAATGAATAAATCTGATTTTACGAAACAGGAGGTATATAAACCGGGAATAATTGGTGATTATCTGGCAAAAAGTATGTTGCCAAAAGCTGGCGGGACAATCACAAATAAAATGAAAACACCGGCTAATAAAAACCCGGCCGAAATGGAAGTACCTGAAAATGTAGTCGAAAGGTTCATTTCCCAGCAAAAGGATATGATAGACATATTGGAAATGGCCAAAAATACTGACCTGAACAAGGTAAAAGTACCCTTGACCTTTTCCAAATACATCCGTCTTAGATTAGGCGATATGCTCCGTTTCATTACCTACCACAATATCAGGCATATGGAACAGGCCAAGCGTCAAATCAGAAAATAAATTTCTTTAGGCCCTACTCACCAAAAGGAGTAAGCCATATCCGATAACGGTCATCCAAAATTTATATGACCATAAAATACTCACATTCAAAACACCCAGTTCCAACAATACGGCTGTCAAAACGAGTAATATTGAAATGACCTTTATCAGTGATCTTGTTCTTCTGTTCATGTTAATCCTACTTTGTCAAGTTT
>DNTA01000143.1 GCA_003500135.1 Cytophagales bacterium | reverse complement strand
GTAGTCTGCGACTGCGAAGTAATGAAATCCAGGGTCTGTGACCCGGCAGGATAATTTGATCTTTCAACAAATGGTTGATTTTCATCTTTGAGGGAAGTCACAGACTTCCTGTTTCATTTATGCTTTTCAGTCCCCGCTTTTTTCGTTTCACTACAAAAGCTTGAGACTAAAAAGAGCGGGGAGGATTTTTAAACAGCACAGGTGATAATGGTAGCCATGGCGTAAACTGGCAATTCCGATAGTTCAAGTTGAAAACCTGAAGGATTTTAGCCACAAGTTTCGCTCCGCTAAAGTTGAGGTGGGTTTTGGAAGGTTAGAGGGCAGGTATATTCGGTGTTTATTCTACCTTCCTGATCCGAAGCGTGTAATTGATGGTTGAGTCGGGTGTAAGCGCAGGCATTGGGTCGTTGACTTCCGGTTTCAGTATCGGCATATTATCATGTGTGCTGTTATTGAAGGCCAGATATCTTCCATTCAAACCGATCCTTAAGGAATCCAAATCTACTTGAGGGTCAGCGCTGCCAGTTATCGACCTGATACCAGATATTTCGATATTATCCGGATTGTCCCAATCTTTAAAGATCTCGTACCTGTTGAAACTTTCCGAGCCCCATTTATCTTGAGCATTTTTTTCGGGCTTCACTTCAAGTTTGACCTGTGAGAATGCGCAGGTGATCACTCCCAATACTATAGCAGATGTTAATACAATTCGCTTCATGATGTGCCTTTTTAACCGAATGATCAATTTAACAAAACCAAAGAGGTTTGACAAATTTCACTCCGAAAGCTAGCCCTGTCAACACATAATTACATCATGCTTTAAAAAGGCTGGTTAAAAGCTTTCGACCCGAAATCAATCCTTCCCTTTTAATGTCGTGATCACTTCGTTCAGCTTCAGCAGGGCTTCCACGGGTGATATGCTGTTGATGTCGATCTGACCCAATAAATCCTTTACCTCTTCAAACTTCGGATCGGCGGCAAACAGGCTGAGTTGGTAGTTGTTCTTCGGCATGTCCTCGATTTTCTTATCGGCATGTTTACTGAGCTTGTCTTTTTCGAGATGCCGCAGGATCTCGTGTGCGCGCAGTACGATCTGGTTCGGCATGCCGGCCATCTGCGCCACATGGATACCAAAGCTGTGTTCACTGCCACCGGGTTTCAGCTTTCGCAAAAAAATGATTTTATCGCCGGCTTCTTTTACCGATACATTATAATTTTTGATACGTCCAAAATCATTGGTAAGCTGATTGAGCTCGTGGTAGTGCGTGGCAAAAAGCGTTTTGGCTTTTGATTTGGGGTGGTTGTGCAAAAACTCGACGATACTCCACGCAATACTGATCCCGTCGTATGTGGCGGTTCCACGACCGATCTCATCCATCAGCACCAGGCTGCGGTTGCTCAGGTTGTTGAGGATGCTGGCCGTTTCGGTCATTTCCACCATGAAGGTCGACTCACCGCGCGAAAGGTTATCGCTGGCGCCGACCCGGGTAAAGATTTTGTCTACCATGCCAATGTGTGCCACTGTGGCCGGCACGAAACTACCCATTTGCGCCATCATCACGATCAGGGCGGTTTGTCGCAGCAGCGCCGACTTACCGGCCATGTTGGGCCCGGTAATGATCATGATCTGCTGGCTTTCATTGTCGAGCATCACATCGTTCGGGATATAGGCTTCACCAGGTGGCATTTGCTTTTCAATCACGGGATGGCGCCCTTCCCTGATATCGATAGTATGGCTGTCGTTCACGATCGGCCTGATGTATTTGTGGTCTATGGCGCTTTGCGCAAAAGATGCCAGGCAGTCGATAGTAGCGATCACACGGGCATTTTGCTGGATGGGCTCCACAAAGTCGGCAGCGCTTTGTACGAGCTTTTGAAAAAAATGCTGTTCGATCACAAAGAGCTTTTCCTCGGCATTTAAGATCTTTTCTTCGTATTCCTTCAGCTCCTCGGTAATGTAGCGCTCCGCATTTACCAGGGTTTGTTTCCTGATCCACTCCTGCGGCACCTTGTCTTTATGGGCATTGGTCACTTCGAGGTAGTAGCCAAAAACTTTGTTATAGGCGATCTTTAGCGAAGGAATTCCGGTGCGTTCCTGCTCGCGCTGCTGGATTTTCTTTAGGAAGTCCTTACCCGAATAGGCAATACCCCGCAGTTCATCCAGCTCTTCATCTATCCCCTCTCTGATCAATCCGCCCTGGTTGGTTACTATGGGCACATCTTCGCGCAGCTCACGTTCAATCTTTTCCAGTAAAAACTCACAGGGGTGCACCTTGTCGGCCAGCTTTTGCAAGTGCTCATGCCCGCTCTCCTGCAATAGTTTTTTTACCGGTAACACATATTGCAGTGACTTTTTGAGCTGAAGCATCTCCCGTGGATTGATCCGGCCGACTGCCACCTTGCTGATCAGCCGCTCCAGGTCGTTAATGTGCTTCAGATTGTCGTGCACCTGCTCCAGCATCTCCTCGTCTTCCACCAGCGATCCCACTATTTCCAGCCTTTCATTGATCCGCACCTGATCTTTCAGTGGCATCATCACCCACTTTTTCAGCAGGCGGGCGCCCATTGGCGTAATGGTTTTGTCGATCACCCGGATGAGCGGAATACCGCCTTCCTGCTGCGGGAACAGAAGCTCGAGGTTCCGGATGGTGAACCGGTCGAGCCATACGAACTTTTCCTCTTCAATCCGCGCAATGCCGGATATGTGTTTGGTTTCGTTGTGCTCGGTCTCTTCCAGGTAGTGAACTATGGCGCCTGCCGCCACAATACCAGCCTTCAGGTCTTCGATACCAAAGCCTTTCAGATTGGCCGTGCCGAAATGCTGGGTCAGTTTTTCATAACCAAAATCAAAACTATACACCCAGTCTTCCAGGCCATAGGTATTGTATTGTTCCTGAAAAGTTGCCTCATAGGCCTCCCGGTGGCGCTTGCAAAAGATCAGCTCCGAGGGGTGGAAGCTTTGCAGAAGGTTTTCTATATAACCTTTATCGCCGTGCGTACACAAAAACTCGCCGGTGGAAACATCCAGGAAGCTGACGCCCCATTGTTCGCCATCCACATGAACAGATGCCAGGTAGTTGTTGTGGCGCCTCTCCAGCACATTGTCATTGAAGGACAGGCCGGGGGTAACCAGTTCCGTCACACCGCGCTTTACGATCCCTTTAGCCGACTTCGGGTCTTCCAGCTGATCGCAAATGGCCACCCTTTCTCCCGAGCGTACCAAGCGGGGCAGATATGAGTCCAGGGCATGATGGGGAAATCCGGCAAGCTCCATTTCCGAGGCAGCGCCATTGGAGCGTTTGGTCAGTACGATGTCGAGAATCTTACTTGCCCGTATGGCATCTTCGCCGAAAGTTTCGTAGAAGTCGCCCACCCGAAACAACAGCAGAGCGCCCGGATACCTGGCCTTGATCTGGTTGTATTGCTTCATCAGCGGGGTTTCCTTTGCTGCCTTCGACTTCGCCATATGGTTTTCGGATTTAAATATAAAGGTATAAGCTGCGAAGATATTTATTATAACTTTGCCTTAAAAGTTGGAATACAAATTTCACGATCATGCGCAAACTAAAACTGGATGAACTGGGGCGTGCCAGTGTAGATGAATTCAGGAATATGCGGAAAAACCCTATTGTTATCGTGCTCGACAATGTGCGGAGCGCCCACAATGTCGGTTCCGTTTTTCGCACCGCCGATGCCTTCGCCATTGAGAAAATATACCTATGCGGCATTACGGCCACCCCTCCGCATCGTGAGATCAATAAAACCGCCCTGGGATCCACAGAAGCGGTGGAATGGGAGCATGCAGATTCTACCGAAGCAGCAATACGGAAACTTCAAGCCCTGAATTATGAGATCGCCGCCCTGGAGCAGGCTGACCTGAGTGTTTCGCTGGATCAATTCGAGGCCAACCCGAATCAAAAATATGCATTGGTATTTGGCAACGAAGTATATGGCGTGGAAGACCATGTGGTGAAAGCCGCCGATCACGTAGTGGAAATCCCGCAGTACGGCACCAAGCATTCACTTAACGTTTCCGTGAGCGTTGGCATAGCCCTCTGGCATTTCATCCATCGGTAGTCACTCGGCCATGGCGCCCGTCATGCGCTCTACAGTATCCAGTCGTTGCCACCGCGGCCAGGTGTAGGCCAGCGTAATGGCAGTTGCCAGCAAATCGGAAATGGGGAATGACCACCATACGCCGTTGATCCCCATAAAATGTGGTAAGATCAAAATGAGCGGGATGCTGATCAAGCCCTGCCGAAGCAAGGTGAGTAAAAGTGAGGGTAGCGCTTTGCCAAGCGCCTGGAAATATACGGTACAAATCAACTGGACGGCAATTATGGGCAGGAGCAAAAAAACGGTGCGCATTGCCGGAATGCTCTGGACGATCAGCTGCTTATCATCGGTAAAAAATCGGATCAGCGGCTCAGGAAAACCCATTACCAGTGCCCAGACTGCCAGGCAAATGGCAAAACCCGATAACACGGAACCTTTAATGGCCTGTAACACGCGATCATAGCGGCGTGCCCCGTAATTGAAACCTGCAATAGGTAAAAAGCCCTGACCGAGGCCCAGCACAGGAAACAACAGGAACATCAAAAGCCGGCTGATCACCCCATACACGGCTACTGATATTTCACCACCAAACCCGAACAAGGTACGGTTGACTATAATGGCCAGCAGACTGGCGCTGCCCTGCCGGGCAAAGGAGGTCATGCCGATGCTTAGCATTTCCTGTACAATTGTCCATTTAAGCTTAAAGTTTACAAGGCTTAGTTTCAAAGCGCTTTTACCCTTGATAAAATAGTCCAGGGCATACAGGGCGCTCATCGCATATGCCAACACAGTAGCCCAGGCGGCCCCTTTTATGCCCATATCCAGCCAAATGATGAAAACAGGGTCCAGGATAACGTTGGCTACAGCCGGTACGATCATGACATACATCGCCCGACGTGGATTACCTTCTGCCCGGATCACATTATTGGCCATGATGGCCCAGCTGAGAAGCGGAAGGGATGGCAGTAACACCGTAAAATAATCATAGGCATAGGGATAAATATCGCCCCGGCCACCAAAAAAGTGAAGTACCTCTTTTGTAAAAATATATCCGATAACAATAGCTACCGCGGTGAAATGCAGGTTCAGATTGATCATATTGCCCAGCGTGCGTTCGGCCTTTTGACGGTCATTTGCACCCAGGGCCCGCGATATAATAGATGCGCCTCCTACGCCCAGGCCCATCCCTACGGATGAGATAAGCATATTGAGCGGCAACACCACTGATACGCCTGCAATGGCATTGGCGCCAATCCACTGACCAACAAAAAATGTATCCACAATTTGGTACACTGTCATCACCAGCATACCAATAGCTGCAGGCACTGACATTTTCACCAATAGTGAATTGATGGGCTCTTCGCCCAAATGAGGCATTTTCGGTTTTGTTTTAGCCATCCACGACAAAGGTATAAAAATAGTTTTAGGCCACATTATCAACAAGGTTTAACCTAATCTTAACGGGCAATCGTGATTTATTGGTTACCTTGCAGAACTCAAACAAAAATAATCTATTATGTTGCCAGCACGATACGAAGATACTTTGCATTTAAGCCGGCTTATCTCAAAAGACCTCAGTATCGATCCCAATGAACTGGAAGTTGCCGAAAAGGAAAACCTGGAGGATCTGCATAAACAACTGACCTTGCTGGTTCGAAAACTTCTGGACCAGGATTTTCAATTTCTGATGAACGCGATGTATCGTATTGATATTAGTGAAAATGACCTGGCCGAAGCACTTAATACGCCCAACCCGGAAAATGTAGCTTCCGAAATTGCCAGCCTGGTGATCCGGCGCGAAATGAAAAAGATGGAAACGCGAAAAAAATATTCGAGCGGAAAATCGATCTTCTAAACATTGGATTCATCATCTTACAAGATACTTTCCTCTAATTTTCAGGTCTTTGTCAAACATTTATAGTCGACATCGCATTATAAAGGCTCAATGTGTTGATTATGAATGTGAAGCCAGATTTTCTGAATAAAATGCGCCTGCAAGGCGATAAAGAGGCAGATGGCCTGATGTCTGATATATTTAAAAATGACCAGAAGGAGGCCCTTTATAAAATTCTAGCATTAAGGCCTGAAGAAGGCGCCAAAAGTTCATCGGGTTATGAACCCCTCGATAACTTCATGCAAAGGATACGTCAAAAGCCCGAATGGTATGATGAGAAACAAATGGATGCGGGGGCAGAGGTATACGCGGAATACGCCAGTGAAATCATGATGCTTTTAGGCGCTATGGCCCTTCCGTATTGCTATGCGGCCACTCCGGGCAATAAAACGCTGTACCTCTCGGAAAAAATCAGGAAAACACCGGGCAAGAGATTATTGGAAACGGCAGAATTCGTTATTGACCTGATGGGGCCGGATAGCCTGAAAGAAAATGGTACCGGACATAGGCTGATCAACAAAACCAGGCTTATCCATGCCATGGTGCGTATGATGATCGGCAGGCGCCCCGATTATAATAAGGATTGGGGCATTCCGGCCAACCAGGAAGACATGGCGGGAACTAATCTGGCCTTTTCGTTTATTGTTCTGAAAGGATTATCCAAAATGGGCTATCGCTTGTCGATCGAAGAGAAAGAGGCCTTTCTATATCGTTGGCGATATATAGGATATCAGCTTCACCTCGATGACCAGCTACTGGTGGCCAATCTGAAAGAAGCCATGGCGATGGAAATTGCGATTAAGGAGCGCAATTTTAAAAAGTCGGAAGAAGGAATATTGCTGACCCAAGCCCTCATTGATCACTACCAGCGTACCATGCCAAAACCGCTGGCAGCCCTTGTGAAAAGTCAAATAAGGTTTTTCCTCGGCAATGAGGTGTCAACTATGGTAGGCCTGGCCAAAGAACCCTTGAAAGATGCTTTGACTGTGACCATAAATAACATCCGTTCGGTGAGCAACCAGTGGACAAGGCGCCAGCCTTCGCTGGAACAAATGCGCAAAGACCATGAACTACTCAAACAAAAGTATGCCTGATTGTATTTAAAGGATAGGAATTTTTTTTCCTTTTTGTTTACCTTTAATTCTAATAATCAAAAAGCATATTTATGAAAGTTCATATACTTTTAATCCTTTTTTTAGTATTAATATTCAGTTGCAATGGAAAATCAGGCAGTGAGACTACTGATGCACCGGAAACCAACAGTTCTGAATTGCCCAGCCCGGACCCTGACAACGCTTCACTAAAGTTGCCGCAGGACTTTGGGGCCATAATCGTTGCTGACAATCTTGGCAGGGCCCGGCACCTGGCGGTAGACGATAAAAACAGGGTTTATGTAAAACTGGGTAACACCAAAAACGGCAATGGCATTATGGCACTGGTCGACAACGACCAGGATGGCCGATCCGATTCAGAGGAAAGGTTTGGCAATTTTGGCGGAACGGACATAAAGATCCACAATGGCTATCTTTATGCCTCCTCAGATGACGCCGTGTACCGATGGAAAATGCCGGAAAATGGTGAAATACCACAAGGTGATCCGGAGACCATCATTTCTGATTTTCACGATGGTACCCAACATAAAGCCAAACCCATGGCATTTGATAAAGAAGGGAATTTATATGTCCACAATGGAGCGCCTTCCAATGCCTGTATGGAAAAGCTGCGTACCCCCGGTTCTCCCGGCCAGGATCCCTGTCCACAATTGGAATGGTTCGGTGGCGTGTGGAAATTTGACGCTGATAAACCCAACCAAAAGCAGGAGGATGGCGAGTTGTACGCCACGGGGATACGCCACTTCGTAGGCATGCACTGGAACGATGAGGTGAACAGCCTTTACGCGGTTCAGCATGGTCGCGATCAGCTACATCAGTTTTACCCGGATATGTACACCGAACAGGAAAATGCCGACCTGCCTGCAGAAGAGTTTTTCAAAATCGAAATGGGTGATGATTTTGGCTGGCCCTATTGCTACTATGATCAATTCAAAAACCAAAAAGTATTGGCGCCTGAGTACGGTGGAGACAGTGAAACTATAGGTCGATGTGCCGATAAGAAACACCCCATAATGGCATTTCCCGGCCACTTTGCACCGAATGACCTATTATTTTACACCGGCGATCAGTTTCCCGAGCGTTACAAAAATGGCGCATTTGTGGCATTTCACGGATCGTGGAACAGGGCGCCGCTCGATCAGGCAGGCTATTTGGTTGCTTTTGTACCTTTCAAAAATGGCGAACCTGCCGGTGAGTGGGAGGTATTTGCCAATGGATTTGCCGGGACAAAAAATATTGAAAGCCCGGGTGATGCCGATTACCGCCCCTGTGGTTTAGCCCAGGGGCCTGATGGCAGTTTGTATGTAGCGGATGATGTGCAGGGCCGGATTTATCGCATTTGCTACTATGGTGAATAGCTATGGATATTCGACTGGATCATAAGAACGCGGTCGTATGCGGAAGCACTCAGGGTATAGGAAAAGCCATCGCCATAGAGCTGGCCGGACTGGGGGCCAACGTTTTTCTTTTGGCGCGTAACGAAGCATCACTCAAAAAAACCTTAAACGAGCTGCCGAAAGAAAGTGACCAAAAGCACGGATACGCAATAGCTGATTTTAACCATCCGGAAGAAGTGAATCAGGCGATCGGGCAGTTGTTGGAAGATGCCGGTGACATTCACATTCTGGTGAATAACTCGGGAGGACCCCCTCCGGGTTTGGCAAGTGAAGCAACCTCGGAAGATTTCGAACTGGCATTTCGACGACACCTGGTCAATAATCAACAACTGGTGCAGGCATTTGTACCCGGAATGAAAAAGGCCGCATATGGCCGGATTATAAATGTGATATCCACTTCGGTCAAAGCGCCCATACCCAACTTAGGGGTATCCAACACCATTCGGGGCGCCGTAGCTTCCTGGGCCAAAACCATCTCTAACGAGTTGGGTGGTTTTGGGATAACTGTTAACAATATTTTGCCTGGGCTAACCCATACTGCAAGGTTGGAAAGCTTAATTGAACAGAACGCTCAAAACAGCGGGGTCAGCATTGAGGAAATGGCCAAAAAAATGAAATCTGAAATCCCTGCCGGTCGATTTGCAGATCCGGAGGAAACCGCTGCATTGGCGGGCTTTCTGGCAGGCCCTTCAGCAGCCTATATTAATGGTACAAGTATCAGGGTTGATGGTGGCAAAACCCCTTCTATTTAATTTGAGAACTATGAAAAAAATCATTCCATTAATTTCATTAGCGATCATCAGTTTTTCATGTAGCAAGGCCCCGAAAAAACCGGAGGCAGAAACGAACTTTATTAAAAACACCACCAGGATTCCTGACTCCGTAACTGTTAAATACCGAGGTCAGCAACTTTACGTGCCCGTATACAGCCATTTAAGGGATGCCGATGACGAACACGACTATCCGATTGCTTCAAATATTTCTATTCGCAATACGGATCCGAATCAATCCATAAAAATTCTTTATTTGGATTATTACAACAATAATGGTGAGCCCATCCGCAACTATCTCAAAGGGCCTGTGGTTTTGAAGCCATTGGCCTCCACCTATTTCGTCATTCGTAAATATGACCTCTCCGGCGGACTGGGAGCCAATATGTTAATGGAATGGGAATGTACCAACGGGGCTCATCCACCCCTGGTGGAATCCGTGATGATGAATGAGGCCGGCACCAATAATTTCACTTTTACCAGCCGGGCTGTTGTGCTAAAATCACTCCCTTAACGACACATATAGCGGTTTTGTCGACAAATTTCATTTTGAGTATTTATTGCACGGGAAAAAATGTAATTTACCTCTCTTATCAATCTAAGTGATGCGCGCAGTATTCATTTTACTTGTAGGTATATGGTGGAGCAATGCCCTTGTTGGGCAAACTTTTGAAACTGTACAATATACCATTAACGAAGGCCTTACTACTGAAATGATTAAAACGATCAATCAGGATAGTGAAGGCTTTATATGGATTGGTACTGACGAAGGGCTGATCAAATATGATGGTTTACAATTTCGCTTTTATCTAAAAGAACTTCCCTCGCCATATGTAAAAGACCTTTATAAAACCTCAGAAGGCCGCTTATTTGTTTTAACCGATTTAGGCCTCAACGAAATCATCAGCAAACCGCATTCGACGGAGATCAAAAAAATGTTGGAAGGAAAAATTGGCCCGGAACCAGGAGCATTGTGTTACCCGAAAAAAGTTTTTGAAGACCGTAGCGGTAGTCTTTGGATCAGCGAGCCCAACAGCATAACCAAATACGACTTTAATACCTCCAAAAGGTATTTTTTCAAAGAAGACCCGGCCTCTGATAATTTTAGCCACTCCTACGTTTTTTTTGAAGACCAAAACGGCTTACCATGGGTTTTGAGCTACTACGGCCGGTTGTACCGATATAATTCTGCAAGTGACCGGTTTGACCTGGTAAAGCAATATAAAAAATTGCAAAGCTCCAGTTGTGTTTTAGAGGAAGCGCCCAATACTTTTCTATTTGGCGCTCAACATGGCGTATTTCGCATGTCGATCAGAAATAAGGAACCGGAGCTCAGCCTGATCGATCCGACATGCAATATTTCAAGTATAAAAAAATATGGCAACCAATATGTAGTTGGCACTTTTGATGAAAGTATCTACTTTCTCAATCCACTGAATGGTATAAAAAGGCAATTGGATAGTCCATATATTGTGGAAGATATTTTTGTTTCAAATGACCTTAACATTTGGGCCAGCACAAATGATGGCGTATATTTTTTCAATCGCAACTTTTTTAACGCTTTCAAAAGTACCGTTCAATACAGTAGATATGTAGAGTCGCTTACCACAAAAAATACCGATACAATTTATTATGTTTTCAAAGAAGGCCTCGACCGGCTTACTTTTCATAATGGACTATGGCACAACGAAAACATCTATTTACTAGATGATGCCTACTTTTTTAGCCTCGCGCATTTTAAAAACGAATTGTGGGTATCCGATAAGTTCAGCCTTTATCATTTTATTGATGAAGAACTTGTGAATAAGGTTTCCTTTCCTGATTCGCTGGGTTTTATATTCAACGTAAATACGGATGAATCGGGCAATGTGTGGGCAAGCCCCGACATTGCTGCAGGTTTATTAAAAATTGACAATAAGTATAACCACACCTATTACGGGCCCGGTTCAGGTCTAAATAGGCGTATCAACGTTGTAAAATCATTTAAAGGAGGAGAAATATTTTGTGCCGGAAACAGCGCTGATGGTTATTTGTTTCGATTCGACCCTGAAGCCGACAAGTTTATAAATTTAAGTTTGCCGGCAGCCTCCGAAATCAATGATGCGCTTGACATCCAGGATTTTGACATTGACAATAAAGGGAGATTCTGGTTAGGTGGCAAGAATGGTTTGTTTTTGCAGGATTCAAGCGGACTGCACAAAGTTGCCCTGCACAAGCAAATTAATGATCTGCCTGTAAGGGCCGTTAAAATTGATAAAAAACAATATTTGTGGTTTTCCGTCACCAAAGGCCTGATAAAAATGAACCTTAAAACGGGAGAAACCAATATTTTTGATGAAACGGTCGGCTTACCATCCAATACAATCAGTAAGCGAGGGATTGATGAAGATCAATTGGGCAGAATTTGGGTAGCCACTACAAAAGGTGTGGCAAAGCGGTCTACCGGTTTTTCGGAAGAACTGGATACCAAACCACCCTTTTTTCAAAGTATTAAAGTCGGAGGCGCTGACGTTGATCCTAATCTGAAAAAAGTAGATGTGCCCAATGGCAGCTCCATTGAGGCCCGGTTTATTTCCCTGAGTTTTCCCGGTACCCAAATTGAATATCAATACCGCGTTTTAGGCAAAAATGCGGACTGGCAGACAGCATCGCCAAATGTACCGCTTACCGTCTACCAGTTAAATAGGGGTGACTATACCCTTGAAGTGCGTGCCAGAAAGAAAGGTGGATACAAGTGGAGCGAGCCTACTTCATTTCATTTTCATGTAAAAGGCGCCTGGTTTTATAGTTGGTGGGCCTTCATTGCTTTTGTTTTGTTATCAGTTATCATTGCTTTTATCACCTATCGCGTATACCATTGGCGCAGTAAAACAAGGCGTCAACAACTAATTGATCTCGTAGAACAGCGAACCGAAGAATTACTGAAAGCCAACCGTGAACTTAAAAAATCCAATAAGCAACTGGATATAATTGTGCACAGCGCTTCGCATGATCTGAAGGCCCCACTCAATTCTATTGAAGGGCTTATCGATATCTTTAGAAAGGAAAAAAGTGATGAGGTCAAAAATGAGATCATAACTATGATCCATACCAACGTTAAAAAACTGGAAAGCTTCATTACCGACATCATCGATTTTTCCAAGGCCTCACGGCTCGATATTCAAATTGAAGAAATAGACCTCAGGAGCTTTTTTGAAAAAATTGTTGAGCTACACCGTCATACGCCAAAAGCCAAATCCATTCAGTTCAGTATTGATATCAATAAAAAGAACAAATTTAAAAGCGACTCCAATCGCCTTTATATGATTTTTAACAACCTGATCTCCAATGCCATCAAATATCACGACTTTGACAAACCGGAGCTGAAGGTGGATATTAAAGGAGTTGTCGATCAAAATAACGCCACCATTTATGTGATCGATAATGGTAAAGGCATTGAAAACCAGCACCAGGACAAAATTTTCGATATGTTCTACCGTATTGAAAATAAAATTGAAGGAAGTGGACTGGGACTTTATATCATGCGAGAGACTTTATATATGCTCCATGGTCAGGTTGAACTGACCTCAGAAATTGGGGAAGGCACTACCTTTAAGGTTACAATACCTAATGCGACCGATTAAATCTCATGTTCATAGGCCACCATTTCATACAAAAATTATGGTTTCCCAAGCGCTTCATGATATTTTTTATCCTCTTATTATGTGGGAATAGGTTAGTATTCATTACGGGAATACCAAGGTCGGGAAGTACATTGGTTTACAATACCTGTAGGCTGGCTTTGCAAAAGAAAGGGAAGCTAAAGTGGGCCGGTTGGATAAATGATTGTAGATTAAGTTTAAGCTTTGGGAAGATATATCTGCTAAAAATCCATCACTATGATGCGCTAATCGCCATGCTCCCGGGTATCTATATCCATAGTACACGAAATATTATTGAAGTCGCATCCAGCCTCACTATAAAAGAAGGTCTTCCGCCCATTTCCATCATAGAAAAAATACTGGTCGATGACCACAAATGGAAAAAGAGGCGCCATGTTTTGATCAATTATAATGATATAGAAAATGATGAGGCCTGGCAAAACAACATTTGGGAAATATTGAAAGTAGATCATACCTTGGCCGATAAAATCAACCGGGAATTACAGTCGTTGCATAGTCCGGATCAAGATCAGGAGGTAGACCCTATAACGCAGTTGCACTACAATCATAAAACAGGTGGCGGAAAAAACTGGAAGCATGTCCTGAAAGAAGATTATATTGAAAAAATAAAGGCTTTAATGCATGATTGAAATTAAGCCACATTTTGAGTGCAATAAGCAGCCCTATTCCGATGACATGTTTTGGTTCCACGGAAAGGTATTTCTGTGGAAAGAATGCGACGAGGATCAACAGCTTTGGTATAAAAGTCTGCCAACAGGTCATTGCAACACCTTTCCCATCAGGTTTACGAAAAATGGAAAGGAGGCTGACTATGATCCGCTCATAAAAGACTGGCTGGCAATGCCACTGATCCGATCAGTGGTGGAATCAAAAACTGTTAGCTTGCCCATTAAAAAAATTGGCAGATGTGAAAATGAGGAAGTGGTTATTACCAATTGTCTCGACGATTGTTATGGTCATGTGGTGTACAAACTTCTTAATCTGGAGCCCCCTTCAGACGGAAAGATTGGTATCATTGCCATTGTACCCGAGAATATCAGGTGGATGGTACCGGATCGTGTAAATGAAGTTTGGTCAGTAGCTGCCCCGCTTTCAATGCTGGATAAAGAGGTGCAAGGTCTCGACCAATTTATCAAAAAGCAATTCAATCGCTTTGAGAAGGTGTTTTTGAACGATCGTTATGGCATCCCAAAGCTTGATGATAACACTATTTCATCCTATTTCAGACAATCGGCCTTTCCGATAGATCAGTTCTACAACTTCCCGGCAACCATCTCTTTTATCTATAGAAATGACCGCTATTGGTTACCGGATAGCTGGCATGAAAGCCTTTATCTTTTGAGTAAAAAATATGGCTTATTATCATTTGCAAAACACTATTTCATCTATCGTCAACTCCGGCTTTTTACAAAACTGGCTGCGTATATCAAGCGCCACATTCCGGAAGCAGAATTCTATTTGGCCGGAATGGGTACTGAACAAAAAGTACCCAAATGGATAAATGATACCCGGCAGGATCGAATAATGCCGGAAATGGAGGCCTATTTTAATCGCATTTATGCCCAATCTCATTTGGTCATTGGGGTTCATGGTTCAAATATGTTGATCCCGACTACCCTGGCAGCCGGATACATCAATCTATTGCCGGATTTTAAAATTCCCAACATGACGGAAGACATCATAAAGCCGGTTATTAACAGATCATCAACTTTTTTGGGCAGGCATTTACCCGCCTATTCGAAAGCAAAAATTGTTGGGGCCCATGCGGTTAACATGATCAATGGAATGAGTAAGTAGACCATCCTCAGATTG
>DNTA01000204.1 GCA_003500135.1 Cytophagales bacterium | reverse complement strand
AGCAACAAGATCAGGAACAACAGCAACAAGATCAGGAACAACAACAGGAACAAGAACAAAAAGAACAGCAACAACAAGATCAGGAACAGCAACAGGACCAGCAGGGCCAGGACCAGAATCAGGAGCAGCAGAAAGAACAGGAACAGCAGCAACAGCAGGGTGAAGAAAGTGAACAGGAAGAAAAAGAGGGAGAGCCTCAACCGCAGCAGCAGGAACAGGAAGGTGAAGAACAGGAAAAGCAGGAAAAACCTCTACCCAGTCCTGCCGAGCAGTTAGAGGAAATGAATATCTCCGAAGAAAAGGCCAAAATGATTTTGGAAGCCATGAAAAATAACGAAATTCAGTATATTCAACAAAACCGACGAAAACCAAAGAAAAAGCCTGACAGCGGAAAACCGGATTGGTAAACCTCCGGCGATCTCCGACCTTAAAACATTGTTTAACCAATAAAAATCATTCATCTAAACTATGAAAGAAGTTTGTATCGTATCAGCTGTTAGGACGCCAATTGGAAGTTTTGGCGGCATTTTATCCGGGTTCACTGCTGTGCAACTGGGCACATTTGCCATAAAAGGCGCATTGGAAAAGGCCGGTGTAAAAAGCGAGGAGATACAGGAAGTGTTCATGGGCAATGTGATCTCGGCCAATCTGGGCCAGGCGCCTGCCAGACAAGCCGCCATAGCCGCGGGAATAGGACACAATGTGCCTTGTACAACTGTAAATAAAGTATGTGCATCGGGCATGAAGTCGGTTATGCTGGGGGCACAAAGCATTATGCTGGGAATAAACGATGTAGTGGTCGCCGGCGGCATGGAAAGCATGTCCAATATCCCCTACTACGTTCCCAAAGCACGTTTTGGTTACAAATACGGCCATGGCGAAATAGTGGACGGGCTGATGAAAGATGGGTTATGGGAGGTATACCACGGTTTTCCTATGGGCAACTGTGCCGACAATACCGCCAAAGAGATGGGCATCAGTCGCGAAGAGCAGGATGAATACGCCCTCAACTCCTACAAGCGATCGGCAGAATCAACCGAAAAAGGGTACTTTAAAGAAGAGATCATACCCATGGAGGTACCCCAACGCAAAGGCGATCCTTTGGTGATAACCGAGGACGAGGAATTCAAAAAGGTGAAGTTTGATAAAATACCGAGCCTTCGACCGGTTTTCAGCAAGGAAGGCACCGTGACAGCAGCCAACGCTTCCACCATAAATGACGGCGCCTCAGCGCTCATACTGATGAGTGTGGAAAAAGCCGAGGAACTTGGCGTAAAACCAATTGCCAAAATACGTGGTTTTGCCGATGCGGCGCAGGAACCGATCTGGTTTACAACGGCCCCATCACTGGCCATCCCCAAAGCGATAAAGCATGCCAAAATCGACGCGTCGGAAGTGGACTTCTACGAAATCAATGAAGCTTTTTCCGTAGTGGCCATTGCCAATAACAAACAACTTCAACTGGATCCGGAAAAAGTTAATGTTTTCGGTGGAGCAGTATCCATTGGCCACCCTCTGGGCGCTTCAGGTGCCCGGATAATCACTACACTGACCAATGTACTGCGTCAAAAGAACGGAAAAATCGGCGTTGCCGGTATATGCAACGGTGGCGGCGGCGCTTCCGCAATAGTGGTAGAAAAAGTTTAGATCATAACAGGCTGCGCTTCCAAGCGCAGCCATTATTGCCTATGAGAATTATATTCTTCATTTCCTTTATTTTTTTACAGACCTATTTTACTGTAGCCCAAACCCCAATCCGCACCTACTATGACGAAGAGCAAAACAAGATCAAAGAGCGCTATTCTATTCTGAACGACGACAGCAGTATGGTGCATGGCCCTTACGAAAAGTTCTATCCCGATGGTTCGCTGGAGGTAGCAGGCGAGTTTGAAGAAGGTCAGCAACAGGGAACTTTTACCGAATACTATCCTCAAAGCGACCAGATAAAACGGACAATTGATTACAAAGACGGATTAAAACACGGCGACGTAAAGGTTTTTGACCCTGATGGGACCCTCATGCAGCAGGGTGAATATGTCAACGATACGATCAGTGGTAACCTGATGGTATATTTTAAGGATGGTACAATCAAAAACGAGACCGCTTTTAAAAAAGGTAAGCCCGATGGTTTCGTAAAAGAGTTTTATCCGGGAGGACAGCTCAAACAGAAAATAGAGTACCTCGATGGCAAGCCCAATGGAGTTACTCAAACGTACTACCCCGACGGCACACTTAAATCGGAAGCCATGTTCAGGGCAGGCCAGCTTAACGGATACTTCCGCACCCATTACCCCAACGGTCAACTGGATACCGAATACGAACACAAGGATGGGGAAAAAACCGGGGACTTTCACACCTACAACAGAAAAGGCCAACTCATTTTAGAGGGCAGTTACCGCGAAGGAAAGCTGCATGGCGCCAATACGGCATATTACGATGACGGCTCCACAAAGCATGAATTCAATTATCAATCGGGCTTTATGGTGGGAAAAAATGTGGAATACTATCCGGGCGGACAAATCAAATCTCTGGGCACCTATTCCAACGAAGAAAAAAACAGTACCATTACCGAATACGATAGCGCAGGGAATCTTGCTTCGCGTAAAGAGTTTATCGAAGGTGAACCGGGCGGCAAATGGCAAACGTATTATCCCAGCGGGGCATTATTATCGGAAACCTTATATGCGCAGGGAAAAAAGACAGGGACCAGCAAAGAATATTACCGCGATGGCACCCTAAAAAAAGAAACCCCCTATCAAAATGACCTGATAATTGGCGTTGAGAAAGAATATTTTCCTTCCGGCGAGGTTAAAAGTGAAATGCATTATAAATTTGACCGCAAGCACGGCATTTACAAAGAATATTTCGAAAACGGAGAGGTAAAACTTTCAGCCAAATATGCCGGTAATAAAAAAGTGGACACCTGGACCTATTATGACGAATCGGGCCGTGTAGTGAAAACAGAAAAATACCTGAATAATGAACTGGTAGAAACAAAAAAACCGGTCAACAAACAATAAGATTACCATGAATGAAGCCCTGAAATCAACTAATTTCAAATTTCCCGGCCAAACGGGCTTTTATAGCGGCAAAGTACGTGATGTATATTTTCTCGGTGATAAGCTCATCATGATCGCCACCGACCGTATATCGGCTTTTGATGTCATTCTGCCGCAACCCATCCCGTATAAAGGCGCCATACTTAACACCATAGCATCCGACTTCTTAAAGGCTACACGCGACATTGTACCCAACTGGCTCGAAAGCAATCCGGACCCCAATGTCAGCGTTGGGAAAAAGTGCGAACCATTTAAGATAGAAATGGTTATCAGGGGCTACCTGGCTGGTCATGCCTGGCGCGAATACCGCGATGGCAAGAGGGACCTTTGCGGCGTACCGCTTCCCGATGGACTGAAAGAAAACGACCCATTACCTGAACCCATCATCACACCCACCACCAAGGCCGATGAAGGACATGATATGGATATTAGTCGTGATGAAATACTGAAACAGGGCATCGTGTCTGAAAAAGACTATGTGCAACTGGAAGAAAAAACGAGGGCGCTTTTCGAATTCGGAAGTAATAAGGCCAGGGGACAAGGCCTCATTTTAGTAGATACCAAATATGAATTCGGGAAGTTTAATGACCAAATTTTCCTGATTGATGAAGTCCATACACCTGACTCCTCCCGTTATTTCTACCGGGATGGATACGAAGAACGCCAGGCCAATGGCGACAAGCAAAAGCAGCTTTCAAAGGAATTTGTCCGACAATGGCTCATCCAGAATGGTTTTCAGGGCCAGGAAGGTCAGAAAGTGCCCGAAATGACACCGGAGGTTGTGAAAAGTATTTCTGATCGTTACATTGAATTATTTGAAAAAGTAACGGGCAGACCATTCGAAAGACCGGACAACAGAGATATTGAAAAAAGAATACAGGAAAACGTATTGAAGGCTTTGAAGTGATAGAAAGGGGTAAAAATTGTATTTGGTTACAAAATATTGCCTAATTTTACGCTTTCAGGTTATATCAAATGATAACTGGTCTTAAACGGATAAACAATCCCGACAAATGCTGGTAATATTGAGTAACAGTATAGGAAAATTTGAGAACACTTATCATTCAAAAGAAGGAAAACAACTTAAATATGAAATTTTCAATAGATAAAAAAGATAACTACAGCATCGTTACCCTGGAAGAGGAGAAATTAAATAGTGCACTTGCACCCTCAGTCAAATCTGAACTGGTAACCCTTAATGCAGAAGGTGTTAACAATATTATCCTCAATCTGCAGAATGTAAAATACAGTGATTCTTCAGGGCTGAGCGCATTGTTGGTAGGCAACCGGATATACAGCGAAGCCAATGGTATTTTTATACTTTGCTGCCTTACTGAACATGTAGATAAACTCATTAAAATATCACAACTGCACAACGTGCTCAATATATTACCTACCGTTGAAGAGGCAATCGACGCGGTATTTATGAATGAGATTGAAAAAGACCTCGGTAGCGAAGAAGAAGAGGACGAGACCGAATCATAGTCAGTATTGAGTTTTTCGGTACGCATTATAGGCAACAATTCGGCTGTACCGGCCCATAACAGGAACCAAACGTCACAACTGGTACAGGTCAACAATCACTACATATTGATTGATTGCGGTGAAGGCACGCAAATGCACCTTCTACGCAATCATATTAAGATTTCCAGGCTGCGCCATGTGCTCATCAGCCACTTGCACGGCGATCATTATTTCGGGCTTATCGGCCTGATCTCCACACTTCATTTATTCGGCCGGCGTTATCCGCTCAACATCTATGCACCTGCACCACTGAAAAGCATCATAGAAGCACAACTGGAAGCTTCTGAAACAGCCCTTAATTTCGAGTTGTTCTTCCATCCGCTCGGCTTAAATGATATACGGATCATTATAGATGAAAAGAAATACATCGTGGAAGCATTTCCAATGAAACACCGCATAACCTGTCATGGCTTCAGAATCAGCGAAAAACCAAAACCCATTCGTATCAATAAGGAACTGCTGCCGGAAGATATAAGCATCGCTGATATTGGCACCTTGCTTAAAGGAGAGTCTGTTCTACACCCATCCGGTGAGGTGAAGTACGATGCAGCCTATCATACCCTGCCTCCGAAAAAATCGTATTCCTACGCCTACTGCTCCGACACCATTTACGACCCCGGTTTAGTGCCCTACCTGAGAAAGGCGGATGTGCTGTATCATGAAGCTACTTTTGCGGAAGACATGGCGCCGCGTGCCACGGAAACTTTTCATAGCACCGCAAGTCAGGCAGCGGATATTGCCAAAAAAGCGGAAGTATCAAGATTGTATTTAGGCCACTATTCCACCCGGTATAAAGACCCCACTCCCCTGCTGCATGAGGCAAAACAAGTTTTTGATCAAACATTTTTGTCAGAAGAAGGTAATACTATCATTTTAGAACCTTAATGAAACCTATGCATCCGGAGAAAATTAATCGCAAGCGCACCAACCTGTTCATTGTACTCAGTGGCATTTTCTTAACGAATGCCATCCTTGCTGAACTGGTGGGGGTTAAAATTTTTTCCCTTGAAAACACACTGGGCATGGCGCCGGCACAGCTCAATCTGTTGGATGACTGGGTACTTGATTTCAACCTCACGGCGGGGGTAGTTCTTTGGCCCGTCGTTTTTATAACCACCGATATTATTAATGAATACTTTGGAAAAAGAGGCGTACGAAAGATCACTTTCCTCACAGCCATCTTTATCGCCTACATATTTGTTATGATCTACCTGATCACAAAATTACCACCGGCAGATTTTTGGCTCGATGTCAACCGTCAGGATGCCAATGACCCGGGTTTTAACATCAACTATGCCTTTAGGACGATCTTTCAACAAGGGTTGGGGATTATCATCGGGTCACTAACGGCATTTTTGATCGGTCAGTTGCTCGATGTTTTTGTATTTCAAAAACTAAGGCTGATTACCGGCAAACGAATGATCTGGCTCCGGGCTACAGGATCGACCCTGATCTCACAACTGATCGACAGCTTTGTAGTACTCTACATTGCCTTTTACATTTTCCGTAACTGGTCGATCGAACAGGTGGTTTCCGTGGGCATCGTCAATTATATCTACAAGTTCCTGATCGCCATATTTCTGACCCCAACGCTCTATATTGCCCACTACCTGATCGATAAATACCTGGGAAAAGAGCTGTCAGAAGATATGATGGCCAAAGCCAGCAAGGATACCAGCTTTTTCTAGTCCATTCTCAACCATTAAATTGGCGTACGATGTTGTCACACAAAATGGCGGTGGAAAGCGCTACATTGAGCGATTCGGCCTTTCCCAATCTCGGTATGCTTACCGTTTGATTTATATGAGCCATGATACCCTGAGATAATCCATGACTTTCATTGCCCATGACCAGAATGGAAGGCCTCTTTATTTCCATTTTATGAATACTCTTCCCATCCATATCGGCCCCGAACACCTCGAACTTCTGACTGTTCCGGTCCAAAAAGGATTCCAGATCGGTGTACACGATCTTCACCCTGGCAAAAGAACCCATTGTTGCATTGATAACCTTGGGACTATACATATCAGCGGTATTTTTTGATGCTACGATGTACCTCAGGTTGTACCAATCGGCTGTACGGATAATTGTTCCCAGGTTGCCGGGGTCGCGCACATCATCCAGGGCAATGATCAGTGGTTGATCCCAATCTTCCGGCTCGTGATGTTCCTTTAATTGTGCCGTAGCAATAGCATAATCATTGGTTTGAAAGGTACTTAAGCCGGCTACTTTATTTTCGTTGGCCAGCACTACCTGTTCATTCGTAAGGCCATCGGGCAGTTTGTACCGGTCCAAAAATTGAGGTGTAACAAAAATTTGATCGACCTCGTAGTCAGATTGCAATAATTCCAGCACACTTTTTGCCCCCTGAACCAAAAAAAGGCCATATTTTCGCCTGTATTTTTTAACTTGTAGCGACTTAATGATTTTGGCAGACTGTTTGGATATCATCCCTGAATTGATCATAAATTTTTTGAAAAGACGCCTTTGGAAAGGTCTCTGCATTACTATGCTCCTTTCATCGTGTTACGGTACGCGCTACCTGCAAGATGGGGAATATTTGCTTCGCGAGCAAAAGCTCGTAGGCAATACAGCCATTAACGACGAACAACTGGAACCCCTGTATCAACAAGGGACCAACAAAAAATTTCCTCTTATCCCCTTTTACCCTTACGTATGGATTTACCACCTTGGACAAAGCTTTTACAATGAGGAAAAAACACTTGCCAAAAAGCAACGAATAGAGGAAAAATACGAAAGTAAAATAGCGAAGAAAAAAGAGCGCGATAAGAAGGTGAAACGGCTGGAAAGAAAGCGTGACAAAAAGCTGGAAAAAATCAACAGAAAGTTAAAAGAGGGAAACTGGCTGATCCGTTGGGGGGAGCCAATATCCACGCTGGATAGCGCAAATATCACTAAAACAGCCACCCAAATAGAGACCTACTACATCACTCATGGCTATTTCAGCGCCAGTGTGGAACCCTTTTACCAGTTTACAGGCAAAAAGGTGAGTATCAATTATCAGATCCTCGAAGGAAGGCCACACATTATCGATACCATAAAATACCAAATCACCGATCCACATATTGACAGCCTGGTGCGTGCCAACCTGAAAAAAGGAGAAATAAAGAAAGGTAAAATTTACAACCAAAGCGACCTGGCAAAAGAGCGTGACCGTCTTGAAAAAGTATTGCAAAATAACGGCTACTATGCTTTCAGCAAGCAATACATCAACTTTCAGGTCGATACTACAAACACACCGTATAAGGCCTCCATTGGCACCTATATATTGAACCCCAAAGAGGGCAAACATAAAATATATAATATCGATTCCATCAACTTTGTCACCGATGCTGCGGCAAATATGGCTGGCACAGGCCTCAAACGGACAAATGAAAATTACGAGGGCATAAACTTTCAGTATTTTGAAGATGAATACTCCACAAAAATACTGGAAAGGAAAGTTTTCCTGCGCAAAAATGAACCTTACAGTCGAAAAAACACCATTGACACCCAACGCGAACTAGCCAACCTGAACAACTTCAAATTTGTTAATATAAATTTCGATTCTACCGGGAATAAATTTGTGGCCAATATTTACACCTCACCCATGCAAAAATACCAAACGGTCAACGAGGTGGGCGTAAATGTGACCGAAGGGTTTCCCGGGCCTTTTTACAACCTGACATTGATCGACCGCAATGTGTTCAAAGGCCTCGAAAACCTCGAATTGAGTGGTTATGTTGGCGTCGAGGGCGTCTATTCGGCCACCGAAACTGATCAAATTTACGGCAGTATTGATGCAGGAGGTAAATTGGGATTGAATTTTCCTCAACTGATCATACCCAACATTTCCAATATTAAGGAAAGACTGGCCCGTAGAAACCCCAGGACGAGGCTGGATGTAGGTTACAACTATACCAACCGTCCGGAATATATCCGTTCCAACCTCAACAGCTCATATTCATTCCGTTGGCAAAAACTGAGAAAGGTGGACTATCAGTTCACATTGAGCGAAATCAACCTGATCGACTCAAGAAATATAAGCGACAATTTCAGGGATTATCTGGACACCTTGTTTTTACTGGGCAATAACCTCGCCCGTTCATTTGAGCCTTCCTTTGTAAGCTCCATGAATTTCTCCGCCAATATCTTTTTCAACCCTACACAGGACCAGGACCGAAAGGCTTCGCTGATGCGGGTGTTTGCCGAGAGTGGCGGACTGACCTTTAACTTTGTCAGGCCCGAGGCGCTCATCGATCAGGGCCTTGAGTATTATCAATTTGTCAAGGGTTCGTTCGACTACCGGATTCACCGGCCGGTCGGCCAGTTCGGTGTTTGGGCAAGCCGGTTCCAGCTGGGTATAGCTGTGCCCTACGGAAGCAACAGGATCCTCCCCTATGAAAAGAACTTCTTTTCAGGGGGTAGTAACAGTGTACGCGCCTGGACACCCAGGCGATTGGGGCCCGGGGGCGCGGGTATCTTCCTCGACGAAACAGATGGCGATGGCAACAGGTTAGTCGACTACAGCATTGAGCAGCCGGGTGACATTCTGATCGAAGCCAATATCGAGTACCGCAGTAGGCTGGTAGGCTTTCTGGACTGGGCCGTGTTCGTTGATGTAGGTAACGTGTGGAAGCTTTATCCGCAGGAAGGGATACCCCTGGCCAACTTTGAGTTCGATCGCTTCTGGAAGGAATTTGGGATCGGGACGGGCTTCGGCCTGCGACTGAATTTTTCTTTCCTGGTCATACGGTTCGACTACGGCATGAAACTTTATGAGCCCGCTATGCCGGAAGGTGAGCGATGGGTAGGCGACAATTATTCATTGTTTAATCTCAATGGCAAGCCGGGGCAAACGGTTTGGAATATTGCCATTGGCTATCCGTTCTAAAATATTGATATGTTGAATAAAGAAGATATATCCGATCATTTTCAAAAACTTCAGGACGATATTTGCCGGGCCCTTGAAGAAGCAGATGGCGGTAGTACGTTTTATGAAGATAAATGGACCCGCGATGCCGGCGGTGGTGGCAGAAGCAGGGTTTTAAGCAATGGCAATGTGATCGAAAAAGGCGGGGTTAACTTTTCAGCCGTTTACGGACCTACCCCGGAGAAAATCCTCAATGCACTTCAGCTACCTCACTCCGACTTTTTTGCCACCGGGGTTTCCATAGTGTTACACCCCTTTAATCCCTGGGTGCCGATAATCCATATGAATGTGCGTTACTTTGAAATGAGTGAAGGCACCTGGTGGTTTGGAGGAGGGATTGACCTCACTCCTCATTACATCGATGTTGAACAGGCCTCCTGGTTCCATCAAAAACTATTGGAGGTATGCGAAAAATACGACAAAGCATTTTATCCCGAATTTAAAAAATGGGCTGATGATTATTTTTATTTAAGGCATCGCCGTGAAACAAGAGGCGTGGGTGGTATATTTTTTGACCGGCTGAACGATAAAAGCACGGCTCATTCAAAATCTGATTTGTTCGATTTTGTGATGGAGGTCGGTAAAAGCTTTGCGGTGATTTATACTGCGCTTATGCAACTCAACCGTGATAAACCTTTTGATGATCAACATAAAAAATGGCAAAACCTGAGAAGGGGCCGTTATGTCGAATTTAACCTGGTATGGGACAAAGGCACTAAATTCGGGCTCGATACTGACGGAAGAACAGAATCTATTTTGATGAGCATGCCCCCCCTGGCCGGGTGGATATACGACCATCAACCAAAAAAAGACAGCGATGAGGCAAAAACGTCATCGCTCCTTAAAAAAGACATTAACTGGTTAGAAATAAAATTATGATCGAGCAAATCATCGAATGGGATAAAGATTTGTTTCTTGAACTCAACAGTTTGCACATTTCCTGGCTGGATGACGCGATGGTGGCCATTACAGGTAACTTTGTCTGGTTACCATTATACATATGGATGCTCTGGCTCATCTTTCAGAATTATGGCAAGAAATGGTGGTGGTGGTTAATTGCCATTGCACTTACTGTATTAATCAGCGACCGGTTCACTTCGGGTTTTATGAAACCTTTTTTCGAGAGGCCCAGGCCATGTCATGATCCTGAGATAGGCTACCTGGTACACATTGTGGACCACTGTGGAGGAGCATTCGGATTTGCCTCTTCACATGCCGCCAACACATTTGGCGTGGCCACCGTTCTGTTTCTGATCTTAAAGCCGTATACAAGGTATATCGGATGGGTTTTCCTGTGGTCGGCAATTGTTTCCTACAGCAGGATTTATTTGGGCGTACACTACCCTCTGGATATAGTGGTGGGCGCCGCAGTAGGTATAATGGGCGGCGCTCTGAGTTTTTATCTCATCAATAGACTACAATTCCGGATTACAACAAGTTGAGTCGGCCCATTAGGCTTTCCTTATAGCTCGCCCCAATAGGTAAATATTTATCCTTGATAACTATGGAATTATCCTCCAGGGCATCAATCCTTTCCGTATTTACGATATAAGAGCGGTGTATGCGTGCAAACTGCTTGGAAGGCAACCTGTTTTCTATACCCTTCATGGTATAATGGACAATATACTTCTTCTCCGGTGTATGGATGATCACATAATCCGCCAGCGCTTCCACATAGATCAGATTGTCGAGTTGTAAACGTACAAGCTTATTGTCGGCTTTAACGTAGATTTCGTTGAGGTTATCTGTTTTCAAACGCTTGGTCTCGATATTTTTCAGGGCCTTTTGAGAGGCTTTTAAAAACCTGGCATAATCAACCGGCTTCACCAGATAGTCGGTCACACTTTTTTCGAAAGCCTCCACGGCATATTGCGATGCCGAGGTGATCAGGATAACTTCAAAATCCTCATCAAGGGTTTGGATCATTTCCATACCGGTCATTTCAGGCATATTAATATCCAGAAAGATCACATCTATGTCGCCACTCTTCAAGTAATTGGAAGCTTCTATGGCATTCTCGAAGGTTTCAACCAGTTCAAGAAAATCAGTTTTGGAAATAAAATGAGAGATCACATTTCTTGACATCTCATCGTCGTCGACTATTAGGCAGTTAAGCTTCATATGTATTAATATGGTCCGTCTTTTTAAAAACGAAGATAAATAAATAATTTGATTTAGAAAGATGAATTACCAACAATACGAATTTGTTGAAATTTATTGAAATCATTCCTACACATAAAAGATTTATTGCAAAAAATTTGGAATGTCTGTCAATCATCATAGCATTTGCCCAAACTTCTTGCTATTTTTTGTAAACTTGCTCATTGAAAAAGGAACACCTGTGGAATTGATTGATGGTTATAAGCACAAGGGAATGCGAAATGCACTTGTGCGCAAAGTAAAAGACAAGGGAATACGTGACAAAGGCGTTTTGGAGGCCATTGGGAAAGTGCCCAGACACTTCTTCTTCGACGTGGCTTTTCTGGAACATGCCTATCAGGACAAGGCCTTTCCCATTGGCGAAGGGCAAACGATCAGTCAGCCTTATACGGTTGCCTTCCAGTCGGAATTGCTGCAAGTGAAACCCGGCGATAAAGTTCTTGAAATCGGTACGGGATCAGGATACCAGGCTTGCGTTTTACAGGAGATGGGCGCTGAAGTATTTTCGATTGAATTAAACCGGCATTTACATGAAATCGCCAAAGATTTTTTACCACAGATAGGTTATCACCCGCGTTTAAAATGTGGCGACGGCACACTGGGCTGGGAATTGTTCGCCCCGTACCAGGGCATAATCGTGACAGCTGGCGCTCCACAGGTACCTAAGCCATTGCTGGACCAGCTCGATATTGATGGTCGACTGGTGATCCCGGTTGGTGATCGCGATTCGCAAAAAATGGTAAGGCTTACCAAGGTTTCGGAAAAACAGATCAAACGGGAAAACTTTGATTTGTTTAAATTTGTGCCGCTACTGGGC
>DNTA01000109.1 GCA_003500135.1 Cytophagales bacterium | reverse complement strand
AAATTACCAGTAGAACCAAAAAGATAAACAGGGTACCCAATACCGTGTCTATCAGCAACCACTTTTTAATTTTAGTCCTCAATCTCAAAATAATGCATTTTTTTATGCTAAAAGTAAAACAATTTTTCTCAAATTCAAATCAACTCTTACGTGTTTCAACATAGGATATCCTATGCGAAACCACTTCCTACCCGAATGAACGAAGCTTTATGTCGGAATGTCGCAATAGAAATACGCAGGTTTTTTAAAATATTTCATATTCATGACAATATGACATTAAATAATGGCATATCAGAGCTTGGCATATCTATTGATAACTTTTGGTAGACGATTAAAATTGAAACCAAAGACATTAAATAAAATATTATGGGAAAAATAATTGGTATAGACTTAGGTACAACAAACTCCTGCGTGGCAGTGATGGAGGGAAATGAACCGGTAGTTATTCCAAACAGTGAAGGTAGGAGGACCACACCTTCTATTGTAGCTTTTTTGGATAACGGCAATGGAGAGCGCAAAGTAGGTGACCCTGCCAAGCGACAAGCCATTACCAACCCGGAAAACACCGTTTACTCCATGAAACGCTTCATGGGAAAGAAGCATTCTGAAGTAAGTGAGGAACGTAAGCACGTTTCATATAAAATTGAAAAAGGCAATAATGATACCGTTCGCATAAGAATCGGTGAAAGACTTTACACACCGCAGGAACTATCAGCCATGATTCTTCAAAAAATGAAATCGACAGCTGAAGATTACCTCGGCTCAGAAGTGACCGAAGCGGTAATCACCGTACCTGCATATTTTAATGATGCTGAACGTCAGGCAACAAAAGAAGCCGGACAAATTGCCGGACTTGAAGTAAAAAGGATTATCAATGAGCCCACGGCGGCAGCATTGGCATACGGTCTTGATAAAAAGAACAAGGACATTCAGGTTGCAGTATTTGACCTTGGTGGTGGTACTTTCGATATTTCAATTCTCGAACTTGGCGATGGAGTCTTCGAAGTAAAATCAACAAATGGTGATGTTCACCTGGGTGGTGACGACTTCGATTCAACAATTATCGACTGGCTGGCCGACGAATTCAAAAAAGATGAGGGTGTTGACCTGAAAAAAGATCCAATGGCGCTGCAGCGATTGAAAGAGGCTGCTGAGAAAGCAAAAATTGAATTGTCAAGCTCTACGCAGACAGAAATCAACCTGCCGTATATCATGCCAGTGGATGGTGTGCCAAAACACCTTGTGAAATCGTTGTCTCGTTCAAAATTTGAGCAATTGACCGATGGCCTGGTACAAAGGACACTCGAGCCATGTAGAATTGCCCTTAAAGATGCTGGCGTATCGCCTTCTGACGTGGATGAAGTGATTTTAGTGGGTGGTTCAACCAGAATTCCCCGTATTCAGGAAGAAGTAGAGAAGTTCTTTGGCAAAAAGCCTTCAAAAGGTGTAAACCCGGATGAGGTTGTAGCAATAGGCGCTGCCATTCAGGGTGGTGTACTTACCGGTGAAGTGAAAGATGTATTACTTCTCGATGTAACTCCTCTCTCATTAGGTATTGAAACCCTTGGTGGTGTTTTCACCAAACTGATCGAGTCGAACACTACAATCCCAACCAAAAAATCCGAAGTATTCTCTACTGCGGCCGACAATCAGCCTTCGGTAGAAATACACGTGCTGCAGGGTGAGCGCCCAATGGCCAAGGACAACAAGTCCATAGGTCGATTCCACCTCGATGGAATTCCACCTGCACCAAGAGGAGTACCTCAAATTGAAGTGGCTTTTGATATCGATGCCAACGGAATCCTCAACGTGTCAGCTAAAGACAAAGGAACGGGTAAAGAGCAAAAAATCAGAATCGAAGCTTCTTCAGGACTGACGGAAGAGGAAATCAATAAGATGAAAGAAGAAGCGGAAGCTAATGCCGAATCGGATAAGCAGGAGAAAGAGCGTATTGAAAAAATCAATACAGCCGACTCACTGATTTTCCAAACTGAAAAGCAATTGAAAGAATTTGGCGATAAGCTTTCTGAAGGAAATAAAACTACAATAGAAAACAGTCTGAACAAGCTGAAAGAAGCACATAAATCCCAGGATGTTGCCGCAATTGATTCCGCCATGGAAGAATTGAACAATGCATGGCAGGCTGCCTCACAGGAGATTTATCAGGCGCAGGGTGGCGCTCAGGGAGGTCCTGAAGCAGCTGCCGGAGACCAGACAACAGGTGGGGCCGAACAACAGTCAGGCGACTCAGACGTATCTGATGTGGAATATGAAGAAGTAGATGACAAAGATAAAAAATAAGCCATCTTAAGGTATAATACCAAAAAAGGCCGTCCTTACAGACGGTCTTTTTTGTTTTCAATAACAAATAGCATTGTATTTCTATTTGGTTAAAACAGCAAAAAGGTCCAGACTGGACTCTGCTGAGTCAGAAAACAAATAATCACTATGATCAATACTACTCACCAAATCATTTTTTGAACCTTCTAATTTATTTCGGTTCATTCTGTTTAACAGGTCGTAAGGAACGCGTAATACGGCAGCAGGTAATCGGTACTGCAGATTAAAAATATCCCAACGTATAATTTTCTCCACCGATTTTTTATTCATCTCGTAGTACTCCATCACTTTTTCATTTCCGGCAATACCCTTCATTTCTACCTGATCAAAAACCTTGTGGCATAGCCGTTTAAGCTCCGATGCCGTGTATTCTCTAATGTGCCATGGATTTCGTGTAAGGGTTTTCTTGATGTTGGGGGTGGTAATCAAAGCTTTACCTCCGGGCTTTAGTACACGGTGAATTTCTTTGAGGTAACCCAGGTCATTTTTTATGTGCTCAATCACCTGAAAACTAATTACACTGTCATATTTATTAGATGCCAGACCATCAAAAGGTGGTATATTCATCTGTTTGAAAATGCCCTGCGGATACTTCCCTGAAAGATCCTGAATCACTTCATCAATCTTATCAATACCTGTAAAGGTGTCACATCCCGGCATAAGCATCTCCACACCGCGGCCTTCTCCAACGCCAACTTCCAACACATCTCCTTTAACAAAATCTTTGGCAACTACGTATGCTTTCAACAATCGCTGATGTATCGGGTTGTCACTTGAGATACTATCTGATGCTATCTCAGTTGTATATACAGACATTTATGCTTTTTATTTGCAAATAAAGACAAAAATCGAGAAACAAATCGGCTATTGATAAATGATTTACTATTTTCAAACATCTAAACAGCGCTAAACCGTAAGCAAATTTATGAGGACATTTGCGATTTTGTTTTGTCTGTTACTGGCTTTGATCATCAATCAGGTATCTGCACAACATTCTTTTACCAGCCTTAATGTCGCTTACCAATATGACATCAATGGAAAGATTTTACTTCACCATCAACTTTTTCACAAAGAGGACAGCGCACAAGTATTATTAGCTGTTACCTCTACCGATTCGTCATTTCTCAGTAATTATGATGTTTTGGTTGAAATAAGAGATGGTTTCAAAGATGCCGAAATACATACCGATGACACATTAAACGAGCGCTACCTGATCGGCAAAAAAGGCCTTACCAGCTACTACAGCTATCAATTCGAATACAAATCGAAATACACATTGATGGTCATTGACTTTTTCAATAAGGGCACAGGGGCCAACTACACCTATCACATCTCCATTGGAGAAAAAGCGAATTATTCTGACGACGGTTTATATGTGATTGACGCTGAAACGGGGCTTCCCGAGTTGAGCGGGCATTTGGTGTCGGGTAAGCCTTATGTGATCAAGTGTATAAAAAAAGATGCGGACAAGGTGTTTTCCTACAGCTATAAGAACAATTTTGAAATAGCGCTACCACCCATGGTGATTGAAGATAGGAATGTTAATAAAAGCCTGGAAGTCAGGGAAATACAACAAATAAGAATAGATGATACACTCGCTTTTGATCAAAAAGGGCTCTACCTTGTACAAATAGATACGAATGGTGTGTTAGGACTTCCATTTCGAGTTGTCGAGAAAGGATTTCCTAAATATTATTATCTGGATGATCTGTTAGATCCCCTTACTTATATAGTTTCCAGAGAGGAGCGTGAAGAAATACAAGGAAGCGAAGATCCGAGGTTGGCGTTTGAACGTTTCTGGATCGAAAATTGCCGCTCAAAAAGCGTAGCCAGAAGGGCGATAAAAGCGTATTACGATCGGATTGCCGCAGCAAATTTATATTTCACCAATTACAAATCAGGGTGGAAAACCGATATGGGAATGATTTACACGATTTATGGCCCGCCCGACGAAGTATATGTGGAAGAAGAATATGAAACATGGCAATATACGGCCAATAGAAGTCTGCCAAGTATTCGATTTACATTTGTAAAAGTGAAAAATATATTTGCCGATCGGTACTATGTTTTGGTCCGCGATCGTAAATTTGACCGCCATTGGTTCCGTACGGTCGAATTGTGGCGAGAAGGCAAACAAGCAGAATGATAAACAAAAAACAATCGGATATCATATACGGCGCTAGGGCAATAATAGAAAGCCTAAGGGCCGGCAAAGAAATTGAAAAGATACTTTTACAAAAAGGGTTGCAAAACGACCTGCTCAAAGCACTAAAGCTGGAAGCAGGGCAACGCAAAATACCCCTTCAGCAAGTTCCTGTGGAAAAGCTGAAAAAATTTAATAGTCGCAACCACCAGGGAGCGCTTGCATTTATTTCGCCCATTGAGTTTTCTGAAATCGAGACGGTGATCGATCAGTGTTATGCTTCGGGAAAAGATCCTTTTATAGTTATATGCGACCGTGTAACTGACATTCGCAATTTCGGAGCAATAGCGAGAACAGCCGAATGTGTTGGCGCCGATGCAATAGTAATGGCCAGCAAGGGCAACGCTTCCATCAATTATGATGCTGTAAAAACCTCAGCAGGCGCTCTTCATCACATTCCGGTATGCCGCGTGCCCAACCTGAAAACGACAATTCAATATCTCAAAGATTCCGGATTGACTATTGTTGCTGCCACGGAAAAGACCAATGACATGCTTTACGAGCAGTCACTCACCGGACCAATAGCCCTGGTTCTTGGTTCGGAGGAAGATGGTATATCTGAAGCATATTTAAAGCTTTGTGATCAACGCGTAAGAATTCCGTTGAAAGGAGAAATAGAATCTTTGAACGTATCAGTTTCTGCCGGAATTATCCTCTATGAAATCTTAAGACAAAAGGAAAAAGCATCTTAGCAGACGCTTTTAGATATACTTTTCTCCTTTTTCATTTTTCACATCAGAGACAAAACTTCTGAATTGTTTTTCATTGTCTTTTTCACAAATGAGCAATACATCATCACTATCGGCTACCAGATAACCGTCAAGCCCCTGCACCACAATTAGTTTTTCTTTTTTATCGCTCATAATCAAACTGTTTTTCACTTCATAAGTGAGTGAATTTGCTGAGATCACGTTTTCATCACCATTTTTTTCCCTTATTTCATGAAGCGAGCTCCAGGACCCAAGGTCTGACCAACCAAAGTCACCCAGTACTACAAAAACATTTCCTGCTTTTTCCATAACCCCGTAATCAATGGAAATCCCTTTAGTGTGAGAATAAATCTCCTCAATATGCTTTTGTTCCTTTTCGGTGTAATAGAACTTATTGATGGCGCTAAATGCATCTGATATGTCCGGCAGATGTTCCTCGAAAGCCTGTATGATTGAAGGGACGTCCCAAATAAATATGCCCGCATTCCAAACAAAATCCCCGCTTTCAAGAAACTTAAGCGCAAGGTCATACTGAGGCTTCTCCGTAAACGTTTTGACCTTTTTTGCGAAGTTTTTGTCATCGTGCACATATTGTATGTACCCATAACCCGTTTCCGGTCGGTTCGGCTTAATACCCAGGGTGATCAAGCGGTTACCCTTAGAAGCAGAGTCCACTGCCTTTGCTACGGTCTCGGTAAACAACTTTTCCATAAATATGGCATGATCGGCCGGAGTGACCACCATAACGGCATTGGGATTTTTCTGAGCGATCTTGTAGGAAGCGTAGGCTATACAAGGCGCTGTGTTTCTTCTGTTAGGTTCCAGCAATATTTGGTCGTCGGTCAGATCGGGCAACTGCTCCTTTATCAGACTTTCGTATTTCCTATTGGAAACGATATAAATATTTTCTTTATCGCATATATCAAGAAACCGATAATAAGTGAGTTGCAACAATGATTTACCCACACCTAAAACGTCCAGAAACTGTTTTGGATAGGCATTTCTACTGTACGGCCAAAACCTCGATCCTATTCCCCCAGCCATTATTACAACATATGTATTTTCTTTCATGCCATTTAGAAATTTATTATTAACTTGTTTATGGGTAGATAATTAAGATTAATCGAAATAATCCAAACATTAGTTGAAAATTCAACCTTTTGATATAGATTGATCAAAAAGAAATTAAATTTGTATAGACCACCATTCAATTAAGGGGGCTGCTCAAGAAAAGGGCAATTTAAGTGGTTTAAATAATTTCCAAAAGCATTTTAGATGTTTTCATAACTTCAAATTACAATCCATGTAAAACAATTACACAAAAACTGTTATGCTCCGGCATAATAACCTGAAAAACCAATAACAAAATTGAATTGTAGTAGAAGTTAAAATTAGCAGGAAGAACTGTGGACGCCATTAAAGAAAAATTAAAAGAAGTATTTGGTTATTCCAATTTCAGAGGAAATCAGGAAGCCATTATCCATAATTTACTGGACAGTAAAAATACATTTGTCATTATGCCAACAGGTGCTGGTAAATCCATGTGTTATCAGTTGCCTGCACTTATGAAAAATGGCACTGCCATCGTCATTTCACCTTTGATTGCTTTGATGAAAAACCAGGTGGATCAGCTAAACGCACTTGGTATTAATGCCAAGTTTCTGAACTCTACCCTGACCAAAGCAGAAATGACCCGGGTGAAGAAAGAAACTCTGGAAGGAGCTGTAAAACTTCTCTATGTGGCGCCCGAATCGCTTACGAAAGAAGACAATGTTTCTTTTTTGAAAAAAGCCAACTTATCTTTTGTTGCCATAGATGAAGCGCACTGTATTTCGGAGTGGGGCCATGATTTCCGGCCTGAATACCGGCGAATCAGAAGTATCATTTCTCAACTCGGAGAATTGCCAATAATTGCCCTTACAGCCACTGCCACACCAAAAGTACAGCTCGACATTCAGCGCAACCTCAACATGGAAGATGCCGATCTTTTTAAGTCGTCATTTAACCGCGAGAACCTGTATTATGAGGTGCGACCAAAGCAGCATACTAAAAAGCAGTTAATAAAATTCATTCGCGATAATAAGGGGAAATCAGGCATTGTATACTGCCTGAGCCGTAAGAAAGTAGAAGAAATTGCCGAATTGCTTCGAGTAAACGATATCAAAGCAGCGCCTTATCATGCCGGTTTGGAAGGTGCCGTAAGGATGAAAAACCAGGATGACTTTCTGAATGAAGAGGTGGATGTGATTGTAGCTACCATTGCATTTGGAATGGGTATTGATAAACCGGACGTCCGTTTTGTCATCCACTACGACACCCCTAAATCTGTGGAGGGTTATTATCAGGAAACCGGCAGGGCAGGAAGAGACGGGCTCGAAGGAAACTGCATACTTTTTTACTCCTACAAAGACATTTTAAAGCTCGAAAAATTCAATAAGGACAAAAGTGTAACCGAGCGCGAAAATGCCAAAATTTTGCTGGAGGAAATGTCGGCTTACGCTGAATCTTCCATTTGCCGTCGAAAGCAACTATTGCATTATTTTGGTGAAGAATACGACGGATCGCAATGCGGCAAGTCCATGTGGTGCGACATATGCAAATACCCACCGGAAAATTATAATGGAAAAGAATACGCCATTAAAGTACTGGAAGCCGCCAGGCTATCAAATGAGCGCTTTGGATTAAAGCACCTGGTGGATCTTATACGAGGGGTGAAAAATGACTATATCACCAGCTATGACCAGGATAAGCTGCCAATTTTTGGCGCTGGAACAGAGGATAAAGAAGAGTTCTGGAGTTCGGTAGTGCGACAAACGCTATTACATGGCCTGCTTCAAAAAGACATAGAAAATATAGGCACCCTAAAACTGAGCGAAAAAGGCAAAAAATTCCTGGACAAGCCACACGACATAGAATTCACCAAAGACAAGGATTTTGAGTCATTGATCGAAGACGAGGCAAGTGAAAACGTAACAGTGGGAAAAGCTTACGATGAAGCTTTATTTGAGCTTTTAAAAAATCTGAGAAAGAAAGTTGCCAGACAAAAAAGCCTGCCTCCCTATGTTATTTTCCAGGATCCGTCACTTGAGGAGATGTCGACTGTTTACCCTACTTCCAAGGAAGAATTATCGCGGATAAACGGCGTGGGAATGGGCAAGGTTAACAAGTTTGGTAAGCCTTTCCTTGAACTGATCAAAAACTATGTGGAGGAAAACGATATTGAAACCGCCTCCGATGTCGTTATAAAATCAGCGGTAAACAAGTCAAAAACCAAAATATACATTATACAGCAAATAGACCGTAAGGTTGACTTACAGGAAATAGCCGATGCAAAAGGCATTAGTTACAGTGAGTTGATCGAGGAAATAGAAAATATTTGCTATTCAGGCACAAAACTCAATTTGGATTACTATATTGACCACCTCATGGATGAGGATCGTCAGGAGGAGGTTTTTGACTACTTCATGAACGCCGAAACCGACGCGATCGATATCGCACTGGAGGAATTAGGTGAAGATGATTATGATGAAGAAGACCTTCGGCTGATGCGTGTTAAATTCTTGTCGGATTACGCAAACTAAATTGAGTCTTAATGAATATATTGGTTTTAGGATCGGGCGGCAGGGAACATGCCTTTGCCTGGGCTATCAATAAAAGTGAAAACTGTCAAAAATTATACGTTGCCCCTGGTAATGCGGGCACCGCCTCAATTGCCGAAAATGTAAATATCGGCGTAAGTGAGTTTGATAAAATTAGCCGGTTTATTACTGAAAAACATATCGATCTTTTGGTTGTTGGGCCTGAAGCGCCTTTGGTCGACGGACTTAGGGATTATCTGGAGGACAAACCGGAACACAGCAAATTGCTGATCGTAGGGCCGGGAAAAGTAGGCGCCCAACTGGAAGGAAGCAAAGATTTTTCAAAAGGGTTCATGCAAAAACATGGTATTCCCACGGCAGCTTCCATAACATTTACTAAAGAAACCCTTGAGGAAGCAAAGAAATATATTTCCGGACTACCCACTCCCATAGTACTTAAAGCTGACGGATTAGCCGCCGGTAAAGGGGTGTTAATTTGTGAATCTCACGAAGACGCATTCAAATCGATCAGCAAAATGCTGGAGGACGAACAGTTTGGAGCGGCAAGTAAAAAGGTAGTTATCGAAGAGTTTTTGAAGGGCATAGAGCTTTCCGTTTTTGTGCTGACAGATGGTAAGGACTATGTTATCCTCCCAGAAGCCAAAGACTACAAGAGAATCGGCGAAAACGATTCAGGACCTAACACCGGTGGCATGGGTGCTGTATCTCCGGTAGATTTTGCCCATAAAGGCTTTCTGGACCGGGTTGAAAAGGAGGTCGTCCAACCTACTATTTCCGGACTTCAAAAAGACAACATCCCTTACATAGGCTTTATATTTATAGGGCTGATGAATGTGGACGGCGCTCCGTATGTAATTGAATACAATGTACGTATGGGAGACCCTGAAACACAGGTAGTTTTTCCAAGGATAAATAGCGATGTACTTGACTTATTGGTAAAAACTGCTCAAAAGGATTTGAATAACGCTCATTATGATACCATTTCGGAAACTGCTACGACAGTGGTCATGGTATCAGGAGGTTACCCCGGAAGTTATGATAAGGGGCAAAGGATCTATGGACTGGAAAATAATGAGCCGGATACCGTGGTTTTCCATGCAGGTACCAAAAAAGTTGAAAGTGACGTAGTGACCAGCGGTGGGCGCGTTTTAAATATAACCGGAATTGCACCCGATCTGGCGAGTGCGCTCGGGAAATCCTACAAACGGGTCAATCTGCTTTGCTGGGAAGATGTATATTTTCGACGTGACATAGGCCAGGACTTGCTAGCGCTATCTCGGAAATAGTTTTTTGTATTTCACCGCTTAATCCTTAATTTTAGTTTTTATATGAATTGGAAAGGGAAAGATATGTCGGGATGCAGTTCTTGTAGTACCGCTGATAATAAATCTGCCGCGCCCGGATGTAAAAGCAACGGCAACTGCGGCACAGACGGATGTAATAAACTCAATTCATTTGATTGGCTCTCCGATATGGAGGCGCTATCGGTAGATAGCTACGATGTGGTAGAGGTGCGATTTAAAAATGGTCGAAAAGATTTCTTCAGAAATGTAAACCAGCTCGACCTGCACAAAGGAGAACACGTTGTGGTAGATGTGCCAAATGGCCATCATATCGGACAGGTAGCACTTCAGGGTGAATTGGTACGCCTTCAAATGAAAAAGAAAAAAGTCGATGATGACGACAATATAAAAGCTATCTACCGCCTGGCCACACGGCGGGATATGGAAAAATTTGAAGAAGTAAAAAACAAAGAAGTACCTACCCTGTATCGTACACGTGAAATCATTATTGCCCAAAAGCTCGAAATGAAGCTTACCGATGTGGAGTACCAGGCAGATGGCACAAAGGCCACGTTTTACTATTCGGCCGATGATCGCGTAGACTTCAGGGAGCTGATCAAAGTGCTGGCATCGGAATTTAAGATCCGTGTTGAAATGCGGCAAATCAGCCTCAGGCAAGAGGCCGGTCGATTAGGCGGCATAGGATCATGCGGTCGCGAATTGTGTTGCAGTACGTGGCTTACCGATTTCAAAAGTGTATCTACATCAGCTGCACGCTACCAAAACCTCTCACTAAACCCGTCTAAGTTAAGTGGCCAATGCGGGAGACTTAAATGCTGCCTCAATTATGAGCTTGAAACCTACATGGAAGCGCTTGAAGACATTCCGGGCGTTGAAAAACCCCTTAAAACCAAAAAAGGTGAAGCTGTGCTTCAAAAAACGGATATTTTCAAAAAAGTTTTGTGGTTTGGTTATGAAAAAGAAACCTCCTGGATACCTGTTCCCGCCAAAAGAGTGAAAGAGGTGATTGAGCTCAACGAAAAAGGGGAGATACCCGAAACCCTTCTCGAAGATAAAGTAGATTTCAGCGAAGAGATATCGACTGTATTAAACAGTGATCTGGAAAGACTCGACAAGAAATTTCAGAACAAAAGCAAAAAACAAAAACGACGTAAAAACCGCAACAAAAATAAAACCCAGTATAAATCAAAAGGCGACGAGCAGCAGAATAAGCAAAACCAACCTCAAAATAAGAGTGTAAGCAACGAGGGAAATAAAAAGCGCGGTAACCGCCGCAATAAAAAAAGAAGAAATAACCCAAATAAAGGTCCCCGGAAATGAGGTTAGTACCTGTATTAATGCTGTTTTCTTTTCTTATTTCATGTAGCGAAAAATCCGTTTTTGAAGGTAAGAAAGATTTTGGCCCCGAAGGATGGTCAATAGAGCAACCGGCATTGCTGGAATTCGAAATTGAAGATCCATCAAAGCCATATGACCTGTACCTACATATACGAGTGTCCGAGGAATACCCCTTCCACAACCTCTATGTTAAATATTTTATAGAAGACAGTACCGGAAGGCTACTCACATCGGAGCTGAGCAATATCATATTATTTGATCCGAAATCAGGCGACCCAAAAGGCAACGGCTTAGGTGGCCTTTACGATATTCAAAAAGTATTTTTAAGGAACTATTACTTCCCGAAAGCCGGAGGTTACCAGTTCCGTGTCACACAGTTTATGAGGGAAGATATGCTACCCGGCTTACATGCTGTCGGTTTAAAGGTGGTTCCCAAAACTGTGGAAGAAAGTGAAAATTAGTCTAGTCCATTACTCCGCTGAAACGGTACATTTTTTCTTTGATTGATTCCCGGTTTTGCCAATATTCCCTACTGTAAAACCCTCTGAAATACCAGTTTTTCTTACGTAAAGTAAAAGGGGTATACGCATAAATATCTTTTACCGAAGGACTTTGAAAATACAAGTTATCATCCGTTCGGATCAAACCCTTGTAATCTCCATTTTCCTTTACAGTGAGATCGGCAAATGGCATATCCTCAAGCAATTCAAACTGGTAGTTCTCCTCTTTGGAAAGTTCTATGATCTTGTTTTTCAAATACCAGTCAACACTGTGATGCCTGCTTTCTGATATGTAAGGCACATATTGACCTTCGGAAACTTCCCAGGCGTATTGCAGATATTTTTTTAATAGTCTTGGGCCATCATTTTTTACTTCTTCCGTCTGCAACTGATGTGGCAAAATACTGGTAATGATGATTACTTTTTCCCTTGCCCTCGTCACTGCCACATTCAACCTGTTTTCACCCCCTATTGCGTTTAATGACCCAAATTGATGTCTTAATTTACCTGATTTATCGGGCGCATAGGCGATAGAAAAAATAATCACATCCCGTTCATCACCCTGCACATTTTCGATGTTTTTGACAAACACATTTTCCGGTATCGACCAATTAGATTTCCTGGCTTTTTCTTCCAACAAATCAAGAATAAGTTCTTGTTGTGATGCATTAAAAGTTACTACACCAACACTTTTATCGGGCATATCGGCACATATTTTATAAACCCTATCTACACATCTGATCGCTTCAACTTCATTTTGCTGGTTTTCCCATATCCCATCTACTCTTTCGTAAAAAATTGCGGGCTCTTTCCGGTTTACTATGGTTCTGTCGGGTAAAACACGAAGCTTCCCCTTATAGAAATAGGTATTACTGAAATCGATCAATTCCAGTGACTGGCTGCGATAATGCCCATTGAGTTGCACTTGCATCAGGTGCTTGTCAGCCAACTGGAGTAAAGAATCTACCTCTAGCTCAGGTTCATCTACTTCCCGGTCCTCTTCCCAACGCACTTTATACAGGTCAAAAGGACTTAATTGTTTATCGTCACCCGTAATCACCACCTGTTTACCACGGTACATTGCAGGGATACCGCGTTCTGCAAAACACTGCGAAGCTTCATCAAATACAACTAAATCAAACTGATGGTCCATAGGAAAAATGGCAGAGACTGATTCCGGGCTGGCCATCCAGCAAGGAATAAGTCGAAAGATCTCCTCCTTAAAATGGTTAATCAATTTTCTCAGGGGCCAAATCCTGCGTTTTTTGGTTACCTGATGCGCCAGGTCACGGTAAGTGACAAGGTTGTGCAGCCGATTGAATTCAACATTGCTATACACTTGTTCCCGGGCCCTTAAAAGAACGATCTCTTTACTTAGCTGAAGCTTTTCAGCCACCGCTTCCGCCAATTCGGTCAGCATACGGTCATGCTTTAATGAACTCACAGACCTTAGGATAGGGTATTTGAGTTCTATGTATTCAATCCATGCCAGGCGCAGGCTGTTTTGAAATAAGGCTACCGCATCATCATCGGTTTGTAGTTGGTTTACTTCAAGTACATTGTCAATCACGCGCTTCTCAAAGTTCTGTAGCGACTCTTTAAGGTTGTCGAAGTCGCAAAGGGCATCGAAATCCTGATTAAGGGCCTCAATCATTTTTTCAGCTAAAGTTGAGTCATACAATAGGTTTTCGATACGCGCATCCCGGAAATATTGTAACCACTCCTGTTTTTTGGCCGGCACTTCGCTGATCAGTGCGAGTAAATTCACAACCAAATCATTGAATTCGGTACGTGAATATTTCCTGACATTGAAATACTCCCTGAAATTCCGGAATTTGTTGTAGTTATCGTAGGCTTTAATAGCCCTTAGTTGAAGCTCAAACCAGGCGTTAAAGTTATCGAGGTCATATTTTTCAGGAATATCCTGAAGTATCTTCACCTCTCGCATTTTGGTAATATTATGCTCCAGGTTTAGCCTGTTGTCTACTTTTTTCTCGAGTATTTTATAAGACTTTCTGCCTGGCGCCAGGTTATTATCTTCCAGTACTTTTCTGCAAAACGCCTTTTCTTTACTAAAAAATGTCCATTTCAGATATTTAAAAAAGTTTTTGGTAGCGTTTCGCCTTCTTCGAAGTACATGTTGGAAATGCCCTAACTCCTCTTTTGAAAGACTTACCTCTGGCCCCTCTCCTTCATAGCAGGCATGCACATTACGGGCGAGGTTGCGAAGCCACAGCGTATCAGGCTCAAATTCTTCCTGCTCCACCATACCTTTAAAATATCTGTATATAATATCTTCATTCAGCTCGGCAACGAGGTTCTCCAGGTATTTTCTCTGATTAAAAATCTGTTCAGCAGTATTGAAATCCATACCCAGGCCAAGCAACTTTTGAATAGAAATAGAAAGTTTATGCTGAAAATCGGGTATATCTTTTATTAAATCGCGCATCTTCTGTAAATCAGAAATGCCGTACCCAACGAATTTTTTTCGGTTTTTCCATGGATAGTTCTCCCGGTTGAATTGCTTATGATAAATAAAATAGGTTTTAAGCTTTGAAATGAACTCGTCCAATTCATTAATCCTGAAATACTTATACTCCTGTTTAATATTGATCACAGGAGATTCATGATTGCTGGTCAAGTACAATTCTTTAACCGATACACCTGCTTCAGATTCATCGAATAGCGCCTGCTTAAACTCCTCAAGCTCTTCTGCCACCTGGTCAATTTTCCTGCTAACCTGAAGGAATTTTCGCTCGAGCTGTATGGCATCAAGACTACTATTTTTCATTTCGTAGTCCTGTAAATGCTCTATCTGGAAGTTAATTTGTTCATTGAGCCTCTTTTTGTCATTTTTAAAATCGTGGACCAGTCCGACAAAATCGGAAAAGTCCATGCTTTTTAAACGCTCATACACTACATCCAGGGCTGCTTTTTTCTGACACACCAACAAAACTTTTTTGCCTCGTGCCATAAAGTCGGTGATTAAATTGCAAATAAGTTGTGATTTGCCTGTACCCGGAGGCCCTTGTACCACTACAGAGTTACCATGCTTTACGGCTTTGATGGCATTTTCCTGGAATGTATCCATCTTATAGGCGGTATACGTTTCCTCCTCCTTCACCTTTTGAAGAAACCTGTAATAATCGGAGTGCCCTTCCGATTGGTCTTGATCTTCATTTAAAGTTCTTGATTCGAAAAATTCAGCTACATCCGAATACTCTCCATGCTCAATCAACCGAAGGTAGTCCGGTACCAGGTAGGAACCTGCCTGAGGGAATATTCCCAGTACGGCTTCCGGGTAAAGTTTAAGTACTCCCACTTCAGTGGATTCGAGAAATTCATCCTTTCCAAAAGAGGTAAAGGCCTGTAATTGATCCAGGAACATCTCCTGATTAAAATTCAATTCTAATGGCCCTACTTTGAGTTGTTCGTACAAGTCTGTTCGAAAAACTCTGCTGTCAACTACTGCATCGTCAAATGTTTGTTCGAGCAGGTCTTCTTCTAATTGAATTTTATTATAAAATGAGTAAGCAAGTAAAAATGACTTATTAAATGTAATACTGACATCATTTCGCAATTGCAGGTACCACATTTTGGAATCCGATTGTATTTCTACCGGGAAAAAAAGCAAAGGAGCGCGTACCGGTGTGCCATCGGAAAACTGTCCATGAACAAAAGGCCACCCCAGGTAAAGGTCTTTGCCTCCTCTCTCTTCAAAAATTTGTTTATCGATCCTCAGAAGCTTTTTCAGCTTCCTGCTGACTTTATTGGTATGCTCGTCGCGGCTATCTGCCATCGCTGCCAGCTTTATTTTCCCCTTTCGTTTCAAAAGTTCTTCGATCACATCAAAAGAAGGGCCTTCAAGGGTAAAGTTAAAATTGTGGAGGTCAAAAAACTGGTCGGAAACCAACCTCAAAAGTAAAAGTGACCTGTTATTGCCCGATAAATTCGTCAACCTCTTCAGGTAGGATTTGAGTACTTCATTCATGCGCTAAAATTCCGGTTTAAACAGATCCTTAATCAAGTGAATTAAGATTTTAAAAAGTTTGCTAATTAAAATTCAAGATAGGGAAAAACTGTCAAAGTCATGGAATCTGTTTGGTTAAGGATTTCATGAAACTTTGCTTTTGTCAGCCCGCCATTCTCATATAACCTCGCTGAATCGATTTTTTTGGCCAAATCATAATCAATATAGGGATGCCGCAGCAATTCTTTAAACCCCGCTTTATTGACATTAATTTTACTGGGTTCGAATTGTTCTTCTATAAATATATATTGATGTAGGGCTTTAACCGTCTCTTCAGGAAGGCCGTAGACCTCGCTGAGTTGATTTAGTTCAACATAGCCCCCGAGCAACTGACGATATTTAATAATACGCTCGGAAAAAACAGGGCCTATACCCGAAATCTGTATCAATTCCTGCGCCGTTGCCTTATTGATATCAAATGGTTCCGGTTGACTTTTATTACTATCTTCATTTTTGTTGAACGTTCCTACACCTGTTATTTTTCGTTGGGTATTCTTTTTATCCGGTTTATATGAAATTGAAGTTTCCCGTTCTTCTTTTGGTTTTGAAATATGGATGTAAGACAAAAGCTCTGAGACCTCTTCTTCATCATATCCATAGATTTTCTTTAAATCTGATATCTCATTGAAAAATCCTCCGGCATCCCTGTATTTGACCAAATTTGACGTGAAATATTGGTTTAAAGGCAACAATTTCAGGCTATCGTCGCTTATATAGTTGGGGTCAAAACTAAACTTTTGTTTGGTTTTTTCTGTCTGGGTCTGGTTCACTTGCATAACCATTTTTATACTATCCAAAATTCTGCTATCTTCAATTGACAGGTCTTGGGTAGATGAGGGAATGAAAGTGATAAATATCCTTACCAGAATTAGAATTACAAGAATTATCATTAACCATAAATGACCTTTCAGGGCTTTTTGATGGATAAACCAATTTTCATCAAGCTTATGAAGCCGTCGTTTTAAGGCGCTAATGAAGTCTGAAATAAAGCGGAACATAATAAATCGATAAATATTAAACCAAAATAGTAAAACATAGCGTTATAGCGTAAAAAATGTGTGAATATGATCGAAATCACACAAAGTTCTTTAAAAGCATTATAAATTAATCGATAATTCGAATTGTATCTTGTTAAAATTGTCGATTAAGTTTTACTTTTGCACATTGTTTAGATTTGAGCATATAGTATGGGGTTTCAATTAAAAGCTTTAAGTCTATCGTACAAACATGCACCCTTGACCATTCGGGAAACGGTTGCATTGAGCGAAGATGAGTCAGCACAATTTATTTTTCAGATCAAAGAATTGATAGGGATAAGTGAAGCATTGATCTTGTCTACCTGTAACAGGACTGAAATTTATTATTCAGCTGAAAAGGATTTCACTAAAGAAATTCTGGGCTTATTGCGCTTATTCAAGAAACTACCTTCTCAAACCGACCTTTCATCTTATTTTGAAAAAATTGACAATGAGGCTATTGCCTCTCGTCACCTCTTCCGCGTTTCTATAGGCCTTGAGTCGCAGGTAGTAGGTGATATTCAAATCACAAATCAGGTGAAGCGTGCTTATCAAATCAGTGCCGATGCCGATATGGCAGGCCCGATATTGCACAGAATGATGCACACCGTTTTCTATACCAATAAAAGAGTAGTACAGGAAACCCCTTTCAAAGACGGCGCCGCGTCAGTTTCATACGCGGCAGTTGAGCTCATTCGCGACCTTACGCTCAATATAATCGATCCACAGGTTTTATTAATTGGTGTTGGTGAAATTGGAACTGATGTAGCCAGAAACCTGCGGGATGCCGACTTTAAAAATGTGAACATCATCAACAGAACCTTTGAAAAATCTAAGGAACTGGCCGGGGAATGTGGGTTTGAGGCCTTGAAATTCGAAGAATTGCATGATCTTGTCGAAAATTCAGACGTCATCATTTCAACCGTAGGTGGAGGTAAACCCATTATTGAATACAATTGGATTAAAAACATTGAAATACCGGGTTACAAGCATTTCATCGATCTTTCTGTTCCCAGAAGCATAGAAAAAGAAGTTGACCAGGTAAATGGTGCATCACTGTACAATATTGATAGCATACAGGCCAAAACCAATGAAACGCTCAATAAGCGATTGAGTTCTATTCCTCATGTGGAAAGAATTATAGAAGAAGCTATTGAGGAATTTAAGGACTGGACAAAAGAAATGGCCGTGTCTCCTGCCATCAAGGAATTTAAAAACGCCCTTGAAGACATCAGGAAAGAGGAAATGGCCAAGTATTTAAAAAACCTTGATCCTAAACAGGCCAAAATGCTGGAGCAGATCACAAAAAGCATGATGCAAAAAATCGTAAAACTTCCTGCTTTAAATCTCAAAGCAGCTTGCAGAAGGGATGATGCTGACTCACTGGTGGATGGACTGAAAGAATTATTTAACCTGGAGCTTCAAAAGGAGCAACAAAGGAACTACGAAAAATAAAAGCTTAGAAACAATTCATAAAAAAAGCGCTTCTCAAATCGAAAAGCGCTTTTTTTTATCTCAAATTGATCTTACTAGACTTTAATAAAATCAAAATTCATTTCAGAATAGTGAGGCAATGCCATCGGACCACCAATACAAGGCAGGAATTCATCAATAAACTCCTGAGTTGGTCCGAAATAATCATTTATGTAGCTGTAATCTACGCTTCGCTCCTTGCGTGCAATATTCGTAAGGTCGGTTAAGCCGGTGGTAATATTACCATTTGTTTCCTTTTTAAGGATCACAGATGACTTAGTGACTCCCGATTCAAGCGCTACCACTGAATGGAACCCAACCTTGTAAGCTTCGGAAGCATCAGGAAGCGCCATACTATGACTACGCTGAATATGTTGTGGCACCAAAACAGCTTCTTTAACCTTGGTTACGGCCTCGACCTTCAATTCTTCAACTGCCAGTTGTGCCAAAAACACACCCGGTGAGAATGAAGTTGCGCGTCCGTGCTGAATATTTCCATGAGGATCAGTTTCTACCTTACCAAATATTTCTGCAATAGATTTCTTCGATTTCATTTCGGTAAGGTCTTCCTGTACCACTACAACAGCTTCACCATATTGGGTAATGGTATTTGATAGTTCGTTGAGGTACTTATCCTTATCAAAAAGCATTTCTTTTGATAAAACAAGATGCGGCGCCTTTCCGGGCTGCATTTGGCCCATTGGGTCCACCTTGGCAAAAGCGGTAGATTGTGCCAGCCATCCTGCCTTTCTACCCATTACCTGGTAAATCACCACAGGAGCATTCACAATACCTACTTTACCATCTTTCAGCCTACCTTTTACCCTGTAAGAGTTAAAATCGTTATGCACGTTTTTAAGCGCTGTAGCATTGTAAAGCGCTGCGGAGCCAAATCCGGGACAGTGGTGTGTGGCCGGCAGGTCGTTATCAATCGTTTTGATAGCGTGGATTGCCTTGATATCCAGATGTTCAGTTAAGCCTTTTAATTGATCTGCCGAGTCGTTACCCCCGATATAAATGATAGCATCCACCTTAAGTTTTTCAAGGTTTTGAGCTATCTTTTTATATTCTTCCTTTGTGGGTTTAATACGTGTAGTTCCCAATCCCGATCCGGGCCCGTTATGAATAAACGCTGAAGGCAGGGTACGTGACAGATCAGCGATATTACCCGGCACATCGTAGTGCAAAATACCTTCCAATCCGTTAATGGCTCCCAATACCTGATACCCTCTTTCCTGGGCTGCAGCCAGAATACCGGCAACTTCCCAGTCGATTACAGGCGTGGGGCCTCCAGATTGACCTATAATGATCCTTTTAATTTTTGCCATAAGAAAACTGGTTTATGAGGTTAAAATTTAGCTATTCATTATCAACGCCAGTAAATAGCTGGCGTTTTCAATATTTGCCGATCAAATCACATATCTCTGGCAAATGAATATTTCCGGTTAAAATACAGCATGCCATAGCGGTAATACATGACATTCATCATTTGAGCCCGTTAAAACTCATTTTTTAATCAAAACGCGCCTGCTATCGCGACGGCCCATGCTGTCTTCGGATCTTAATATATAAATTCCATCTGATAAATGGGAAACTTCGAGTTGCATTTCCTCATTGGCAGGTAATTTGAAATGGGGCATGACAATTTTACCATCCATACTTATCAAACTGATTTGCATGATGTCATCAGATAATAAACGAAGCTTTTGGTTTCTTAATACCGGATTCGGAAAAACCAGTAACCGGGCTTTCTCCTCATCGCTGTCTCCGTTTTCAGGCGTCAGCCATTGCAACCCTCCACGAACACCTCCGGCAATTATCACCCTTTGCCCTCCTTCCAATGTTCCTACTGATAGCCAGCTCTGTACATCGAATACCTTTTGCAAATCTGAATTACCTGATTGCACGGTAACTGGTGTTATACCGGATGAATTTTCAAAATCTAATATTATATAGGCCTCGCCACGTTGATCGGTCAGTAATACATCTCTTAAATTATCCTCATCCCAATACGTGATAAACGGAACTAAATTTAACCGTGTACCGGTGAAGTCTCTTTCTATATCCAGATAGGCATTACTGATGAGTGTGTAAAGGTAATCGCCGTCATTTTGCCAGTACTGTAAAGAACCGTCGGCCTTTCCTACCATCAGATCGTAATCCCCATCCTGGTCGCTATCCCAGAATTCAACCGCATCCAAAGAACGGATTGGCAGTGAAAAACTTTCCTGGAATGCATCGGTCCATTCCCCTGTTTCCAAGTCCTTTCTAAACACATGGGTTTCGCTTTTCCCTTCATCCGCTTGCCACCCAGTTACAAAAATAGCCACCCCTTCCGACTCGGGTATTATGTCCATCTGAACATTGATCAAGGAAAACGCAGGTATATTTAAAAAATTGTTGTCTTTAACTTCAAAAGTAGGTGAGAAATAATTTCCGGTATTTTCCAATAGGGTGATATAGCCAACATAACGCCCATCCTTTTCGAAGCCATTGGATGCCACGAGTATGTCCTGATCAATATCATTGTCAATGTCAATGACTACGGGAACGCTATTCTCACCGAAATCCAGCATCTCATTCTGTAAATAATTTTTGCTGTGAAAATTGAATTCAGGATTGTCTTTCGTAGCAGTATTTTCATACAACCATAAAGTTTGCGAGAAATCCAGTGTATTGAATTCATTGGTGTTAAGGTTTGGCGCTACGGCGAGATCGGGCACGCCATCAAGATTAAGATCTGTATAATATGCTGCCGGTAAATAATCGATTTGTACTTCCTGTGTCGGATCCGGATAATCAGTTTGGTAACTGCCGAAGAAATCGTTACCCACCGATCCGGTATTTTCAAAAAAATAAAGGTCCGGGCAATCTTCCTGGCCTCCAAACAGATCTACATCACCATCGTCATCCACATCCAGCGCCAATAAGGATTTACCTCCGGCATGAAGAACCTTACCGGCTGAAATATCACTGCATGTCTGCCCATTAAAGGCATAAAGTTTACAGTCGCACTCCTCAAAGCTTCCCCAACGCCGGTTTGCAAATACATAATCCAACGAGTCGCAGTGACCGTATTTTTCCATACTCATATTTTGGTGATAGCGTATAAAACCCCCTATGGCAAAATTGTAAACCAGAATATCCAGATCACCATCACCATCCACGTCGTCTATGGCGGGAATATCACTGCTGTTAATGATCAGGTTGATCACTCCTGAGCTACCCAATGTGCGTAATGAAGCGCTTTCCAATTCCCATTCAGGCTCATTTTCACCTACATTCTGATATACTTCTACCCCGTCGTTTCCGGTAGTGAACAAGTCCATTTTGCCATCACAGTTATAGTCGCGCAGTAAGCTCCAACCCGGTTTTGTATCAGGCATCTTGTGGTCGTATGTTTCCATGCGCCATTCAGCCTGTTCCCTCCAATAAAACTGATAGTTATCAGATGCCTTATCATAAATTAAAACACCTCTTCTGTCACTGGCAATTGTTAGGTTAGCCGGCTGTGGTGCATTAATCCCTCCCGACCAGGGCATATCGAGTACTTCGCCCGATTGAACAACAGGCACACCATTTCCCCTGATCATAACTGACTGGGCAAATAACTGGAATGTCAGGATAGAAAAAACAAATATGGTCGTGAACTGCTTCATTCCGGCTTTTTAGTACTCATAATAAAAATGTGGGCTTTTTTGTTTCCAACAATGGCAATTTACATCGATAACGCGACATTTTAGCCCCGAGGTGACAATATCTGCAAAAAAGAACGATATATTTGGAACAAACGTCACATCAGTATCCTATTTTAGCGCCAAAATCCGGCTAATTCATGATAGAACAGTTATACCAACATTTTTTAAAGTCAACAGGTGTAAGCACTGATACGCGTACGATAAAATCGGGCAATATATTTTTTGCACTAAAAGGACCCAACTTCAATGCCAATGCCTTCGCCGAAAAGGCCATTGAAAAAGGCGCCGGGCTAGCAGTGATTGATGATCAGAAACACAAAAAAGATGATCGTTACTTTGTTGTCGATGATACGCTTTCTGCTTTGCAAAACCTGGCCATACACTACAGAAAACAATGGGATATTCCGGTACTGGCCCTTACGGGATCAAATGGCAAAACTACTACCAAAGAACTGATGAACCTGGTACTCCGGCAAAAGTATAAAGTCCATACGACCACGGGTAATTTAAACAACCATATTGGGGTACCGCTGACCATTCTTGCCAAGCCTGCGGGTGCAGAACTGGTTATTCTTGAAATGGGCGCAAACCGTGTAGGCGATATTGCTGAATTGTGCCGTATAGGACAACCTACACACGGGCTGATCACAAATATCGGCAAGGCCCATATCGGGTACTTTGGCGGTTATGAAGGTGTTATCCGTGGCAAAAGCGAAATGTACCATTACCTCATCCAACATGAAGGTGTTATATTTGTCAATACGCGGCAGGAAGTATTAAAAAAAATGGCCAGGAGAATGAGAAACCCTGTGTTTTACCCCGAAAAAGGCAGCTTTTATCCGGCAACATTGATCTCAGCCAACCCTTTTGTCCATCTTAAAACTGAAAGCGGCAAGCTTCTTAAAACCCATATGGTGGGTGGTTTTAACTTCGATAACATTGCCACAGCATTGTGCATTGGTAAATATTTTGGTATACCCGAAGATGATATGATCAAAGTTTTAAGCGGGTATTCACCACAAAACAACCGGTCTCAGATCATGGAAAAAGGAGGCAATACCATCCTGATGGATGCCTATAATGCCAATCCGACCTCGATGAAAGCAGCTTTGGAAACCCTGCAACTCATGGAGGGAAAGTCGAAGGTGGCTATTTTAGGTGATATGTTTGAGCTGGGCGAGGATAGCGCCAATGAACATGCCGATATCGGAACGTTTACTGCCCAAATGAACCTGGAAATGGCGCTTCTATGTGGAAAGGATATGCAATATGCTGCAGCTAAAAATGAAAAAAGTCAACACTTTTTAGATCGAAAATCGTTAATTGAATATCTGGACCAACAAAAATGGTCGGGAAAAACCATATTAATCAAGGGCTCTCGGGGCATGGCGCTCGAAAAAATTATTGACCATCTATAACTATGAATTACGACCTGATATTCGACTTTCTGAAAAAGCTCGACGAAAACAACAGCCGCGAATGGATGGCTGAAAACAAGCCGTTTTACCAGGAAGCTAAAAGCGAGTTTGAAGCATTGGTGCAACACCTTATTCAATCCATCAGTCAATTTGATAAATCAATTATTGGACTGACCCCCAAAGATTGTACCTTCCGAATACACCGTGACATTCGGTTTAGTAAGAATAAACTTCCCTACAAAAACAACTTTGGGGCAGCGATCACACCGGGCGGGAAGAAATCTCCAAAAGCGACCTATTATCTGCATTTTCAGCCTGGCCAGTCTTTTTTGGCTGGTGGTATTTATATGCCACAGGGAGAAATATTGAAGAAAATAAGACAGGAGATAGACTATAATGCCAATGAATTCAGGAAAATCCTGAATGATCCCGACTTTCAAAAAGAATTTGGAGGACTTACGGGCGAACAATTAAAGCGTGCCCCTAAGGATTATTCACCCGATGACCCTAATATTGATCTTCTGAAATACAAAAGCTACATCACTATGCATAATTTTGATGAACAGGTCACAACACAATCAGGCTTTGATGAATACCTAATCGAAAGATTTAAAATATTGCTTCCATTTAACCAATTTTTAAATAGATCGTTGGAATGATTGTTGTTATTAGTATGCATTCTAAACAAGATTGATCCCAAATCGCCAATCAACCTTATTCATGTCAAGAGTCTTTCAACTGTTTCATATATTGATCAGCCTTTTACTTCTAGCTTTTGTACAAGTAAATGCACAGGATGATCTATTCAAAGATGAGGCAACAGTTTCTGATATGGATCGCACTATGCAGATGATCTATAATTTTGAGTTCGATGAAGCCAATACAATGATTGTAAAACTTGAGCGCAGATGGCCGCAGCACCCTTCAATTAATCTATTAAAAGCATTTAAAACCTTTTGGCAACACAGGCCGCTGTTGAAAAATACTAAGCCGTTTAACTACTTCGTTGATCAATTAAATAAGACCATTGAGAAATGTGAATATAGATTTTCGCATGATGAAGATGAAGTGGAAGCTACTTTTTTCTCAATGGCAGCTTATGGCTACCTGGCCCAGCTTTATGCTGATGTAGATGAAGACATGAAGGCGCTGGGAATGGCAAAAAACGCCTATAGATACCTCATTGATGGTTTTGAATTGATAGATAAATATCCTGAATTCTATTTTTCTTCTGGCATATACAACTATTATCGTGTAAAGTACCCCGAGGAAAATCCATTCTTCAAGCCTTTCGTTTGGATATTCAAAAGCGGAGATAAGCAAGAAGGAATTATCATGTTGAAAAAAGCTGCACAAATGGCTGTTTTTACAAAGGCCGAATCGTTGAATTATCTTTCACACATTTACCTTCATTATGAAGGTCTGCCAAACAGTTCGATCATATATGCCAAAAAGCTTTATGACAACTATCCCAATAATATCCCTTTCAATATCCTATATACCGAAAACCTACTGGCCCTCGGCAGTTTTGAAAAAGCAAAACCAATAATTGACAAAATCAAACAGGAAAATCATGTTTATTACCAATTTGTGAGTAAAGTGCTGGATGGGATATATTTTTACCAGGAAGGCAACTATCAAAAGGCTGTTGATATTTTAGAAACAGCTCTTGAAATTGAAGAAGTTGAAAACTTTGACATATCACACTATAGCAGCCTTTTACATCTCTACCTCGGGCAAAGCAGGGAAGCCCTTCAACAAAAAGATGAAGCGCTGGCCTCTTACAAAAAATCGGCCAAAGCGGCTTCTTACAGTACCATACGTGACCGGGCTCAAAAAAGAGCCAGCGCCCTTGCACCATGAAGTTTTCATCAGGAGGTAAATGATTGCTTGAGCTGTTTCAAACCCGAAATGCCAAAGGGGAATTTTCTTTTCAACTCATACACCGCTACACCAAATACCAGGATGTACTCCAAAGCGTAGATTAAGTAAGGATGCTCAAATCCATAGGCATTGTAGCCCGCATAGCTAAAAAATGCAGCGAAAGACCACACGACCGGAAATCGGTAGTGCGAGAAAACCGAAAAAGCCACTAACGGGATAATATACCAGGGGTGGACAATAGAAGCCAGGGCCAGATAAATAAACAATGGCCACATAAGTGTAACCGGAAGTTTTTCTTCATTATACTTTTCAAAAATAAATGCAAGCAGAATTAAAACAAAGGCCGCCAAGGCCAATCGCGGACCCGCCGTTTGGATTATATTATAGCCATACAACCAATACCCTACTTCCCTCACTAAGTAATAAATGCTGGCATTGAACTCAAATTTTTTGAAATAGAGCGAGGCGCTGCTTTGCATCCCGGATATAAAATCATTGTCGAGAAGAGAGAGGAACAATAAAAAGCTCAGAGGGAAAATCACCGCAAGCCATATCATGAATTTTTTGATCCTTATCCTTTTCAGGAAGAATGGGAGGAACATTAAGGGCAATAACTTGGAAGCAATGGCAAACGACATAGATAGACCAGATAGCACAGTAAGATGCCTGTGTAGGAAATATAATGATGCGATAGTAAAGAGCACCATGAAAAACTCAAAATGTAAATTTCCGGTCAACTCTATGATCACCAACGGATTGAGGGCATATAGGAACATTTTTCGGGTGTCCATACCATAGCGCACCAGTAGCGCCCTGATAAAGTAGAGCGACATGAATTCAGCCAGCAAGGCAAAAACACGCATAACGAGTGTGGCATGTAAAACATTCCCCTGGCCAATTGCAGCAGCAATCCAAAAAACGAACTGATTGGTAGGCGGGTATATGGTGGGATTGGGCTGTGAGTTCAACAATGGATATATATCGAGATATTTCATCGACAGGTCCCTGCCGGAATTCAATAGTTCATCCGGTGTATAGGCAAATGGATTTATGCCGGCTTCCAGCATACTGCCATCCCAGATAAAGCGGTAAAAATCGTCGGATAATGCGGGAACAGCCAATAAAAACAGTAGCCTAAACAAAATGGAAGAGGCAAGTAATTCCCTGTTGGATATGCCTGACCGCAATAAAAGTAAATACGCGGCACAAACAAAAGTGTAGGACAAAAACAACTGCAGGTGGTCTGTCCTTTGCGTGTAATAGGCAATTAAAAGATAGGAGATTATACTTCCGGCTATTAAAAAATAACTGGTAATACTGCTTATCCTGATTGAGACAATCCTCTGCAAGCTACTTTGCATACTTAAATATCGTCCATAAAATCTTAACTCCGGCCATAAAAGCGCCTTTTATCGTACCTGACACTTTGCTTTTTCCTATCCTTCGGCGGTAGTTAACCGGTACTTCAACACATCGCAAACCCAGTTTAGCCGCTTTTACCTGCATTTCGACAGTCCAACCATAGGTTTTGTCTCGCATATCGAGCTTTTCGAGGGCCTTTGTTGTAATGGCCCTGAAGGGCCCCAGGTCAGTGAACTGAACGCCAAAAAACAACCGGATCAATCTTGTGGCCAGCCAATTGCCAAATACTTGTGGAAAGGTCATCGAGCCAGACTCCCGGTCACCAAGAGCCCTTGAGCCAATCACCAGATCAGCATTTTGCTCTAAAATGGGTTTCAGTACCAGAGGCATTTCTTCAGGGTAATCGGAGAAGTCACCGTCGAGAAATACAATGATATCCGTACCCTTTTGCGTGCAATGCGCTATACCCATCAGGCAGCTATGGCCGTAACCTTTCAGAGGTTGATCGAGCACGGTGGCCCCCCAACTTTCAGCTACATCCTTTGTCGTATCTGTTGAGGCATTGTTGACCACCACAATTTCAGCCACAAGGGCTTCTGGAATAGCCTGGACTACTTTTCCTATGGATGCCGACTCATTATGCGCCGGAATGACCACACGTACGATTTTCATATTTGACATTTCATCGCAATTATATATAAATATCAATTGGTGACCTACATGACCTTATATTTTTACATTAATTGTCATTTATCTGCCAATTCATCAATGCGCTGAATAGAATATATATCCAATTGATCCTTCCTCATTTTTAGTTGAAATACCTTAACTTCAACCCTCCAAAATATCCAATAAATGACCGTTACAAGCCTTATCGAAAAAAAGAAGAAAGGACAGGGGCTCACCGAAAAAGAGATCGGATATTTGATCGATGGCTACACCACAGATCAAATACCGGACTACCAGATGTCGGCCCTGCTTATGG
>DNTA01000023.1 GCA_003500135.1 Cytophagales bacterium | reverse complement strand
ACTGCGAAACTTGAGTTAATTAATATTTGTCCTGCCTGATCTAGTAACCATTAATCCCTGGATTATTCGAATGTTGAGATTATTTTAACTCAGTGAAATATAAAGAAAAAGTTATTAGAAAAGATCAATGTAATAGAATGACCAGTTTCAACTAATGCCTGAAACGTTTTCAAGGATTTCAATCCGAAATATTACTAAAAATGAAATAGAAATGTAATTGTGGAAGTTCTATTAAGCTATAATTGACTGAAAAAACAAAAGGTCTGCTTTATGCAGACCTCTTTATATTTAGATGATTTAGGTGGTTACAGCTTAGTAATTATATGACCCTGCATTAGCCATTTGAGTACCAAAGACCCTGTACTGATCAAAAATTGACCTTACGGCCCATTTAATATACCGGTCACTTTGACTAGGGTCGCCGAACATGCTCGTAGCATATCCCTGCCATACTACTTTTCTTTTCTTTCTATCCCACATAAGTACGAGTATGGTGCCTTTGTACATTTCATATTTAACAGGTGAGTATTCGTTATCTTCGTCTTCTTCATCAATATTCATTTCTACCCACTGTTCGAAATCAGGTTGATTGTATCCATTGAAATTGAAGTTCCCATAAAACATCTTGTAGGAAACAATTAAATCAGGCTTTTTTGTGTCATAATCATAACCCTGTATTTCCATTCTTTTCTGGATGGCCTCCTGAATGGCTAAACGGTGTGTGACAGAATCTTTATCATTACCCACTTCTGTCATAAAATCAAATGTCTTGTATTTTTTAAAGGTACCACCGTAGGAATAGTCGGATTCTACCATATACTCATGCTTCATACAAGACATGCTAAACAAAGCAATTAGACTAAAAACGAAATACTTCTTCATAGGAGTGCATTTTGGAACTTACTCAATATACAAATTTTTATTATACTTCAAATGGGATACAATATTTTTGTAGTCAGTAAGTTAACCGAATATCTGCTCACTTTGTTATGGAAGGTGTTGAAAAAAAATTAATTGTCTCTACTGCGACAAAGAATTACAGGTACTGCCACTTGACAATTATCAATTGAATTAGCCCGATAAGAAAACCTAAAAACCCCCCAAGAATCTCGATAAACTTAAATTCCTTGCGCATGATTGAATATAAGATCTGTTCCAGCTTGTCACTTGAGAAATGACTAACCTTATCGGCAACAATTTTTTCAACATCTATGTCATTTTCTAACTTTTCGGTATAGGTATTGAGTAGTTCCGGCAGAATGTTTTGAAACTCCTCGTGCAAAGTATTTTTTATTTTCGTTTTTAGTTCATCATTTAAAAACATCGCCAGCATGGGCATGGCCGACTTTAATTTTACAGCAATAAAATCCTCAATTTTTTCATCCAGCACTTTATTTAACTCTCCTGCAGTTTCCGTGGATGTGAAATTATCTTTGATATCTTTAAAAGAAAAAAGTTCAGTGGCCACGATATGTCCTAACTTCTCGGCCAACAAATGCTGTCGCTTGGGAAATATGCCCTGAATTGAAAATATATATAGGTTGATCTTTCGTTTTGGATGAAAAAGCATTTTAATAGCCAAAAAATTGGTGATCCATCCCGTTATGGCTGCTATTAAGGGAAGCGTATAAATCATTCGGTGTTATTATTTTAGTTGGCAAAATAAGTGTAAAAAATGTGGGCGGTCAAGCCATTTTTAATTTGATAGCTTTGCATCAAAATTTTTCATTGTTTCAAATTATTATGTATCGCTTCGGTATACAAATTGATTTACCAATATCGGGTTTCATCTTTGAAATTTGTATATTTCGGTGATCAATATATTTTTTTATCTGGTAAAATCTTATTTTTTATATCATGAAACTTATCGTATCACTCCTTCTTCTTGCCTTTGTATCCTCTTTTCAGATCAACTCGGTCAATCAGGGCCACAGAATTCTGGTGCACGAAGAAAGTGAAGTCAATACTACTTTTCATGTCCAACCCAAATTTTATGGCAAATACAGTGGTAGAAAAGAAGGGTTTTTGTTGTTGAATGAAGATGGCTCGGGTATATATAAATATGATTATTCGTTCAAAAACCAGGGATGCGATGTCCAGGAAATAAGAATAAAATGGGGTTTTATTGTCGATGAGTCCGGAAAAACAGTTCGATTTGAACGACCCTATGGTTATTCCTATCCCATCATTTATGAAAGCACCACTGAAGACGGCTTTAAAGGGTGTACACGTGGATCACTGGTTGACTACCTTCTCGTATACAAATCGGGTAAAATAACAGTTTCGTCATCTGATGATTGGGTACACGAATAAGGCGGATTAATGCAAAATGCTTTGATATCAGAAATGAAAAGACATTAAATTTTATGCCTTTTTAAGTTCTATAATGGTAATCTCAGGCAGTATACCTACCCGTCCCGGATAACCGATATATCCAAAGCCCCTGTTGACATATAAATATTGCTCACCTTCCCGGTAAAGGTCAGCCCATTGCTTGTATATGTATTGCGACGGGCTCCAACGGAAATTGCCTATTTCTACTCCAAACTGAAACCCATGGGTATGTCCGGCGAAGGTCATATCTATATCGCCATATTGAGGCCTGATCTGTGCATCCCAATGGCTTGGATCGTGCGACAATAGTAGTTTTGTTGGTGCTTCTTCAGTTCCCTTGTACGCTTTTTCAAGATTTCCATATTTTGAAAAACGTCCTGCCCCCCAGTTTTCAACACCAATAATCGCCAGTTGATCATTACCTTCTTTAATGATTCGGTGTTCATTGAGCAGAATATCCCAACCCATTAAACGGTGGGCTTCATGAAGGTCGAGTATGTTCTGTTGTCTTGCTTTTTCAGAAGGCCAGCTTCTGTAGTCACCATAGTCATGGTTGCCCATGGTTGAATATACCCCAAGAGGGGCTTTTATTTTTTCAAAAACCGGCACATAATCATTCACCTCGGCAGTTTCGCGGTTGACCAAATCGCCGGTAAAGAAAACCAGATCCGGTTTTTCGCCCATTAATAAATCAACACCACCTTTAACCGATTTTTTATCAAAGAAACTACCGGAGTGGATATCAGAAATCTGTGCTATTTTAATGCCGTCAAATGAATGGGGCAGGTTTTTCAACCTGACAGTTCTGCGACGAATCCGGTAATCATGAGCGCCTGATAAAATACCAAAGCTGAGGGTTGCAACAGGTAATATTGTGCCAATGACGGCAGTCTTTGTTAAAAATTCAGACCTGGAAATACCTTTTCCTTCGGGCGTTTCCGTAATGGCTTTTTGATTTCCTCTAAAACGTCTTGAAATCCACTTGCCGCCTCTTATAATATCATCAATGAGTAAGACCAGTACGCCAAAAGTCTTGGAAATATAATCGAGAAAAAGCCCAACCAGAATCACACTGCGCCAGCTTCCCGGTACTAACTCCGGAATGCCAAATCTGTATAAAAAGATAGCGCCAATTGCCAGGCCACTCAGAGACCAGTGAAGCCAGAAAACCGTTTTTTTGACCTTTTCACTGGAATTTTTTACCACTTCTTTAAATGCCTGGTAGACATAGAGGTCAACCAGGATAAAGAAGGCGATGGTAATAAGCGATGAAATTATTTTATATGACATATCCGGTTTAACTCAATCAATGTATTGGCAACGCGCAAACAGGTAATAAGGTTGTAGAAAAAGCCACTACTTTCGATAAGTAGTGGCTTTTCAGTCATTAATTTATGCTTTGGCAAACTTTTTTCCCTTCAATCTCATGGTGAGCTTATCGGCCAACAGGTACATAACCGGCACTATAACAAGTGTCAGGAAAGTGGCAAAAATAAGTCCGAAAATTACCGTCCATGCCATAGGTCCCCAGAAGTCAGCATTATCTCCTCCCATGTAGAAGTTAGGATCAAACTCAGTCATCAACCTGGTGTAGTTGATGTTCATTCCCAATGCCATAGGGATAAGCCCCAATACGGTAGTAATGGCCGTCAGTAATACCGGTCGAAGCCTTGTTTTTCCGGCTATTCGAATGCTATCTAACAGATCTTCGTATGGCAAAAATTCATCATCTGAAATACCCAGTTCCTGCCGTCTTCTTTTCCTTACGAGGTTGGTATAGTCAATTAACACAATGGCGTTGTTTACCACTACTCCGGCCAGCGATATGATTCCGATTCCAGTCATGATCACTATAAAATCCATGTTGAAAATAACCAGGCCAAGAAATACTCCTATAGTACTTAGCAGTACGGAGGTCATGATGATAAACGGAGTGGCAAAGGAGTTAAACTGCGCTACAATGATCAGGAATATGCTAAATACGGCGATCATTAAAGCGCGTTGCAGAAATGCCTGTGACTTGGCTTGTTCTTCCTGTTCTCCGGTAAATTTATAATCATAACCTTCCGGCATATCAAATTCACTGAGCAATACTTGTAGCTCCTCCACTATTTCAGTAGCATTATATCCTTCAATTACGTTTGAGTACAGCGATATCATACGTGTCAGGTCTTTTCGTCGAACAGAACCATACGTAGAAGAATATTCAATACTCGCCACTGAAGATATCGGCACGGTTTTCAACTTTCCCTGATTGTCGCGGAAAGTGACTTTTTTATCCATTAGCGCATCAATGTCGTACCGGTACTTATCCATCAGGCGAAGCTGTATCGGATATTCATCTTCCTGCTCCTTGTACTTCGATACTTCCTGGCCAAACAGCGCTGTCCTTAGCTCGAAGGCAATCTGCTGAGTTGAAAGACCAAACCTTCTGGCTTTATCCCGATCAATATTCACCAGTATCTCCGGTTTTCCGGTTTCGAGATCAGATTTCAATTCTTCAATTCCCTGAATGTTAGACTCCTCGATCATCGTTTTCACGCGTTCGGATATGGCTATCAATCTGTCGAAATCATCGCCTGTGATCTCAATATTTATAGGCTTGCCTACCGGCGGGCCGTTCTGCTCTTTGTCAATGGTGATCTGTACGCCGGGATATCCGGAAGTTGCATTTCTTACATCTTCCATGGCTTCGAGCGTACTTAAACCGTTTCTGAATTCATATTCTACAAAAGAAACGGTTATTAGCGATTTATTTGGTGTTGCCTGCTGCCCCGCCATTTGATTGGGGTCGCTGGCGCCTTCGCCCACATTGGTAATCACACTTTCTACTATAGATCCATAAGGTTCCAGCGTATTTAGGACTTTGTCCTCCACAATTTTGGTAAACTCATTGGTATTGTCGATATCCACACCAATAGGTTTTTCTATAAAAATATTGATGTAGTTTGGTTCATTGTCGGGGAAAAGGCTCACCTTGGGTTGCCTTACAAAATAGACACTCACTGAGACAATTAGTAGTAAAAAAGTGCCACCAAAAAAGAGATATGGCTTATAACCATGTAAGGCAAAATTGACCGTTTTAGAGTATAGATCTTCAAGCCATGGTAAAAAGGACTGTTGGAACCACCGTATGCCCGGCGACAGTATAAATACGTTGAATGGTGCACCAATGGCAAAGAACATAAATATGCTTCCTAACCCGATCCAACCCATCACATAGCATATGACACCCAATACTGCCAATACTGCCATGATTCGGAAAGTACGCTTTTTATTGATCGTTCCGTCGTCAAGCTTCATATACATGGAAGTCAGCACAGGGTTGATCACCAGTGCGACAAACAGAGATGATGATAATACAATGATCAGGGTTATGGGTAAATACTTCATAAACTCACCCATGATACCACTCCAGAAGGCGAGTGGCACGAATGCTGCAAGGGTAGTAGCTGTTGAGGTGATGATCGGCCATGCCACTTCACCCACACCTTCTTTGGCAGCCTGAATAGGTGTATAACCTTCCTGTAGCAATCGATATATATTTTCTACTACCACAATACCGTTATCCACCAACATACCCAGGGCCAGGATCATACCAAAGAGCACCATCATATTGGCCGAATAACCAATAGCGGTCAACAAAATGAAGGCAATAAACATGGATAATGGTATAGCTACCCCTACGAAAAGTGAGTTTCGAAGCCCCATAAAGAACATCAGAACCAATACTACCAGTAGCACCCCGGTGATGATACTGTTTTCGAGGTTGTCGACCATACTTTTGGTAAACTTGGACTGATCATTGGTGATGGTAATCTCAAGATCTTCAGGGAAACGGGTTGTTTGTGCTTCCTGTATCAGGTCTTTGATCTTTCTGGCCGTGATCAATAGGTTTTCTCCCGATCTCTTTACTACATCTACTGTAACCACAGGTTTTTTACTCGATCGGGAGTAGGAAGTCCTTTCTTTATAAGAGTCTGTTACGGTCGCAATATCTCTCAGATAAACGATCTTTTGATTTTCATCCTTTACAATCACATCCTCGATTTGCCTCACATTGGCAAACTCGCCATCTACACGCAGTGAATACCGGTATTTATCGTTGAGGATATTACCTCCGGATAAGGTGACGTTTTCAGCTGCCACCGCATTTGAAATGTCGTTGAAACTTACATTTACGGCCTCCATTTTATAAATGTCAGCATCAATACGGATTTCGCGCTCGCGGGCGCCCCGGATCTCGGCTTTCGATATTTCCGAAAGTTTCTCCATCTCATCTTCGAGGTACTCTGCAAAGTTTTTGAGTTCATCAATGCTGTAGTTACCCGATATATTTACATACATGATGGGCATCTCCGTTAGGTCGATATCCATCACGTTGGGATCCTGATCAAGGTCGTTGGGCAATTCACTTTTCGCCTTGTCAACTGCATCTTTTACATCCTGTAAAGCCTTACTGATATCCTCTTCCGGGTTGAACTCGACTACTATGGTGGAGTAGTCCTGTACCGAAGTGGAGGTAATGTCCTTAACCCCGTTAATTGACTTGAGTTCCTTTTCGATGGGCCTCGTGACCAGGTTTTCTATATCAATAGGGGAGTTTCCCGCATATGGCGTACCAATATAAATGGTCGGAATTACTACCTCCGGGAAACTTTCTTTGGGTATGTTTTTATAAGCGCCATACCCGAAAAGTACGATTATGAAGGTGAGGATCAGAACTGTCGTCCGGTTATCGACTGATAACGAACTCAGTTTGAACTCACGTATCACATTTTTTTTCTTATTCGTTTGCTCCTGATTTTCCATGTAGATTGATTCGTTTTTACAGTATGTTATCTACAATTTTCACCTTGCTTCCATCTATCACCTCTCTGAAACCCTGATCAACGATCAATTCGTGACCATTCAGGCCATTATACACGATCGTCTCATTTTTATAGGTAATGCCTCTTTCGATATGCACTTTTTTCGCATAATGGTGCTCCCCGTTTTCTTCAATCACGTAGACAAATTCACCCTGATTGTCTTTCTGGATCAGTTTGTTGGGTACGATACTGGCATCTGGTTTCTCATAATCCTTAAGCTTTAGTATGGCCAAAAGGTTTGGCTTCACCTGAAAATCTACCCTAGGAAGTTTAGCTTCGACAGAGAAGGTCCTATTTTGTTCATCGATCACTTTTCCAACAGAAGTTAGTTTTACATCTATGGTTTCGTCGATCGATGGAAAATGTATGGTAACCATATCGCCTTGTTTAAAGCTGCCAATGTGTCTTTCCGACAGGTCTGCCTCAACAAACATGTCTTCGAGGCTGACGATCCTGAAAAGCGGGGCGCCGGGTTGTGCCATTTCACCTTCTTTAACAAATATTTTTTCCACACTGCCGCTAAAAGGCGCTCTTACCTTTGACTTGGCAATTTGTGTTTTTACATTTTCAATTTGTGTCTCGAGGTTTTCCTTATTGTTTTTGGCTTCAAGGTACTGCACTTCAGTTCCAATGTTTTTATCCCACAGGTTCGACTGCTTTTCAAACATGGTTGATGCCAGCTCATATTGTGTCTCCAGCTGATCCAGTTGTTTTTGGAGCAATTCAGTATCTTGGGAAATTACGGTTTCACCTCTCCGCACTAAGTCTCCTTCTTTTTTTCTGATGCTCTGAATAACCCCCATATTTTCGGAACTGATCACCACATTTCGGTCAGAGGTTACAGAACCACTTACCTCAACATAGTGTACAAACCGATCCTTTTTAACAGGTATTGCTGTGATCAGCTGTTCCTTTCGATTGACTTTGGCAAATTCAGGATCAGCTGCTGCGATCTCTTTCTCAAGCTCGAGAATTTTCTCACGCTTCTCACTTACCTCTTTTTTGAGTGATTTGAGTTCTTTTTTCTTTTCAGCCAGCTCATCTTTCGGCTGACATGACAACATCATTATTGAGGATAAAGCTGTTAATAGTAGAATAGTAGTAGCTTTCATTTTATCAGTCATTTATGCTTTCAGTTTCTTCGTTTTGTTCTTCCAATAGTATTCCAAGTGCTTTTTGGTAGTCTACTAATGCCACAAAGGCATCATAAAGGGCAGTGTAGTAGTTGGCCTGGGCAGTCACATAAGCGTTGTCGGCTTCTATTAGCTCCAGGTTAGAACCCACACCGTTTTGATATTTGATCTTGGTGGTATTATACACCTCCTCAGCCAGTCCCATGTTGGCTTCCTGGTTCCGTGCATTATCAATACTGTTCAACAATGAGGTTCTGGTATTCTGAACTTCCAGATCAATATTGTTTTTCATTATGGTGATGTTGTTATTGATCTGTTCCAGTTCAATTCGGGTTTGCTGTACCTTATAGCTTTTGTATAAACCATCAAAAATTGGGATTGTCATTCTCAAACCTAAAATTTGATAATTAAACCAATACTGCTCGTCAAACGACATAAGTTCATCTGCTTGCAATGTATTGGATACCCATCCATAATTACCGTACAAATCTATACTTGGCAAATACTGAACTTGAAAATTGCGTAGATTTAACTCCTGCAATCTTTGTTGAGTTTGAAGTTGAGAATATTCAATTCTTCTTGAATATGAGGCCTCTTCATCTAGCTGTTTCATATAATCTACCTCAAGCTCGGCAATTGTTTTCTTAATTTCGATTTCCTGCTTTAATGGCATTCCCATTTGAAACTTCAAAAGCTGAAATGAGATTTCATATAATCTCTTTTGATTCTGAAGGCTTGTTTCCAGATTGTTCTTTTCAACTGTAACCCTGTTCACATCAATCTTTTCCGCAAAACCGTTTTCATACATTAGTGTGGTTTCTCTTAAAAGGGTGTCCAATCTGTTGTAGTTGGCCTCCAATTGTTTTAAAAGCTCCTTCGTGACTAAAACATTGTAATACGCCTTAGTAACAGCTTCGGAAACATCAATTTTACTTTTGATATGCTCTTTAGAGGACAATTCTTTGTAAGTTTTGGCTGCCTTTAGCCCGACAAAGTATGAACCACTAAATATCATTTGAGTAAAACCAAGAGAAGCATCTCCCTGATAAGGTGTTCCGAATTGGACGGGTATTGGATCGGCATCTGAAGGTGCATTGGGATCAAAAAAGTTAGCCGGTAAAAATGTTGTTCTCAAAACAAGATTTTTACTCAAGTCAGCATTCGCATTGATCTGCGGCAAACCTTCCGATATGGTTTCTCCGACAAAAGCATTTTGTTGTGCTATTTCCAACTGTGCATTCAATAATGTCTGGTTGTGTTCATAGGCATATTCCAGGCATTCTTCAAGGTCCATCTCGAGCGCCTGACCCCGTACACTGTCATATGCCCCAATAGCAAAAATCAGTACTAAGATGATTGGTTTAATTTTCATGAATTGTCTCTTTTTGATAATCTTGGTATAGTTTCAGTCCTTTCTCAGTTAAAATGCCATAAATAAAATGATCAAAAAGTTGCCCCTGGACCGTAGCAAGGTCGTACTTTTGAAAATCGAAGGCATTCGCATCAAACGACATTTCGATCTCCAGTATTCTAAGGTTGGCCAGTATTTCCGAATTGATTTCACTTCGAAAATGTCCTTCGGCTTTGCCTTCCTCCAGGGTTTCTTCCATCCATTTATAGATATAGTTTCGTTTAAACTCCTTAAATTTTTTCCAGGCCTTTTTATGGTATTTTTCCAGATCGTGCAGCAGTGTACTGTTAATGTTGCCCAAGCTCGACCTGATATGCCTGGATATTTTATGGATCAATTCTATACTGTCGATAGAATCTTTCTTAAGCGTGTCGAAGCAATGGATTTCCTGCCCGATGTGTTTGGTTAGGGCCGTTTCGATTACGTCGTTCTTATCTTTGAAATACTGGTAAAGTGTCTTTTTGGAAACCGACATCTCTTTGGCCATGTCATCCATGGTAACACTTTTAAGCCCATACCTGAAAAACAACTTATATGCTGCTTCCAGAATTTCTTCCTTGATCTCTTGTTCCTCTTTCTTCATCATGTAAAACTACGGAAACTCCCGTATTACTTAAAGTTTCTTTATCGTTTTACTATTAAACCTTTAAATAGTTTTATATGAAGTGTTAAGAATATGTTAACAATTGACAGGCGGTAAAATGCTGTGATGAATAGTAGCCGCTTGGATTGATGAAATGCTTTTCATAATAGTTTGATTTAGGTCACAATTCCAAAGAAAAGACGATTTTTTTCCGTTTGTGTTGGGTTAATAACCATCGTTTTTAAACGATAGGAGGCACATTTACTTAAATGGATGATATCGTTTAAGAATGGTTTTAAAGTGTTTTTAAAAATCCACAACGATATGGTTATTTGCGAAGTATATGCACTTTGTCATTTTTAGTAAGATAAGCGGTCAAATCTTCTTCCCGTTCATGGGTCCAGTCGATTAGATCGTAAGCTTCGGAATGCTTAAGCTGGATTTTGTCCTTGGCATGTCGTAGATTTATCCCTTCTACCCATTCAAGAAATACATCTCCCTCCAACTTCTACGAGATATAAAAGTTATGTAAATGCTTATCAAGCATATTTTGTGGTTGATGTTTCCGTTCCTTCATACCCAGTCGTCTTCAAATCGACGACAAATATAGGAGATTGGTTTAATTAAATATCGGAAATTTGCAGCAATTCAGTTTAAACATTTCAAGATCCGTATAATTTAGGTATAGTTGGCCATGAGGCAAAGTAAATCTGTCCTTGCTGATTTTTCATAAAGGTAAATTTAGCTGTCAATAATTCATAATTGAGTTGTTTCCTCCTTTCTGTTTTATTGGGTTTAAGTCCTGAGTTGAATAGGTCAGGACATCCCCATGGTTGATTAGCCAAACCTTTTCTGGCCGGTTTTTTCGGGCAATTTTTCAATTGATCTCTCATTGATCGAATAGATCACCACGATGTTGCGCAGCTTTCACTTATTTTTATAACGGTGGTTTTTCCGTTGGAAAAGAGTTCTTTGATCTGTTTGCTCATCAGGATTAGTTGTCAACTCAAGACAGGATATAAAATAAAAAGGGTAAAAAATAAGGGAAATTGGTTAAATGGTCAATTAAAACCAGGATAAATGATCAACGGTGACAAAGCACATCAGGAAAACCAAAAACTTTGTAAAGTACAATCAGGAGATCAACTGATGACGGTAAATCAAATTCAGGAAATCTAATGAAAACTGTCAACTGGTTTGAGGATAAGACACATTTGGCTTATTAATGTTTCTGTTGGCGCTACTTAATTTTATTTGTAGGCCTATCCATTCTCGAAACATCGACAAACTCTTATGTGTACGTATTGGGCGACAGCAAACCGGCCTCGGCACGACTTGATTTTGCGCAGTCATTTAACCCTTTTGGCGCCATTACAGGCTTTATCATCAGCCAGGTATTTGTGTTGTCACAACTCAACGTGATGAGTGCGAGGGCGAGGGCCTTGCCCTCTCCTGCCGAGCTCGCCAACATACATCACACTGAGCTAACTGCTGTGACCAATATCCGTATGGCCGTTGGTGGGGTAATGCATATTTTATTGTTACTGATCCGTATTACCAAAATGCCGGGCCTTAAATAAGATGATAAGTCGCTTGATATTAAAATCCTGTTCAAGCGGCTGTTTAAAAACAAAAAATACATTTGGGCAGTTTGTGCACAATTCTTTTATGTCAGTTCACAGATAGCGGTATGGTATTTTACCATCCGTTAAGTAATGGATCAGATGAACCTGAATGAAGCAGTGGCCAACCAAACTACTTCTGAGGGGATAATGCATAAGCTTTGTACGATGGAACGGTAGCTGCCTGATTATACAATATTGTAGATAATCTCGGTATGGAATCGCTTTTGCCACGAACGGCAAAGCAGGCGGGCGCTACCTATTGTATCCTTGCGCTGATTATGTTTTTGGTGGTGCGTTTTATTTGCACCTTCCTGATGCGCATTATCAAGCCCCAAAACATTCTGACAGCATTGGCTTTGCTTGCTTTTGTAGGCTGCATGATCACTATTCTGGTAGGTGGATATATCGGTATATATGCATTGGTAATGATCCCGGCATGTATGTCGCTTATGTTCCCAACAAAATATGGCATGGGCATTAAAAGCCTTGGTGATGATACGAAAATTGGTGGATCAGGCATGGTGAAGGCGATAGCATTCCTGATCATTGCCTATAATTCAATAATCGTCTATAAATAATATGCGACTGAATAGTTGACAATCCTGACAAATGTTGGAAAACCAAAACCGGCCATGACAATCAGCAGTCATGGCCGGTTTAATTTTTAGATCTATTTCACATACTGTGGACGCGCAATATATTTGGTGTGCAGCAGTTCCTTGGACTTTTTACTTAACGGCTTACCAAGGAATTTGTCGTACAGGATTTTGATATAAGGGTTGTTATATGACGTCCTGAGCGAGCGCTGTTCCTTGTCATCTTCATACAAGGCGTCTATCCTCGCCATTCTGATCTGGTTCGATATCTTTCCGGGTTGTCCGCCGCCACCAATACATCCGCCTGGGCAAGCCATCACTTCGATGAAATGGTAGGGTGTTTCTTCACCTTTTTCCTTTGCGCTTCTCACTTCGTCCAATACCCTGGATACATTGCCAAGACCATGCGCCACAGCCACCCGTATCGTTTTCCCATTTATAGTCGTTTCAGCCGTTTTGATACCTTTTATGCCCCTGACATCATTGAATTCAACCTTAGTCAAATGTTCTTTGGTAATAAAATGATATGCTGAACGAAGTGCAGCCTCCATCACTCCACCGGTAGCCCCAAAAATGGTACCAGCGCCACTGTAGGCGCCAAGCACATAGTCGGGCTCCTCATCGGGCAGATTGATAAAATCAATACCCGCCTGTCTGATCATCCTGGCCAGTTCTTCCGTTGTGATCACCACATCGACATCCTGTTTACCCGAAGCAAACATTTCTTCCGTCCGTTTAACCTCCGTCTTTTTGGAGGTACAAGGCATTACCGCAACTGAAAAGATTTTTGAAGGCTTTACACTTATTGTATCAGGATAGTACGTTTTTGATAACACTCCAGTAATTTGCATTGGTGATTTACAAGAAGAGAAATTAGGTATTAAATCGTGATACCTTTTCTCCATAAAATCGACCCAGGAAGGGCAACATGTGGTAATCAATGGTAGCCTTTCGGGGTGATTGGTAAGTATTTCAGCAAATTCGCTGGCTTCTTCCATCACTGTTACGTCAGCGCCAAAATTTGTATCAAAAACACCTTTAAATCCTAGTCTGCGCAATGCTGCATACACTTTTTTGGTGAGGTTTTTCCCGGGTTCCAACCCAAATGCCTCCCCTATTGATACACGAACGGCGGGTGCGATTTGAACCACACAATATTTTTCTTCATCCAGTAAAGCTTTGTATACCTCCTTGGTGTCATCATATTCATATATGGCGCCTGTGGGGCAGTGGATCTTACATTGACCGCACTTAATACAAGGTGACTCCGCAAGGGAAAGGTCCCCGGCCGGCCGCATGCGGACCTGGTAGCTACGATCCAGGAAGGTTAGCGCCCACACATCCTGAATTTCCTGACATACTTCTATACAACGCCCGCACTTGATACACTTGGCTGCATCCATTACAATTGCCTCAGTAGAACCGTCGCGTTCTTTTTTTTCCACATTGGGATCAAACCTTGTTTCACGGATACTAAAGCTGGCTGCCAGATCCTGCAGCTCGCAGCTACCGTTTCTACCACAATTCAAGCAGTCATTCGGGTGAAATGACAGGATCAACTCCAATATGGTGCGCCGCAACTTGGTCAATTCAGGATCATGGGTGATGATCTCCATATCTTCCTCGACGGCTGTGGTGCATGCCCTCAACATTTTATTGTTGTAGTTGGCTATTCTCACCACACAAATACCGCATGCTGCCGAAGCCTTGAGGTCGGGATGTTTACACAACACCGGGATATTGATATTCAGCAATTTAGCTGCCTTAAGTATTGACGTACCCGGCTCCACCTCAACGGGTAAATTATTTATCTTAGCTCTAATCATGGTCATTTTGTCTGGACTATTTTAGGTTTCCTGATTTTTTCATTGTATTCCTCGGGGAAATACTTTAAGGTACTGATAACCGGGTTGGGCGATGTTTGACCCAAACCACATAACGAACCCTTCTTCATGGCAAATGCAATATCATGCAGCTTCTCCAGATCGTCTTCTTTTCCTCTTTTCTTTCCAAAGCGCTCCAGTATTTGAAGAATCTGATAGTTTCCAATTCGGCATGGCGCACATTTACCGCACGATTCATCCACACTGAACTGAATGTAAAACTTGGCAATGTCTACCATGCTGTCATCTTCGTCCATAACGATCATGCCCCCGGAACCCATCATTGACCCCAGTGAGTTAAGACTTTCGTAGTCGATAGGTGTATCAAAATATTTTTCGGGAATGATACCACCGGACGGACCACCGGTTTGTACGGCTTTGACCTTCTTACCACCGGCTATTCCTCCGCCGATATCGAAAACAATCTCGCGGATGGTGGTGCCCATAGGTACTTCAATTAGTCCGGAGACATTCACTTTTCCGGTAAGGGCAAAAACTTTGGTTCCTTTGGATGTCTCCGTACCGATTGAAGCAAACCATTCCCCGCCGTTATTTATGATCGGTGCAATATTGGCCAAAGTCTCTACATTATTGATGACAGTTGGCATTCCAAAGAGCCCACTGATGGAAGGATAAGGTGGCCTTGGCCGTGGTGTACCGCGCTCCCCTTCTATGGAAGCGATCAGTGCGGTTTCTTCACCACAAACAAAAGCGCCGGCGCCCAACCGGATTTCGAGGTCGAAGCTGAAATCGCTACCTAGGACATTTTTTCCGAGCAATCCAAGTGCATAGGCCTGGTCAATGGCTACCTGAATGCGTCGGATGGCCAAACCATATTCCGCGCGTACATAAAAATATCCTTTGGAAGCGCCAATGGTGTAAGCCGCTATGGCCATGGCCTCAATGACAGAATGTGGATCTCCTTCAAGAACGGAACTGTCCATGAATGCGCCGGGATCACCTTCATCTCCATTGCAGATAATAAATTTGTTTTCTCCTATTGCTTTCCTTGCATTCGTCCATTTCTGCCATATGGGAAAACCAGCTCCTCCCCGGCCTCTTAGCCCGGCTAATTTTAAGGTTGCGATCACTTCTTCTGGTGTCATTCCATTAAGAACTTTTTCCAGGGCTGTATATCCATCCACAGCAATATACTCATTGACACTTTCGGGATCTATCCTCCCATTGTTCCGTAAAACGATACGCATTTGCTTTTTAAATAGGCTGATCTCCTCACGCCTGCCCGTCTTACCTTGTTGTTCCTCCATCAACATTGAATCAACGATATTACCTTCAACAAAATGTTTTTCCACAATTTCCTCAATATCGTCAGGCTTTACCATCACATAATAGACGTTCTCCGGTAGAACCTTCACTATGGGCCCTTTTTCGCAGAACCCAAAACAACCTGTCTGAGTAATATGTATTTTGTCATCCAATCCTTTGGAATTGACAACTTTTTTGAGTCGCTCCAGAATTCTTTTTGCTTCAATTGATTCACAGCCTGTCGATCGGCAAACCATGACTTCCATCTGTCCACCTGTAAGCTGATCTGGCTTCAACCGTTTTTCAATTACCGCTCTTTGCTGTTCCCGGTAGCGCTGCGTAGTTTTTAAAGTTAGTTTTTCCATGTCGTGATCTTTTAAGATGTTTCTTCGATCTTAATTGTCTCTAAGGTAGGTTCGATATCTTCCGGCTTTAGCCTGCCATATACCTCTTCATTGATTACCATAGCAGGGGCCAGTCCACAACAGCCTACACATCGTACCTCTTCTACCTTAAACTTCCGGTCTTCCGTATACTGTGCTTTCGGACTGATTTTCAATTGTTTTTTTAATCCCTGGATCAATACCGGCGCTCCTTTTAGATGACAAGCCGTTCCGGTACAAACAGATATCTTATAATCGGCAGGGGCTTCAAGGTTGAAGAAGTTGTAAAAGGTTACCACTTCAAATATCCGGGCGAGAGGCACGGACAATTCGCTGGCAAGGAACTTCGAAATGTTCCACGGTACATAGCCGTAGCGCTGCTGAACACCGTGGAGGATCATTATCAGATTACCTTCCTTCGGTTTCCATTTATCAAGGATAGCCCTGATTTCATCGGTTATTTCTTCATGTAGCGTTTCCATAAACAAATCTGGTTAATATGTGATTTCTTATGTCATAATCTTATCCATTCTGAACATCAGGCCTACCACAAAATGCTTACTTTGCATTTTATGTTACGTCCCGGTTCCAGCATCCAGAACCCCCTGTTTGTAGACAGATGGTTCCGATACCGTGTATTGGTAATATTCTCTATTCCTGCAGTAAATTGTAATTGCCAGCCGCTCATTCGTAGTGGTTCCGACTCAAAAAAGCAATCCAGAAGCGTGTAGGCATCAGTTGTCACTTCACCTTCTGCCACATTGTTCTGAGCTGCAAAATGACGCACCCTGAGATCAATACTGCCTGCATCCCTCACTTTTTGCCGCAGGCCTATCATCCCGTTAAAGGGTATGATTTGTGGCAAATTTTCTTCTTTGCTTCTATCAATGCCCCTGACATAGTTCAACTGCCCGTAGGCTACACCCGAGGAATATGCCAACCAGTCGACACTGACTTCAAACCCCGAAAGTAGCGCCTTATTGATATTCTGATATCTCCTGGCAAAAGTCTTTTGTGAAGGGCCTGCATCGTCACTGATAAAAAAGGACACCGAATCGGCCGGGGCCATGGTGATCATTTTGTCGATATAGTTGATAAACACATTTCCGGTCAGTTGAATTCGCGAGGTATTGATTTTTATTCCTGCATCAAGAAAATTACCCTGCTCAGGTACCAGGTCAGGGTTTCCCATTTCTATGGCATTTCCCAGGTTGATAAACTTATACCGCTCTTCCAGAGAGGGCGCCCTGTAAGACCTGCCATAAGAGGTCGTCAGGGAAATATCTTCGTTGAGATGGTAAGAAATACCGGCATGCAGCGCCCAGGTTGTATTGGAAGTGGAGGTATCAGGATATACGATGATCTGGCCCGGTGGATTATCTGTTCTTTCACCGTTTCTGATCAAATATTCCGGATCGCGACTCTCTTCATTGGACAGTGTGATCCGATCCAGCCTTCCTCCTGCGGTGAAATCCAGTTTTGGCAAAATGCGGATATTGTATTGTGCAAAAACCCCATTGCTCTGGAAACTTGACGTGGGAATGGGTGTCTCGCCTTTGATTAAGTCGATACTATTGACCACATTTCCGGCAGGGGCGAGTACTTCCTGCAGAATATACCTGGTCCGCTGACTTTCCAGGTCGCGCTGCCACAATTCCCAACCTACCGTTAGTTCATGCCTCCCACCAAAAACCCATTGGCTTTCAATAAGCCCTCCATTGGTAAGATGGGTAGCCGAAGGATTTAGCAACTGAGGGGTCACCCTTATGTTTCCATTCGTATTTGAAGGAACGTTGGGGATAACTTCCACATTTCGGAAAATATCCTGGTGATAATACTTAGCCCAGAGCGTCTTCAGTGTAGGCAACAAATCTATGATCTGGTATTCCAGGGATACCAGTTCGCGGTCAAAATCGAGGTATGATGCGCGGGCGCTATTTGGGAAATTATCACCTCCGGGAATGCCGGCGCTGCCTTCATATTTCTGATAATTGATCGAAAATTCATGGTTTTCAAATGTACGAACGGCGATCCTTCCGGACAAATTCCAATCAGTAAACCGGCTATTCGGTATCGGTCCGTCCGGCGAATAGGCGTCTCCGGCGTCGCGGTAACCAAAGTGCAACTTGGCGTTCCACTTTTGACCGCCGGCAAAAAGCGTTGCTTTAGGCGCCCACATCTGATTTACCGACTGATAATCCAGTGCGGCGCTGCCATGCCAATAGGGCTGAGAGTTATATTCCGAACTACGGGTAATCACATTGATGGCCCCACCAAGAGCGCCGCTGCCATAAAGGCTCGATATGCCCGACTTGATGACTTCCACTCTTTCCACATCACTCATATCGATGGTGGATAAAGCGCCGGAAAGATCAGTTGCGGTTTCAATCCGGCTTCCATCAATCATGCGCACCAGCCGGTCTTCACCAAAACCTCGTACGTGAACACTGTTTGCCCACGGTCCGTCGCTCGCCTTTGAAACACCCGGCATATTGTCCAGTACTTCCGGCAAATCGCGAGGCATCCAGTTTTGCCACTGATCTGATGTTAAAACCGCCACGGGGACCGACGCTTCCTGATAGGGCTTTTCGCCTTTCAGACTTGAAATGGTGACTTCATCCAATGGCAACGGTTTTTCCGGTAGCACGATAATAAACTCGCTGTCTCCATTTCCTACAGACCTGTGCTGCGTGGCATAACCCAAATGCCTTACGGTAAGGGTCAAATGATCCGAATTGGGCACGCGAATGATAAATCTGCCTTCGGCATTGGTGATGGCCTGCGCTACCGGCCCGGATAAATCCTGCCTCTTTTCCTTGTCATTATTCATGTATACCAGGGCGCCTAAAAGGGGTTTCTTTGATTCATCCACGATTTGCCCGGACAGGATACTGGATTGCCCAAACAGTTCAGCGCTCAAAAAGAGTGATAACACAACATAGAAAAATATTTGTTTACCGGAAGGCATGTTTATATTTGTTGAAAATCGGGCAATTGAAATCCATTTTTATTTATATAAAAATACTCTACAAACTAGCCTTAGCATATGACTAGTGTCATCAAAACGAAAGATAATTCCGGGATTGGCAAATCAAGATTTTGCCTATATCTGCTGATCGGATTATTACTTTCGGCCTGCGGAAGCGAAAGCCAAAACTCAAGCTTTAATGTGGTGGCTTTAAATGGCCCTACGGGATTGAGCCTCGCTAAAATGATGAATGAAAACCGTTTGGAAGACCCTAAAAGCCAGTTAAACTATATCATCAAAAACGACCCGGAACTGATCAAAGCCATGATGGCAAGTGAAGAAGTCGACCTGGCGCTTATCCCATTTACCATGGCTGCGCTTCTGTACAACAATGATTTCCCCTATCAACTTGTTGGCGTTCCGGTTTGGGGCTCCCTTGTTCTGGTAGGTTACGATACGGCAATAACTCGTTTTGATGACCTGAAGGGCAAAAAGGTTTCCGTGTTGCCACGCAACATGACCCCGGACATCGTATTCAGGCATTTGCTTGAAAAACATGCATTGGAACCGGATAAAGATCTGACGCTTGATTATACTTTTCCGACCCCTGTTGAACTGTCGGGCGCCCTGTTAGCCAAACGTGTGGCATTGGGGGTTATTCCTGAACCCATGGTGAGCCAGGCGCTACACCAAAACCCGGATATCAAAGCGCTGATTGACCTCGCCGAACGCTGGCGCCAGATGTACGGTGAAGAAGTACCGCTTGCACAGACCGCGCTGATGGTGCGGAAAGGGTGGGCCAATGAAAACAGATCGAAATTGACTAAGTGGTGCCGACAGTATGCAGAAGCCATACAATGGACCAATGTAAATACAAAAGAGGCCGGGAGGCTGGCGGTAAAACACAAAATTGGCAACCATGCTGAAGTGGTAGCTTCGGCCATTCCGCGGTGCCACCTTGATTTTGAGTATGGATTTGAACAAAAAGAAACGCTGGAGAATTATCTTGAATTATTGTACACCACAAATAAAAAAATAATAGGTGGCCGGATACCCGATGAAGACTTTTACTACAAAAAATAGCGTTTTATTCATTGCCGGGATAGCTGTGCTTTTGATAGTATGGAAGATAATATCTGTAGCAACGGCTTCCAATAATCTTGTGCCCTCACCTGAAGACACCCTGTTTACATTTTTGCAAATTGCTTTTTCAAAGAGCTCCATGGCTGACCTCTTCAGCACTGTTTTAAGGGGGCTTGCCGGTTTTTTAATCGCCTTTGTGCTGGCATTCATAACGGGCATCCTTTCGGGCTGGAGGACCGGAATTCATGCTTTTTTAAAACCGCTTCTGATCGTTTTGCGCTCCACACCGGTTGTGGCATTTATCCTCTTGCTACTTATCTGGTTTGAGACAGATCGCGTACCGGTAATAATTGCCTTCATTACCATGTTTCCCATTTTGTACACCAATATTACGCGAGGCATGCAGGAAGTTGATACTTCGTTTAAGGAAATGATACAGGTATATGGCCTATCGCGCATGGATAAGCTGCGCTCGGTTTATCTGCCGTCGATTTCCGCCTTTGTTTTTAGCGGCGCTTCAACTGCTCTCGGTTTTGGCTGGCGGGCGATTATTATTGGTGAGGTACTGAGCCAGCCGGTTTATGGAATAGGCTCCAGAATGCGGGAGGCATACGGCTATTTTGAGGTACAGGAAGTGATCAGCTGGGCGATCTTAGCGGTGTTGCTTAGCTTTGTATTCGATATTTTATTGTCGGGTTTGGAAAAATATACGGTAGCATGGAAAAGAGCCTGATCATAAACGGTATTTCCAAATCTTTTAAGGAAGTAAAGGTATTTAACCGGTTCTCCCTCTCTTTTCCCAAAGGTAAAACCACCTGTGTTCTGGGCCCATCAGGTTGTGGCAAAACCACTCTGCTACGGATTATTGCCGGAATCATTCTTCCTGACAAAGGCAATATCGACGATTTTCAAAATAAGACCTTCAGTTTTGTTTTCCAGGAAGACCGCCTGTTACCCTGGCTGACCGCTGCTGAAAACATCGGGCTGGTCCTCAAAAATAAGCTGCCTAATGACACCATTAATGATGCGATAGATGAACATCTTAAGTTGGTGAAAATGCAGGATTATGCGCACTACTACCCTCATCAACTCAGCGGAGGCATGCGCCAGCGGATATCTTTTGCAAGGGCCTTTAGTTTCCCTTCGGACGTGATTTTGCTTGACGAACCTTTTAAAGGGCTGGACCACTTGCTCAAACAACAGCTTATGGAAAATGTACATGCCATACTATCCGACGATCCCCGAACGGTCATCTACGTCACCCACGACCCTGAAGAAGCTGCCATTTTTGGGAATAAGATATTTCTATTGAGCGAGAAGCCAGTTAAGGTCATCGGGGAATTCGAGCAAAATGGGCCATCTCATTCGACAGGTCATTTCATAAATCAAGAGCTTGTAAATCGTATTAAGGAGAAGCTACTTATTGTTCCATGATTTTGGTTCAGATTGAATGTAAATCACTGCGAAACCACCCGCATCGTGTGATACGCTGTGAAGGTACGTCCGTAACGGTCTTCTGCCTTCACTTCTATGATATGCCGGCCTTCGGGCCAATCGGTTCCAATATTGGCCTCCCAAATATGCGTTGAAGTTTGCGGGCGGGGCATTCGGGAGCCCGGAAAAGGCATAGATGCCGTTGCCGTATCCTTTTTCCACTGCTCACTAAACTTTAACCTTATAAAGTGCTCCCACCTTTTTGCAATCATTTTATAATACGGGTCATATTTATCAACCCGGTCCATTGCTCTCCAATCCGTCAGGCCTTTGACCCGGTATTCCAATGTTGACTGTTCGCTGCCATTGAAAAAGTTTACCGTGAGCAGGGTCGTATCGGAAGAATTCGCTACAATGCCCCGGGGGACATGGATGTTCATTTGATGGTCATTGTCGCTTCCAGCCACTTTCCAGTCGATGATGTAATCGGTTCCTTTGAAAGTGATAAACGAATAGCCGTTGGGCGTGCCATCGCGCATCATCGTGTGTGGGATGTCCGTTTCATTTCGCATGCCATTCCACCAGCTTCCGGAAGTAGCGCCTACATTGAAGTGATGGTGCGGTGTGGCCTGTTGCCAGTCGGAAGATCCCTGATGAAAAAAACGGTTGTCGTGGACGTGGGTATGTGCCGATATGGAAAGTGTATGGGGGAAGTCTTTCAAGAGATCGAACAGCTTTTTCTGGTCGCTTTTTCGAAATGAGTCGCCGTGCTGTGCCAGGGGAATGTGCATCGTTAAGACCACCAGGTCCTCTTTAGGCACGGTGCTTAAATAATTGGATACAAAATCAAACTGATCGGGTCGCAGGCCACCAACATATTTCCGCGATCCCACTTTACTTTCATGGATCACATCATCGACTACAATAAAATGTACGTCACCGTAAACAAAAGCGTAGGTAGCCGGACCGAATACACGCTCATAGGTGTCATCGGACAACTTATCGTCAGGCGCCATATAGTTGACATCGTGATTGCCCAGTACGTTGTACCAGGGAATACCAATTTTGGAAACGGTCTGGTTCAACGGGGAAAATAAATCCAGACTGTCGCCAACGATATCGCCCATGGTCATCCCAAATGTGAGGTCATTTCGACCGATCAGTTCGGGAATGATGTCATCGGCCAGAAAGTCAATATCCTCGATGTTATAGGGTTGCGGATCGCCAAACACCACCATTTTAAACTGATCAGAGCCCGTAGCCATGTGAAGCGGGAAATTGATCTCTTCGGGTAACTCACCTGTGGGTGCCACTCCTTTATAAATAAAATTGCCGGGCGAGCCATTGGGTTTGTGCAGGTAGTAAAACTGTGGCAGATTATCTTCATTGACCGGCGTCATCCAGTCTTTTGGTTTCACGACAAAAATGATGGCATCATCAGAAACCGGTATTTCATATTGTCCCTGTTCGTTGGTTTGCACCAGCTCTGTACCATTGGAAACCAAAACACCTCCTATGCCCTTTTCCGATGCATCCTTGACACGATTTTCGTTCTCGTCGTGATATACAAAACCTTTAGCGGGTTGTTCGCCTTCACCGGGCGCAATACGATGGGGCAGTAAAACTTCGGTTTGGGTCTCTTTTTTACCACATGACACAAGCAAGACGATGAGCAGAAGGATGGGGAATTGATTTTTCATAATGGGTTGTTCAGCTATTGAACTCAAAACTAACATATAATCGTGGATTGTCGATTATGGTTTGTTTATCTTTTTGTTTAGAATGCGCGAAACCATTTCCTTAATCTGCCCGGAAACCCACGGCGGTAACTTCACCAAGTTACGGCGGTGAGCTTGTCAAGTTACGGCGGTGAGTTTCTGTGGTTCTCCTAATAAGGCGCCAACTTTACCGCGGTGAGTTTCTGGCAGTGTATGCTTTATGCGATGGGGAGTGCTTAAGAAATACGTGATAAGGGCGTACGATTTAAGAATATATTCCCGCGATGGCTCTTCTTGAAATCTTTTTTTGAAGGGTTGGTATGTATATTCTAGAAAGATCGCTATCCTTTTACTTTACTGAAACCGATTGTATAACAGAAAAGGATGAATTATTTAGTGAAATGTTGCGTTTTACTTATCAATCTTTTTCAGAAAGTTCTGCGATATATCTACTACTGATCCACCCAACTAAATGAGGGGAGAATTTACGAGACTCATATTTAATGTAGGTATCCTTTAATTTATATTCAGAATCTATTGTTACATACCACCAGGTTCTTCCGGTATCATCAGTTGTGGATGCATAAGCAGAGCCTCTGAATCCTTTTTCTAATAATCCGATAGTATTACCGGTTATATTCAAATGGTAATTTTGCGTTGTGTCATCAATATATGGTTGTCCTCTAAACTTATATAATTCATTGGATATTTCGAATCTTTTAGGTTTTTCCCAATAGTTTTTAGGTTTTACTATAAATTCTTCAAGTTCAATTGACTCCCATATTAGTTCAAACTGCGGGATGTTATTGGCATACGTGACATTATAGACTTGATTTTTTAAAGTTGGGTCTGCACAACAACCCCAATCATGAGCATAAATTTTGTCTATTAAGTTATTTTTCCAAACAACCTTAGTGATTCCTTGCTTTAGGGTGAAAATGTTTTGAAAACCGGAATCATACCGGATGAAAAAGTGAACAATGTTTCCTTCACCTCCCCATGGACCGCTGTAGATTATATCAGAAATAGCATCATTATTAAAATCCACTGATTTTATACTATATCGTAGCTCCTTTTCTTGTAGTTGAAGCATAATCCGCTCACCTTACAAAAAATTATTAATTTTTACAAATTCTATAAATTTTGATTTATTCTCATATTCATCGGCGCTTTCAAAACCACGCCAATTAAAGTCGTAAGTTGAATTATATTTATCAAACTCAACAAGATAACTTTGGCTCATACTTAAAATTGAAATATTAATTAGAAATAATAGTAGATATTTCATTTTCATATACTTTATTTAATAACAAGCTGAAATGAACTTTTTTCCCAGTTTCAAGAATTGCTTGAGAAAGTTGTGAGCTATATAGAATTCCAAAAACTATTTTTATATGTTCATTTTTGACATTAATCAATAAATTATCTTTTAATATTCGGTTAATAACTACTCCTATGGAATCTTTGATTTGCAGTTAAGAACACCTGCAACGGCGTCTAATATCGGAGCCCTAAAGAGTTTATAAATTAATAAAAAGTCCCATTTTCAAAGAATACGATAGAAACTTATTGGGAATAATAAACAATGAGGGTCGGTATTCTATATCTGTAGTGGCACTTAGGAAAAAAGTATCTGTTATTTTAACATTAGCCCCAAGGTTAAATGACACTGTAAAATACTTTCGCACATAATAGTTCATTCCATAGGCCATCCTCGGTCTGATGATGCCTTTCGGGAAAATATATTCCAACTGAAATGGGATCTTGTAATAATTCTCTATGATGTCATCGTAATAAAACACATCAAACACCAGTTCGGACCTCAACACACCAGTTCTAAAATAAATTTTTTCATTTAACCTGGGCATCCATATATGCGCAATTAAACCGACATGTGTATAATTTTTATCGACCAGGTCTTCAACCCCCGTATAATTGATTACCCCTCCTACTATCTCCGGAATGATTTTGAACATGGGGGCATTTTTTTCATATACAATACACTCTTCATCTTCACAAACTGCCTTGTGGTAGTTTTCAGCCAATTTAATCAGATTCTTATGTTCCGGTTTTCTGATGGACTGTATTTGTGACTGTACACCCGGAGCATCCTGCATGTAGTACTTCAACAATCCAATATGATTTTTGGATTCGTAATATACCTTCCTTTCGTCCACGTATTTTATTCCTTCCTCATATGGTATTTCTACCATAGGTTGTCCCTTTTTATCTAAAAAATAATGATCCCCGCTATTATCACGTAAATAATAGACATTAACTGTCCCTTTTATGAGATATTCGAGAAAAACCATTTTGTTGTCTACCTCTCTAGAAACGTAGAACTTGCCCTCGTCAAAACGATAGGCCCTGATTTCTTTGGGGGAATATTCCTGAACAGTTTTATCAGAAGATTTAAATTTACAGGCATTGCTCATATGCAGGTCGCCACGATAATCAATCTGGCCAAACAAGGTGTCACCCGAATGCTCAATGATATACCCAGGCCTGAAATCATTCTGCGCCTTAAGTATGCCAAATGAGAGAATAAAACAGGAAAAAAGAATTACTTTCAATTTCATTACAAAAAGTATTTAAGAATATTGAAAACATTATGGTGGTTACCGGGCGGAAATGGTTTGTTTTTAATAATGATCTCAGCAGCGGCAACAAGAAACATACTGCACTCTTAGCGTCTTGAGTGGCATTTTAGATCAAATATATCAGATTTTTATAAATGAACCTATAATCTTTGCATCAATTGAAAATTATATTCTTAACAGCTTATCCCTTTTGAATTGAGCCGGCATCCTGCCTTAATTGGATTCAAAAGAAATACCTTGCCTATTCCTAATTTATTGCCTCCTCTTCTCTTTTGAACTTTAATTTGCATTAACAAGTAGAAATAAGTGGCTGTCATGTATAGGTTCTGATCACCTTTGTCTCCAGCCGAACCAAAAGAAGTATCACGACGATCTCACCCATAAAATACGCGATCCCTAATAATGTCAATGTGTGATAATAATAAATCACCAGCCCAAGCGTAAGCAGGCAATATGAAGTGTTTGCCCATACGACTGCCTTCAGGGGTTGTCTCCGGTTCTTTGGCTTTAAAAAAGCGTTGGTAAAAGAGTACAGGGCAAATAAAACGGCAAGTGATGCCAAAAAATATAATATGTCCGGCTTCATCTCAAAGAGCGCCTCGTGTCTGGCCAGCGCCAGGCTAAGCAGTGCCGCCGTGACCAGTGCACCGGTACCGTCAATCAGAAAAATGCGTGCCGCTACGATCTTTTGTTTTGAATTTGGTGATTTATCGTACACTATTTTTCGTTTTTGAACCAAAAAACTACTTCATATTTTTTAATTGTTCAATCTTCTCCCCGGCATAATTTCTATACCATCCAACCGGACACTGTTGTCTGTATTCCTCAAAAGCCTTCATTTCTGAAGCTTCGTTTTTATATTTCGTTAAAGTTATTTCCGAAAGCCTCTTGTTCCATTTCGTATTGGTTTTTTGAATGGAATCAATTGTCTTATTCGGATCATTCAGCGTTTCCGGAAAACCTAGTTCATTTATGACCTCATTGATAAGCGGTATAAACTTTTGCGCGAAAGGCCTGTTTGTCCGTCCTACTAGATCGGCATATGCCACCAGGCTGCTAAGTTTGTCAAATGAATTATTTGTTTGGCTTAAGTTATTCATTGCCAATTCCGCCCATTGCAGGCTTTTGTCATAATCAGCGATCAAAGTATTACAACGAATTAAAAGGCCTATTACTAAAAAATAAGTTGTAGGATTAGCATTTGGTGGTAATTGATGTATCACTTGCTCAAAATGGGTAATTGCCAAGGAATATTGTCCCGCTTCCCATCGACAAATACCGAGTTCCTTGTTCAACAGTATTTCGAAAACATCTGCATCGAATTTGTATCCGATCTTCGCCGCATAACTTTTAATAAGCTCTATTTTTGCTTCAATATCCTTATCCGGGAAGTCACGGGATAATTCAAGGACCAGCTCTTTGGGCAGAAAAGTTTCTTTGAATTGCGAACTATTCATTTTTCTGATTTGTAGATCGTGTTTTAGGTTCAGGGCATGAAATCCAGATCATAACCCAAAAAAGAAAGGTTGTAATCCATAATAATAATTCTGGTTTTTCAATATAAATCCTTCACCTACTATTTGTACTGCTATTTATTTAAGATATAGCCAGCACAAAAAAGCAAAGCAAGACTGAGTATTTCATTATTTGTTTATTCTGATCATGTATAACAAAAATCAGTAATTCTATTCCCTTTTTTTAGACTGAGGGCCGGCTACTTTTGTGGCCTTAAAGTAAACCCTATCGGAGCCATTAACTCACCGTAATCATACATATTGATATAAATTGAAACAGTATCAGCAGACCCTTCCCAGGTAACCCTGTAATTATCAAGCATGGCTTTACCCATGAATCCATTCTCACTTTTTACAGGACAGCAACTACCAGCCCTGTAATAACTTATTGGCTCCCCATTGGGCCCGGCTAATGCATTTAAAAATCTTCTTTCGTTTAAAGGCCCCTCGCCTTTGTCAACTCCCCCTACTTCTACAGGGTTCTTCTCCGAAAACCCATACGTCGGGTCAGTCGATACTCCTGTTAATAAGAAGGTATAATGATCAAGAAGCGGGGTTTTTACTGGTGTTTTTGTAGCCGTACAGGAAAAAAGCATACCGATACTCACATAGATTAATGCTTTCATTTTGATTATTAATTAATTAAACATCTGAAATAGCAGAATGAAGTAGCACATCACAATGAACATTCGGAAATTCAAAGCGGACATACCAACCAACCATTAAAGCTATTACTTAACTTATTCCATTAATTTAATCATTTATTTCAATTTAAGAGTCCCTTTTACGGTTATATTGATTTTAACTTGATACATGACTAATCCTCTTCTAAATTTCATCAATCATAAAGCTTAATTTATGCCCTTTTTATATCACATTTGTCAAAAAAGGCAGAAGCAAATCCAGTTTTTAGATTCTGTTCATAAATGCGTAATCTCTCACTTTATTCCACTTTTTGATATTGAACCAGAATTAAAATAGGTCATTAAAACACCCACGAAGACAAGGATTAAACCCAAACACATCTATAAGCGCTACTTTATCACCGAAAGCCAGCCAGGCCATGAGCATGGTGATCGGAGGGCCCAGATAAAAAAGTGATGCCACCTTGGTCGTCTTTAATCGGTCAATCAAATCCACATCAACACATAAGCCCCAAGGGAAACAGCCAAAACCAGCCAAATCAATGCAGAGACAAATACAGGGCTCCACTTCACCGATAAACCCTCGATAAAAATAGCAGGCAGCAGCAGGAATATCATGGACGCCAAACTTTGGTAAAAAAGGGATAAACCCTTTGGAACGTTCTCATATGATCTTTTCAGACTGATTTTTCGTTGAAAAAGGGAGGCCGCGGTTAGTGCAATAACCGAACCCAGAGGAATGAACCATGCGAAAACTTCATAAGCGTTTTGAAAATCTACCCGTAATACTACAGGAATGGCCACACCGAAGAAACCAATAATCAATCCAAGCCACTGATTCCATTGAGTTCGTTCGCCAACTACCACACCGGAAAGGGCTCCGGTAGCCAGGGGTTGCAACGCAAAAACGAGGGCTACTATGCCCGCCGGAACCCCATAATCAATGGCGAAAAGGACACAGGTAAGCCACACTCCATGCGACAGTAAACCAATTATCATTTGTTGCCAGGCCGCCCGCCACCCCACCCAATAAAATTGATCCCTTAATATCAAATAAAAGAAAATCAGCAGGGTTAAGGCCAGGTAACGGTAAAACAACAAGGTGAATGTGCTGGCATAGGGTAGTCCATACTCGGCGCCTATAAACCCTGAATTCCACAAGAGAACGAAACAGGTTATTAACCAGAAGTTTTTTTGTTTGCTATTGATGCTGTTCGATTAGAATTATCAACAAAATGTTATCACTACATATAACAAATAATTGCTTTAAATGAAATTCATTCCGAGGTAGCCTTTCAATATAAAGCAAGCCATTTATGCCCATTCAATTTTTATCATAAACAAATCGTAGGCTACTTCAGCATATCAATGGAAGGTTTGTAAGGTTTCGTAGATAAGTTTTGATCAACTTTGAAATAACATGATGTATGCATTGAACGGGTGGATATCCTGCGAAAGCAAACAACCACAGTTATGACAAAACCATCGGATAAAACTCTGTATTGGAGGAGCAAGCCAAAAGGAATGGTATTTACCTGTAACATAACAACCCTAAAAAGTTTCCGTGCCCGAGAAATAAAATCCTTTTGATTTTTGTCCAAAGCCAAAATCGAGGTTAATGTTGGTACGGAAGTTTTTATTGAGCATAAACCGGAATCCAAATCCCACACCGGGACGGATGTATTCGAACAGACCAATATCCCGCGACCTGTTTGACGCCGTAGTGAAGTTAACAAATAATACACCCCCAATAATTCTGCTACGAGGTGAAATGGGAAACCGGTACTCTGCCTCGCCATAGATCAGGTCTTCACCACGAAACCTGCCCGCAACATACCCTCTTCCCGATCTTGCCCTTTGATCTTCACCCAGCGCCATAAGCGTTAAATAGGGTTGATTACCCGAAACCAGGAAATTGCCAAACAACCAAAAACCAATCAGGTGCCGGGGTGTTTTAACAGATAGTGAATGAAAGGTCCTGTATTCCATCCATAGTGAAGATGAGTTTTGATCGCTCCCCAGGAAGGTTGGGTTGTACCGGTAATTGATATTCACGAAAGAACCTTCGTATGCATTGATCAGGTTATCCCGGGTATCATATACCAAATTTGCACTCACACCTGATAAAATGTATTGCTTTCTGTCGAAGTCGTTTAATTCGGAATATATAAAATGTGGTGTCAGTTGCCTGGGTATTGTATCCAACTCAAGTAGTTCATCTTCGATCTCATTATAATAGTCGAGATGATAACCAATACCTAAATAGAAATTCTTCTTTACCTGATAGCTTACAATTTCATGAAACCTCAGATAATTGTAAGAAAGAGGATAAGCGCCTTCTGTTTCATCAAGATCGGCGCCTTGCCAGCCCGTCGATGGAGATATATTGCCCGTATCGGGTGCATTGGTACCCAAACCCCAGGTTGGCGCATTATACATGTAGTATCGCCAATCTCCCTGAAGATAGAATTTATCATCTTTGGTGTAAACGTTCGATTTGGCAAAGGATAAAAACTGTTTTTTGGTAGTGTAGGCGGCATTAAAGCCCAGAGATGAAACACGAGTGGTTTCTTTAGGCCCCCAGAACCAACCTGCAGTACCGGCAACACCTAGCAACAAACCGTTTGCCGGATTGGAGCTTACATTGGGCAAAACAAGCAACATCATTTTTTTGGGAGGCTTTGGGGGAGCATTTTTCTTTTTAAGCAGGTCGCGAATGTCTTTCTGCTCAAATGTTCCATTATCGGCCTGCAAAGAATCCTCCTGCGCACCAAAAACATGATGTCCAACCGGGAGCAGGGCTATCAATAAGAAGTTAACCAAATAAGTAAATTTCATTTCAAGCGCTGTTAAATCAAGGTAGTGTTCTTAAAATGGTTTGTTAATATAGTGGTTAAGCGTGTAATTGTTAATTATTCTAAGTTAATTTCTAATTTCCTATTTCAAAAAGTGATATAATACGATTAACATTTAATCTGAACTTCTGAAGTTTTAACCCATGCACTCTTATTTATTCTTCAACATGTAACATTAAACTTAACCTGAACACTTGAACCCTTAAAATTAAAAACTTTTTGGTTTTCCTTTGGTTTAAATTCCATTATTGAAAGTATAGGTTTACCCGAAACTAAAAATGCTAAATACTATGGAATTAAATACCGGTGACAAAGCACCCGATTTCAATGCCAAAGACCAAAATGGCGAATCAATCAGTCTCAGTGATTTCAAAGGCAAAAAGTTAGTGTTGTACTTCTATCCTAAAGACAATACACCCGGTTGTACTGCCGAAGCCTGTAACCTGCGCGACAACTATGAGGCCCTGCAAAAGGCCGGATACGAGGTGGTAGGTGTAAGCCAGGACGATGAGAAATCGCATCAGAAATTTATCGACAAGCAATCGCTTCCCTTCAGGCTTATCGCTGATACCGATCATAAGGTACACGAAGCGTACGGCACCTGGGGTGAGAAAAGCATGTATGGCAAAAAATACATGGGTACCCTTCGCACAACCTTTTTGATAGATGAAAACGGAGTAATTGAAGAGGTAATCCAAAAGGTCAAAACCAAGGATCATACGGCCCAGATATTACAATAAGCTACCTCCTGTGAAATAATGAGGTTTAGAATTAAAAAGGGTTACGGCAAAACTGTCGTAACCCTTTTAAACAAAACAAACAACCATGAAAACCAACCACTTACCAACTACACTGTTGTTTTAATGCTATCACGTTACTTGACTTTTGTTGTTTGCACCAGTAGCACTATTTGTTAAATCAGATTGTTTTATGATTACCCTTGATTTTGGCAGAGACTCCGGATATTCCTTTTGAATAAACTCAATCAGCTTTTCTCTCAGGTATACCCTAAGATCCCAGGCTGTTGGGGAATCAACTGCACTCACCAAAGCCCTGATCTCCATGGCGCTTTCGGTTGCATTGGTAACCTGTAATACATTGATTTTACCATCCCATAAATCGGTACCTTTTACCAAACGGGTCAATTCCTCCCTTAAAGCCTGGACAGGCATGGTATAATCAGTATAAATAAACACTGTGCCCCAAATCATAGAATTTTCCCTCGTCCAGTTCTGGAAAGGCTTTTCAATAAAGTAAGTGATCGGTATTATCAGCCTGCGCTGATCCCAAATCAGGACCACTACATAGGTCAGGGTGATCTCCTCTATTCTGCCCCATTCATTTTCTACAATCACTACGTCATCAATACGAATGGGTTGTGTCATGGCAATCTGAAACCCTGCCAGCACAGTTGCAATACTTTTCTGTGCAGCAAAGCCAATAATGATCCCTGCCACACCAGCAGAAGCCAAAATGCTGGTACCCAATTGTTTTACCTGGTCGAATGTCATAAGCGCTATGCCAACACCCAGTATGACAATGATAGTCACAATGATATTTTTCAGGACGTTGAGCTGCGTATGCAGCTTTCGCGCTCTGAGATTATCTTTTTGTTTGATATCATACTTTGATAAAATCATTCGCTTGGCAGCCAACACTATGGCAATGAGCAGCCAAGAGACCATCGTGACAGTAAGAATATAAATCAGATGGTCTATCCATATTTTATCACTCTTAGTCTCGAGGTATGAACCCCGGAAAATATTGAGTTCAATCAACCATAGGACAATCAGCGAAGGATACCGCGCCTTAGTGAAAAGTATTTTTATATGATGATTATCTGTTTTGGCAATCCAGCGGCATCCCACTTTGTAGCCCCAAAAGTGAACAATAAAAGTAATAAAAAGTGTACCTAGAATGACCAGCCAAAGCCACTGGTCATTATTAAACAAATCTATGATGTCTTCCATGTTTTTTCTTTTGTGTCAATTTAGAAAAAATGTAGCAAAACTGGCGCTAACGATAGTTTGTACAGAAAATATTTCTCAAAATCAAAACATGCCACTTATATTTGTCCATATTTTTATTCCGAACTTATGGAAAACAACTACTCAAATCTGTTAATTGATATTCGAAAGATCATCCGTTCAATCAATCTGGAGAGCAAACGTATCGAGAAGGAATACGGCGTTAGTATTCCACAGTTACTCACGCTCAATTACCTGAAAAGCAAACTGGAATATAAGGCCACACCCACTGAAATTAAAAATTTTTTAAACCTCAATGCCTCAACTGTAACAGGTATTGTACAAAGGCTGGAAAAAAAGGGATTTCTGGCGCGGCTGCCCAAAATGCAAGGTGATAAGCGCGTTTCGCATATTGTCATCACTTCCAACGGCGCTTCACTACTGGATCAAATACCACCTTTGATGCAGGAGAAACTGATGAAAAAACTGGCCAAACTGCCCCCCGACAAAATCAACCAACTTAATGAAGCAATCCATATGTTGGTGGAAATAATGGATATCGACAAGATCGATGCAGCGCCCATGCTGGCCATCAACGATCCGATTGTTAAACAATAGCTTTTTGAACTTAAATTTCCATATTCTTTTTATTTGTCTTAATTTTGTTCGTGTAGAAACTATTTAATCTACTAATGAAAGATCGAAAAAAATCACTCAGCACAAAAAGGACATTTCCTGCTCCTTTAACAACTCTAATTCAAACCAGGGCCTCTTAATTTTTTAAATTTTTTGTGTTGAAACAAAAACGACTTTTTTAAACAACCATGCATATAGCAGATATCATCATATTTTTCGTCTACATGGCGCTCATGTTAGGCGTTGGATACTATTTTCTCAGGCGAAATAAAAATAATGAAGACTACTACGTGGGTGGTCGTGACATGGGAAGTGGCCACGTGGGGTTATCGGTAGTGGCGACCGATGTTGGCGGTGGGTTTTCTATAGGCCTGGGTGGCCTGGGCTTCACAATAGGCCTAAGCGGCTCATGGATGCTCTTCACCGGTCTTATCGGCGCATGGCTCAGTGCAATCGTGTTGATACCAAAAGTTTACCCCCTGTCCAGTAAAGAAAAGCTATTTACTTTCCCTCAGATATTTGAGCACTTTTTCAACAAAAGGGTGGCCCTGCTAGCAGGAATCATTTCGGCTATCGGATACCTGGGCTTTACCAGCTCTCAAATACTGGCAGGCGCCAAACTTGCCTCCGCCACTTTCGACGGCCTGGGTCTTTTCCAGGCCCTGATCATTATGGGTTCTATTGCCGTAGTGTATACTGTGATGGGTGGCTTAAAAGCCGTGATCTATACCGATACGATCCAATGGATCATCCTCATGGGAGGCCTTTTATTCATTGGCATACCACTGGGTTATTATAGTGTCGGCGGCGTAGAAGGGCTCAAAGCAACTATTGATTTATCCTTTTTATCCTTACAAAACATCACCTGGGTTCAATTTGCCAACTGGGGCATAACAATAATCCCAATCTGGTTTGTCGGCATGACACTTTACCAGAGAATATATGCCTGCCGTGATGTCAAAACGGCAAAGCGCGCCTGGTTTATAGCGGGTTTGTTCGAGTACCCGATCATGGCATTCCTGGGTGTATTATTGGGCCTGTTTGCGCGTGCTGCGCTTATTCAGGGTATGTTTGAAGGCGATGGTTATACAGCTCTGGCAGAAATTGATGAGGAAATAGGATTGCCACTGCTTTTGAAAAATGTGCTTCCCGTTGGCCTAATGGGGTTAATGATGTCGGCTTATTTCTCGGCCATTTTATCCACTGCCGATAGCTGCCTGATGGCCGCTTCAGGCAATATCATGACTGACATAATCAGTACACACAAAAGGATGAGTCATAAAAAAGAGCTCCGCTTCTCTCAAATCATCACCTTCATTATCGGAGCGACAGCCATAACCATAGCCTCCACGATGGAAAATGTACTTGACCTGATGCTCCTCTCCTATTCTTTTATGGTATCGGGTCTGCTGGTACCGGTGCTGGCTGGTGTTTTTAACAAAAAGCCGAATTCTACAGGCGCGATACTGTCTATGCTCAGCGGTGGCGGTCTGACACTCGTATTGACATATTTAAATACCGAACTGCCTTACAACCTCGATCCAATTATTTTCGGATTGACCGTGTCATTTATTGTATACCAGGTGGTTCACATGATCGAAAGACGACTTATATCTCAATAATGCAATATTAAAACGACAAATACTCAATTATGGACGCTACAATTGAAATCATAACAAAAGGCAATTATACCGAAGAAAAACTGGAGAAAGTAGTATCTTTCCTCTACGAATATCTCGATCAATACGGCGACGACAGGAAGTATATCAGAAAAGCAGTCGACTATGCCATGGCGATAGATGGACGACCGGGAGGCTTTATAGTTCATGCAGAAGAAAATGGCGAAACTGTTGGCGCTGTAGTGATCAATAAGACGGGAATGGGCGGTTATATACCTGAAAACATACTGGTATATATTGCCGTTCACCGCAATCAAAGAGGTAAGGGGATGGGCAAAAAGTTAATGCAGTCAACCATTGATAACAGTGAAGGAGATATAGCGCTTCATGTTGAAAAAGACAACCCGGCGAAGTTCCTTTACGAAAAGATGGGCTTCACCAATCCTTACCTCGAAATGAGATGGAAAAGGTAAAAAGAAAAAATGTCTACAGACGAACTTATTGAACTGAGAAAAAAGATTCACAGGAACCCTGAACTATCAGGAGAGGAATTCCAAACTCAGGCACTCGTGATGGAAGCCCTGGAATCGATGGACCATGATGAATTAAAAAAGGTAGGAAAAACGGGTGTTTTGGCCTCATTTAAAAGCCAAAACAGCGGGAAGAGTGTGTTGATTAGAGGTGATATGGACGCCCTGCCTATTCAGGAGATCAATGAGTTTGACTACCGGTCGACAAAAAAACGGGTAGCACACAAATGCGGACACGATGGACACACTGCCATCCTGGTAGCGCTGGCCAATTTGCTCAGTGAAAAAAGGATGGAAAAGACCGATGTCCACCTCGTTTTCCAACCTGCTGAAGAAGTAGGTGAAGGGGCAGCCGGTGTTTTGGAGGACCCCGCATTTGATATAGAGCCCGACTTTGTGTATGCACTCCACAATATTCCGGGCTATCCTCTGAATCAGGTGATCGTGAAAGAAAGGGCTTTCACACCTGCAGCACGCAGCATGGTGATCGCTTTGAAAGGCAAAACTTCACATGCAGCTGAACCGGAGAATGGCATCAACCCCGGAGCGCCCACGGCTGATATCATCAAAGCCTTACTTGATATTGCCACACCGGATATTACAGCAGAGGATTTCTTCCTGGTGACCACAATCTTTGTCGAGCTGGGAGAAAGAGCCTATGGCACCTCGGCAGGTGAGGCCGAAATGGGTTTTACCTTTCGATCGTGGAGCAATAAGGTGATGAAGTTGCAATCCCAGAAAGCCACAGAGTTGGTTATGCAAATCTGCGACCACTACGGCATTCAGTGCGATATATCGTGGACACAGGAATTTTTCAGTAACCAAAATGACCCATCCGCTGTTGTTTTTATACGGCAGGCGGCCTGTGAGCTGAAATACGATATCCACGAAAAGAAAGAACCCTTTAAATGGGGTGAAGATTTTGGGTTGTTCACCAAAAAATTCAGAGGTGCGATGTTTGGGCTTGGGGCTGGTGAAAACACACCGGCACTGCATAATCCGGATTATGATTTTCCGGACAGCCTGATAGACAGCGGAAGTAAAATGTTTTATCATATCATTCACCAAATTGATCAGCAATAATGCGTAATACCTCCGTGATCGAGTTGAGTAAAGAGGCCCTGTGCAACAACCTGCGCTTTTTGAAAAACAGAGTGGGTGATGAAAGAGTGTACTCCTCTGTAGTAAAAGGCAACGCCTATGGCCATGGCATTGAAGTATTTCCGCATTTAGCAAAAGACTGTGGTATCAGGCACTTTTCTGTTTTTGATTCCTTTGAAGCTTATACGCTACACCAAAGTTTTCAAAACCATGTGAAAATAATGATCATGGGCATGGTGGAACCGGAAGCCGTGGAATGGTGCGTGGAAAACGATATCGAGTTTTATGTATTCGACCAGTTCAGGTTGCAACAGGCTTTATCAGCGGCGAAAAAGGTGAAAAAACCGGCCCGCATTCACATCGAACTGGAAACGGGCATGAACCGGACCGGTATTCCAAGAAAACTATTTGAGGTAACCCTCAATACTATTCGCGAAAACGAGCCCCTGTTGGAGGTAAAAGGGCTTTGTACGCATTTTGCGGGTGCAGAAAGCGTGGCCAACTACTACCGCATTCAGCGGCAATATAAAATGATGCATAACCACATTAAGTGGTTCGAAAAAAGAGGTTTCCCAAGGGTAAAGCACCATACTGCCTGTTCTGCGGCCATGATCAACTTTCCCAAAACGATGATGGACATGGTACGCATTGGCATATTGCAATATGGCTACTGGCCCAGCCGGGAAACATTTGTAAACTTCCTGGGTAAAAACCCGGATAAACATGATCCGTTAAAACGGGTAATCACATGGAAAACTCACCTGATGGATATAAAATCGGTCAAGACCGGTGAATTTGTAGGGTATGGCACCACCTTTATGGCTGAAAACGACATTACCGTGGCCAGTATACCTGTTGGATATTCCCATGGATATAGCCGGTCGCTATCCAATCATGGCCGCGTGCTCCTGCATGGCCAACGCGTGAGTGTGATCGGCCTGGTAAATATGAACATGATGCTCATAGACGTGACCAATGTTGAGAACCCTCAGCCGGGTGATGAAGTTGTATTAATAGGGAGCCAGGGTGATTTGGATATTTCCGTGGCTTCATTTGGTGAACTGAGTAACCAGCTCAACTATGAGTTGCTTACGCGCTTACCAAAGGATATACCAAGAATAATAGTTGATTAAACAATGGCATATATAACTTTAGACAAAAACAAGCTACAACACAATTACGAGTTCCTCGACAAACTTTTTAAAGAACACGACACAGAGTGGGCGGTAGTATCGAAATTGCTATGTGGTGAAGAAAAGTATATACGGTTCCTCATTGATATGGGCATTCGTGAAATATGCGATGCACGTATCACCAACCTCAAAATGATCAAAAAGATCAATCCGGATGTCGAGACTGTGTATATTAAACCACCTGCCAAACGCAGTATCAAAAATGTAATCAAATACGCCGATGCGAGTTTCAATACCGAATTTACTACTATTCAGTGGCTGTCGGAAGAAGCAGGAAGGCAAAACAAAACCCATAAGGTGATCATTATGATCGAACTGGGCGACCTCAGGGAAGGGATCATGGGGGAAAACCTTATGGACTTCTACGGGCGTATCTTTGAATTGCCAAATATCGAAGTGACCGGTATTGGCGCTAACCTGAACTGCCTGTACGGAGTAATGCCTTCTGAAGATAAGCTGGTACAGCTAAGTTTGTATGAGCAATTGATTGAAGCACGTTTTAATCGAAAAATACCATGGGTAACCGGTGGCACTTCGGTTGTGATCCCCCTTTTATTTCGCCATCAAATCCCGGCCGGCGTTAATCACTTTCGAGTAGGAGAAACGCTATTCTTTGGCAATAACCTGTTCTCCGAAGAGACCATACCGGGAATGGAGAGCGATGTGTTTAAGCTTTATGCCGAAATTATTGAGATCACAGAAAAACCCAAGGTTCCTATCGGCGCTATGGAGGCCAATCCATCCGGAGAGTCATTTGAGATCAACGAAGAAGATTACGGACAGACCTCCTATCGGGCCATTATTGATGTGGGCGTGCTTGACGTGGCTAATGAAGGCTATTTAGACCATCCTCAGAT